>JBHJHJ010000141.1:0-15204 GCA_050330955.1 Elainellaceae cyanobacterium | reverse complement strand
GTGTCCTGTAAAGGTTTTAAGCAGGCTGCCGTCGCGGCCCCAGAGCTTCACGGTGCGATCGTGGCTGGCCGACACCATAAATTTGCCGTCGGCGCTAAAGCTAACGTTGTGAACTTCGTCCGTGTGCCCCTGCAGCGTCTTTAGGAGCTGGCCGCTGCGGTTCCACAGCTTGAGGGTGTTGTCTGCTCCGGTGGTGACCAGCAGTTCCCCGTCGGGGCTAAAGGTGACGCCATACACGCGCCCGGTGTGGCCCGTCAGGGTCGAGAGCAGGGCGCCCTCCCGGCTCCAGAGCTTGGCGGTGCCGTCCCAACTGGCGGAGGCAATGGTTTGACCGTCGGGGCTAAAGGCCACCTCATGAACCAGATCGCCGTGACCTGTGAGGGGCGCAAGAGGAGTGCCGTCGCGCTGCCACAGCCGCACCACCCTATCGGCCCCCACCGAGGCAATGGTCTCCCCGTCAGGGCTAAAGGTGGCGTTGTACACATCTCCTTGGTGGCCGTGGAACCGCCAAGAGAAAGCGCCGTCGCGCTGCCACACGCGGACGCTGCCGTCAGCGCTGGCGGAGGCGATCGCCTTTCCATCAGGGCTGAAGCTGAGGTCGTATACCCCCCGCTCGTGGCCGTAGAAGGTCTGAAGCAGGGTGCCGTCCAGGTTCCAAAGTTTGACGAGGGCGTCACCGCCCGCCGTGGCGATCGCCTCTCCGCTGGGGCTGAAGCGAATCCGATACACGGCGCTGTCCTGGGCGAGGGTCGCTAGTACAGTGCCGTTGAGGGTTAGTAGCTGGATGGTGCCGCCTTCGCTGGTGACGGCGAGCCGCTGGCCGTCGGGGCTAAAGGTCACGCTGGTCAAGGGCTGGTCTTGATCCAGCATGGTGGTAAGCGGCTGTCCGTCCCGGCGCCAAAGCTGAATTTGGTTTCCGACAGCGGCAGCGATTAAGTTGCCGTCGGGGCTGATGCTGACGTCTCGTACAGCGCCGCCAGGGCCGGTGAGGGTTTGCAGCAGGGAGCCGTCTCGCAGCCACAGCTTCACGGTGCCGTCGGCGCACGCAGTTGCGATCTCCTGCAAGAAGGGGCTATAGGAGCCGGAATGCACCGCGCCACTGTGGCCCTCTAGCGTTTGCAGCAGGGAGCCGTCTCGCTGCCACAGCTTCACGGTGCCGTCGGCGCTGGCAGAGGCAATCTCCTGGCTATCGGCGCTGAACGCCACGGTATGCACAGCACCAGTGTGACCTGCTAGGGCCAGCCGCTGCTCCCCCCTCGGACCTCGCAGCATAATGGTGCCGTTGGCGCTTGCCGAGGCGATGGTTTGACCATCGGGGCTCCAGATTACCCCATTGACTTCGCCGCCGTGGTCGTCAAAGCGGTTTCGCTCTCGCACGTCATAGACGGCTTCGGCTAGGGCATTGGTCACAATGGTTGACAGCGTATCGTTTTCCCGCCCGAGGGCCTCAAACTTCAGCCCTGCCCCAAGCGCCGTCGTCAGGGCCTCGAACCCTCGCTTCGATGATGAGAGCAGCTGCGCGGTCTTGCTTTCGGCCCGAATCACCTCTTGCTCCGCCACGGTGCGCTGCTGGTTGGCTTCCATCCAGCCCACGCTAGCAGCGATCGCCAGCACTAGGGAAATGGCGGCGGCGATAATCACGCCCACGAGAATCCTCCGCTGACGCCCGATCTCCGCCCGACGGCTGCGCCTCACGTAGCGCCACTGCAGGGGGGTGGGCTCGGGCGCTTTCCCGGCCCCGTACACCAGCCAGTCTTCCGCCCGCTTCAGGTCATTGCCCCGCAGCAGCAGGCTACTCTCTTGACCTTTGTCCCACTCTACGGCGCGGGTCAGCAGCCGGGTGTGGGTCTTGACGTGGTCGAGATCGGTGTCGAGGGCGGCGGTGAGGGCTGAAAATGCGGCGCTAAAGCTATCGGCTGCTCGAAAGAAAATCCAGTTGAGCTTGGCCAGCTCGGGGGGAACCTTGTCGGGGGGAACCTCGCGGTGGACGACGGGCACCAGCCGCTTATTGTGGGCGATCGCCCGCTGCAGCTCTTCTGCGCAGACTGCCGACGCCACCGAGTCGGGGCTGATGACGAAGATAAAGCTGTTGGCGGCGTCGATGCCCTCGTAAATTTCCTGCCGCCAGTCCGCCGTCAGCGGAATGTCTTGCCAGTCGACCCAGACGTCGCGGTTTTGCTGGCTGAGGGCGGCGCAAAGCTTTTGAACAAAAGCCTTGTCGCGCCGGGAGTAGGAGATAAATGCTTCAAACATAGGCGATCGCCTCTAAGTGTCGCTTTTTTCGCTACAGGTTCAGTTTATTTGACTCTGGTAGAAAGATTCAGGCGCAAGCACAAAGCGCGTCTTGTCTTGAGTTTCCTTTAAGCGAGACCCCCGCCAAGTCTTATTCCTGACCATCAGGGGAAGACTAAGCCTACTGTGCGGGGCTCTAATACTAAAGAACAGTTAACCTCGTGCAGCTCATGGAAACAACGTTCTTCGATCGCACCTTCCGAGACGAAACCGGCAGTATCGTCATTGCCCAGCCGCCCAACCCACCGCTGCTCGTTTGGCTGGTCGCCACAGGCATCAATCTACTGCCTACGGGCGGCAACGTTGAGATTTTTTTGGAGACCCTAGCGTTCGGAGCGCTGTTTACCTGGGCTTGGATGGAGCTGTTTCAGGGCGTCAACTACTTTCGGCGATCTTTAGGGCTAGTGGTGCTGGTGCTACTGCTGCTGTCGAAGCTTAACTGGGCGCTCTAGCCTGGGCTTGAGCGACAAAACCACGCTAATTCTTCTAAATTGAAACATGATTGATTCCGATGGAATGCTGCAGGTGGCTGAGCAGATTGCTCAGCAGGTGTTTGGCTACGACGGGCTGCGCCCCGGCCAGCGGGAGGTGCTGGAGGCGGTGCTGGCAGAGCGCGACACCTTAGGGGTGATGCCCACGGGCTCGGGCAAGTCCGCCATCTATCAAATTGCCGCGCTGCGGCTGCCGGGGCCGACGCTGGTGGTTTCACCGCTGATTGCCTTACAGCAGGACCAGGTGCGGGCGATCGCGGCCTTGGGCACCGTCAAGGCCGCCGTGCTGAATTCTACGCTGAACAAGACTGAGCGGGAGCAGGTGTTTGAGCAGTTGGCGGCGGGAGAGCTGGAGTTCGTATTTCTGGCCCCGGAGCAGTTCGCCAACCCGGAGACCATAGCGCGACTCAAAACCGTGAAGCCTTCCCTATTTGTGGTGGACGAGGCCCACTGCCTTAGCGAATGGGGTCACGACTTTCGCCCCGACTACCTGGAGCTAGATGGCGTGATTGAGGCCTTGGGTCGCCCGACGGTGCTGGCCCTAACCGCCACCGCATCCCCCCTAGTGCGCCGAGAAATCGTGGAGCGGCTGCGGCTGCAAGACCCGATGGAAGTGATTCGGGGCTTTGATCGCCCCAACATTCACCTAGACGCCCAGCGGTTTTACGACGAGGGGGAGAAACAGCCCAGTTTAATCGAGGCGATCGCCCAGGCTGACTTGCCCGGCATCGTCTACGTCGCCACCCGCAAAGCGGCCGAGGCGATCGCTTTGCGCCTGCAGGAGGCGGGGCTGAAGGCGGCGGCCTACCACGCGGGCATGGGCGACGCCGACCGCGAAGCGACCCAGTCCCAGTTCCTAACAGACAAGCTGGAGGTGATTGTGGCCACCACCGCCTTCGGCATGGGCATCGACAAGCCCAACGTGCGGTTCGTCTTCCACCATGACATCCCCGGCTCCATAGACGCCTACTACCAGGAGATTGGCCGGGCCGGACGCGACGGGGAGCCCGCCAGAGCCAAGCTGTTTTACCACCCCGATGACCTGAAGCTGCAGCGATTCTTTGCGGCGGGGGGCCGCGTCGATGAGGAGGCCCTAGAGGCGATCGCTGAAGAGGTTCAAGAGAGTGAGCAGGCACTGTCCGTGGCCACGCTGCGAAAGGCGTCTGGCCTATCTCAGGGCAAGCTCGCCACCGCATTAAATCACCTAGAGGCCGTTGGGGCGATTGAGCAGCAGGCTAATGGCGAAGTGGTGCTTAGCGAGGCGCTGGCGGCAGAGGATGAGGAAGACGTCGAGGAAGAATTAGACCAGTTTGTCGATCTGGCGATGACCGCCCAAGAGCGCCGCAAAACCTTTGAGCGATCGCGGCTGCACATGATGCGGAGCTATGCCGAAACCCAGAGCTGCCGCCGTCAGCATATCCTCAGCTACTTTGGGGAGGCTTTTGAGGCGCCCTGCGGCAACTGCGACAACTGCGATCGCAGCCAGGGGCAAGACGAAGCAGACTACCCTCAACCCTTTCCGCTGTCGAGCACCATCATTCACACCAGCTTTGGCAAAGGGCAGGTGCTGCGCTACGAAGCGGATAAGGTGGTGGTTCTGTTCGAGACAGTGGGCTACAAGACGTTTGTGTCAGCGCTCATTGCTGACTCGGTGCGGTGTTTAGAGGGCTGAGGCTCGCTGGGTGCCTACCCAATCACCTTGCGCTCCCAATCGGGGCAATCTTCACCCTCCCACCCATAGGGATGCATGCCGCAGACCAGCAGATTATTGTTGTAGACGCGCCCGTGGTAATGCTTGCAGCCTACGCAGGCGGGGTGGCGGCTGGCGCTCGGGGTTACCCGCTCTACCCAGGGCTCATCTGCATCTGGGTCCCAGTAGAGGTTGATGTCGAGGGAAATATACCCCGGCGTTAGCCACTCGTCCACCTGGTCAATAATCAGCTCCACCACCTGCTCAGCTTCGGTGAGCAGGGTGGTCTGCACCTGTTCACCCACGGCTTCAGACACTTGCATCACTGAGTCGGTGAACTCGGTGGCGGCATCGGTCGCCTCTCGAAATAGCATTTCTAGGTCTTGCCGCATGGTATCCACGGCGCGGTTCAGTTCTTCAAACCAATCGTCCATAAAGCGGTTGAATGTACGTAGTGAGGGGATGTGATTGTGGGCCTATTGCTCGCGCTTTAGGCGACGCAGCTCATCTTGAAGTTTGTCAACCTGCTGACGCAAATCGGAGACATCGTCATCGTCATCGGTAATTTCGATGGGGCGGGGTTCAGCGGCTTGGGCATCGACCTCTACCGTAATCTCCCCCGACTTCTGGCTTTGGCCGTCGCTCACCTGGGCTCTGCGCACCATTTCGTCCACCAGCCGGCGCGCCTCTTCTGCGGTGATTTCGCCCCGCTCCACCATTTCATCCGCGATCTTCTGGGCCTGAACACGCAGGTCGGCCAGGGTCTTGCCGGCCTTTTCGCCCGCGTAGGACGCCATGCCAACCCCGAGATAAAATGCGCGCTGTACTAAATCCCCCAGACCGGGCATGGTGACTCCTTGCAATATCGCCTGACTGGCGTCCCAATTTCAAAAATCGATGGCGTACCGTGATGAGTAGGTCGCTCATACGCAAGAGACCCGGAGACCACGCCTGTTACAAGCATCCCGTATTGCTGCTACCTTCCGGTCCTGACAAGGTTTGGGCGTTGTAACCGCATGGGTCCGAGTCAGCTCTAGCATAGCACGTCTAGATGGGCTTGATGGCTAAACCACCCGCCCCTGGCGGATGCATTCGCGGTACCAGTGGTAGCTGGCCTTGGGCAAGCGCTCCTGCGTTGCGTAGTCCATATAGATGAGGCCAAAGCGACGATCGTAGCCGTAGGCCCACTCAAAGTTGTCCAGCAGGCTCCAGGCAAAGTAGCCCTGCAGCGGGTAGCCCTCCTCGATGGCGCGGTGGGCCGCTCTAAGGGCGGTGCGCAGGTAGAGGATGCGATCGCTGTCGAGCACTTCCGCCTCGCCGCCCGCCTTTTCGGTGACTTCGTCCTGGGCAGCGCAGCCGTTCTCGGTAATCAGCAGGGGCAGGTCGGGGCGCTTCAGGGTCTCCCCTACATGGCGCACCGCCCAGTAGAGCACGTCAGGCATGAGCTGTAGCCAGGGCATGTGCAGTCGGGGGTAGCCGGGCGGGAAGGGCAGTACCCGGTAGCGATCGGCCACCGCCTGGACGTAGACGCCGGAGTAGACGTTGATGCCTAGGGCGTCGAGGGGCTGATGGATGGTCTCTAAGTCCCCAGGTTGAATGTCCGGTGCCTCGTCGCCAAGCTGCTCCAGCAGTTCAGGGCTGTATTGCCCCGTCAGTGCCGGGACGATGATGCCGCCGTTGGACCACAGCAGGGGAAAGGCCTGCTGCGCCGCCTCGATGTCCGCTTTGGTCTCCGTTAGCGGCACCGGCACCGCAAAGTTATCTACCAGGGCTACAGAGCAGGGCTGAGGGGAGGCGGCTCTGATAGCCTGGGCGCCCAAACCGTGGGCCAGCAGGGCGTGGTGGGAAGTTTGCCACACGTCTTTGGGGCGCTGAACGACGGTGCCGGGCGCGTGAGGCGGCGTCCCAATGCCGTAGCCCATGTGGGTAAAGCAGGAAATTTCGTTGATCGTCATCCAGTGGGTGATGCGATCGCCCAGCCGGGTCACCACCGCCGTGGCGTAGTCGGCGAAGTCGTGGGCCATCTGGCGGCTGCGCCAAGAGCCGTACTCGTCTTCAAGGGACTGGGGGCTGTCCCAGTGGAACAGGGTGGCGTGGGGGGTGATGCCGTGGTCGAGCAGGGCATCTACGAGACGGCGATAGAAGTCCACGCCGGCCTCATTCACCGCTCCCCGCCCTTCCGGCAAAATGCGGTTCCAGGAGAGGCTAAAGCGATAGTGCCGCACCCCCAGCTTGGCCATCAGGGCGATGTCGTCGGGGTAGCGGTGATAGTGGTCGCAGGCCACTGCGCCAGTGTCGCCGTTGAGGACGCGTTCGGGCTGCGCGCTGAAGGTATCCCAGACGCTAGGGGTGCGCCCGTCTGCGGCGATCGCCCCCTCGATTTGGTAGGCGGAGGTAGCGGTGCCCCAGCAAAAGCTGTCGGGAAATAAGTAAGGTGCGGCCTGATCTACCATGGGCTACGGTTCCACAACGACGGGGGTGCCCATAGCCACCACGGTAAACAGCTCGCGAATATCGCGGTTATACATGCGGACGCAGCCGTGGGAGGCGGCGCGGCCCACGGAGCCCTCATTCGGTGTCCCGTGGAAACCCACAAAGTTTCTGCCATCGGTCCAAAAGCCAATCCAGCGCTCCCCCAGGGGATTGTCCGGCCCGGCGGGGATCACGTCCCCGGTGAAGGGGTTCTCCCAGCTCGGGTTTTCAATCATGGCGATCACCTCGTGGCTGCCGGTGGGAGTTTCCCAGCCCGCCTTGCCGACGGCCACCGGGTAGCTGACCTCCACCTTATCCCCCCGGTAGACATAGACACGGCGATCGCTGATTCGCAGCACCAGCCGCAGCTCGGTGGACTGGATCTCGGGGAAAAGAGGACGGGGGGGCAGCAGGAAACCGGCATCACTGGGGTAGCGCGGGCTGAGGGGGGGCGGAGCGGGTAAAGCGGCAGCCGATTGACCAGGCGCTGCCACTATTTCTGATGATTGGCCCAGTGCGGGCTGGCCCACAGCCGACAGCCCTATCGCCAATAGTGCCGCTGCTGCCCTGCGGCAGCCGGTCAGCCCAGGGACAGCTCCTAGAATTTGATGGGTCTGATTTCGGCGCGTCTTAGTCATCTGTCTCGCTAATCTGTATCGCTGGCCTGTGTCGCTAATCTGTAATCGCTAGAAATTGTTGCGGAAAAGCTGTGGCTAGTAAAGCTGTCGCTAGAGAGTATCGCTGGAAAAACCTACGCGCTGCGCGTGCGTCGCCACTCGGCCTGAATTTCCTCAATCGAGAAGACGGCCTGAAACGCTAAATCGTGCTCACGGTAGAGCTCAGCCCCACCCTGAAGGCGATCAACCAGGGATATCACCTGCTCCACACGATAACCTGCTTCCCGCAGTCGAGTCACCGCTTTAAGGGCAGATTGCCCAGTTGTCACAACGTCTTCTAACACCACCACGGGGCTACCCTCCGGAAGGGTTGGCCCTTCGATGTAGGCTTGGGTGCCGTGGCCCTTGGCCTCTTTGCGCACAATCAGAGCCGCTAGCGATCGCCCCTGGGTGGCAGCCACTACGCTGACGGCAGTCACGATGGGATCGGCCCCCAGGGTCAACCCCGCCACCGCCACCGCCGCCTGGGGAATCATGGGCAGCAGAACTTGGCCCACCAACAGCCCGCCCTGGGGATGGAGGGTCGCCTGCTTGCCGTTGATGTAGTAGCGGCTGCGCTGGCCTGATGAGAGGGTGAATTCCCCCTCTTGGTAAGCAGCCTCACAGATTAGCGAGAGCAGGCGCTGCCGGGCCGAGGACGCTGCCGGAGAGCTGGGCTGGAGATTTGAGGCAGAGGGCTGGGGATCTGGAAGAGGATTCATACTGTACTTTTCATAAAGTGATGCCGGCAACAGCAGTTCCAATGGCGTTAGCGGGTTAACGTTGTGGCTCAAAATCCCACAAGGGGGGTATCTAAATGAGCAACTTTGAGGGTATGTTGACTGAAATGCTGTCGCCTATGTTAATTATTAAGGCTAAGGGTCGAAGTATTAAAACTGCCAAATTAGCGCTGCACCTATCGCTGCACAATGACTTAACGGAGAAGCTAAACCTATGAAAATCAAATTTACGCTGACTCAGGTGGCTAAGTGGGCTAGCCTTTTGGCCCTAGTTGTATCTCCGATGGCGCTGTGCGAGCAGGCTGTCGGACAAGAGCTAGAAGGCTCAATTCAAGACGAGTTTGAGGATGCCTTTTTCTCCCACGATGAGATCTTCTTTAACAACCGCAGCATCGCCCGCCAGATCAGCTTCCTAATAGGCGCTGGCTTTCCGGATGTTGAAATCACGCAGGACGGTAGGGCAGTTCACGAGGTCTACGAAACCGTCCTTCAGCAGCAGGCGATCGCCAGCGTGCCCATCCGCACCCCCGACTTGCCCAATCCCTACGCCAGCACCATCCTCACATCTCCCATCGTGGAAGAGGATGTGTTCATCAACGCACCTTTGAACCAGCCTATCCCTGCACCACCTCGCCCAGTTCCGTCTGGCCCAGTTCCAGCGCTTTGGTAGCCGGGGGCTAAATCCAGGGTGCAGGAATCGAACCTGCCTAAGGCGAATTATGAGTTCGCTGCCTCATCCGCTCGGCCAACCCTGGGTAGAATTAAACTCTATATTAGCCTGAAATTTTAGATTGTCTATCGCGAACCCCTTATCGCGAGCCCACCTGCGACCACCATGCGAATTGATCCGATGATTGCCTTTACATTCCTATTTTTGTCGCTGATGGCGGGGG
The DNA here is from genome assembly GCA_050330955.1 of Elainellaceae cyanobacterium. Taxonomy (GTDB): domain Bacteria; phylum Cyanobacteriota; class Cyanobacteriia; order CAKZMO01; family CAKZMO01; genus JBCCAG01. The sequence goes on along the minus strand of JBHJHJ010000141.1, from coordinate 5,970 downwards.
CAACCGTTGTCAGCGGCCTCTGGGGATATACACTGGGGCGATCGGCCCTACAGGGCATCACGCAGCCCGATATGCGTCCCAATCGCCTTGAGGAGGACAGCAGCAACAGTAAGCGGGAGAAGATGGTGTTTGTGTCTGAAGAAGCTATTCTTGAAGACATCACGGCCCGGATGAATGGTACAGCGACGCCGCTTCCCCAGTAGGCGTCAGCGGTGCACCATCAGCACTGTGCGTCTGCCCCTGTGGCCTCTCGTTGAGCCGCGTCACCTCCTGTTTTTTACGGCACAAACCCCATGCTGGCTCCAGGTTTAGGGCCGCTAGCGACTAGCCTGCTAGTGAATGATAGAGCGCCCCTATCGCTGTCGGATACCCTTTTCAGGCTGCTGGCGATCGCGGTTTTGATTGCCATCAACGCCTTTTTTGTCACAGCGGAATTTTCGATTGTCTATGTACGGCGATCGCGCATCAGCCAACTTGCATCCGCTGGAGACGTGCAGGCGAAGATGGTGCAATCTTTGCAGCGCAGTATCGAGCGGCTGCTCTCCACTACCCAACTTGGCATCACCCTCTCTAGCCTAGCCCTAGGCTGGATCAGCGAAAACACCTTAGCCCATCCCATTGACGAGCTGCTGCAGCGGTCGTTTCCTAATGCCCCAGAGGCGATCGCCCACACCGTCAGCATTCCCCTGGCGTTTATTGGGGTGGCCTATCTGCAGATTGTGCTAGGGGAGCTGTGCCCTAAATCCGTCGCCCTGATTGACGCTGAGCGCCTGGCTCGCCTACTAGCACCCCCCAGTATGGCGATCGCGCGGTGCTTCAACCCCTTCATTTGGGTGCTCAACCAGTCCACCCGGTGGCTCCTGCGGCTGCTGGGCATTCCCTACCAGCTGGAAAGTTTGTCCAGCCGCCTCACCCCGGAAGAGCTGCAGCTGATCATCAGCACCTCCACCGAGTCCACAGGCCTCGAAGCTGACGAACGCGAGCTGCTGAGCAACGCCATCGAATTTGGGGATGTGACCGTGGGCGAGGTGATGGTGCCCCGCACCAGCGTCGTGGCCCTGCCGGCAGACGCGGACCTGTATCAGGTACTTAACGAAGTTAGCGCCAATGGCTACTCCCGCTACCCCGTTATGGGGGAATCGCTGGACGACATCAGCGGCATTCTCCATTTTAAAGACTTGGCTCAGCCCCTAGTGCAGGGCGGCCTCACCTTTGACAGCGGCATTGGCGCCTGGATTAAGCCCGCCCGATTTGTCTCAGAATCCATGCCGCTGCACGAGCTGCTGCAGCTGATGCAGCGATCGGGGCAGCCAATGGTGATGGTGGTGGATGAATTTGGCGGCACCGCTGGCCTGATTACGATTCAGGATCTGACCGCTGAAATCATTGGTGGCGCCATCGAAATGGAGAGCGAGGAAGATTCGCCGGTGCGGCTGCTGGGGGATCAGACCTACTTAGTTCAGGCGCAGCTTGATCTAGAGGAGGTCAATGAGCTGTTGGACATGTCGCTCCCCACTGCAGATGACTATCAAACCCTGGGCGGCTTTTTGATTCACCACCTGCAAAAAATCCCGTCCTTGGGAGAAGTGCTGCAAATCGGTCCTTGGGAAATGACGGTAATCTCCATGGATGGGCCGCGACTCCACCAGGTTCAGATCAGGCAGGTTGAGCCTTCCTATAAAGCTAAGGAAGCTTCAGCGGAGGGCGCCAGTGAGTGGTCTTACGAGGACATTGACCACGGGTTTGAATCGCCGCACGCCTTTCCGAACGGCACCAGCGATGAGGTTCACCTCGAGACCAGCGACAGGACTCGTGATGAAATCAGCGATGAGGCCAGCGATGCAGCACAATAAACTTGAAGCATTGCGCAAGGCCTATGTACTGGTTAATGAAGTCTGAACCCAGCGTTTACGGCATTTCGGACCTAGAAGCTGACCAGGAAACCCTGTGGGACGGCGTCAGAAACTACCAGGCCCGCAACTTCCTGCGGGAGATGGCGCCGGGCGATCGCGCTTTTTTCTACCACTCCAACACTAAGCCACCCGGCATTGCGGGGCTGATGACCGTCACCGAGGCCCAGGTGGTAGACCCGACCCAGTTTGACGCGGCCAACCCCTACTACGACCCCAAATCTACCCCAGAGGATCCGCGCTGGCAGACGGTGCGGGTGAAGTTCGAGCGAGCTTTTCCCGAAGTTCTGACCCTGGACACCCTGCGGCAGCACTTCACCGACGAAGATTTACTCATCCTGCGGCGGGGAAACCGGCTGTCGGTGACGCCAGTCGACGAGGCGATCGCCCAAAAAATCCTGGCGCTGGTTGAGGCCTAAGGATTGATCCCTAAGCCGAGGGAAGCTGGAGCACGATCGCAGTTCCGGCCTCGTGGCTGGGGTAGTTTGGGGAGAGCATCTGGCTTTCCCGCGCCGGGCTGTAGACCTGCAGCACGCCGTCCATCTGCTGCACCAGCTCTTGGGCGATCGCAAGCCCCAGCCCCGTACCCGGGATGTCTCCCTCGGCCTGCACCCCCCGGAAGTGGCGCTCGAAGAGATGCTGCCGGTCCTCTAGCGGAATGCCGGGGCCTGTATCTGCAATCAAGATCGTCTGCATTTCGCCTTGGGACAGCCCAGTGCGCACCTCAACGTATCCGCCCTCTGGGGTGTACTTAACCGCATTGTCCAACAGATTGCTGAGTACCTCCTGCAGGGCACCGGCATCGGCTAGGACGCGGGGTGCGTGCCTCGGTTCGGCGGGGTCTGTGTGGAGGCTGATTTGGCGCTCTTGAGCGATGGCGGTAATGGTCAGCAGCAGCGGTTCGAGCACCGCGTCGAGGCTGAGCGGCGCCAGCGCTAGGGCGCCGCCGGTCAACACTTGGGAAGAGGACACGGTACTGCTGCTGACACCTTCCGGTGGAGTGGCGTTCATAGCCGCAGCATTGATGTCTACTGTATTTAGACTGCCAGCATCAAGACTGCCAGCATCAAGACCGGACGCTACAGCGTCATCCCCTGAAGAGCCGGGAAGCGTCAGCGGCATGGGGGCCATCACCTGGTCAAATTGCTCCAGCAGCAGCCGAATGCGATCGCTTTCCCGCACGATCCCCTCCGCCGCTGAGCGATTCGTATCCCCTGGCTGCACGCGCCTTAGCAGCAGCTTCCCAAAGGTCTGAACCGCCGTAAGCGGATTTCGGAGCTGGTGCAGCAGCGTATCCAGCATGTTGTCCTGCTGCTGATGGAACGCCTCGTAGGCGAGATGCTGCTCCCGCAGCTTTTGGTTGAGCCACTGGGTCCGGCGATCAATCACACATCCTGCGGCTAGGGTCTGGGCCACTTGCTCCACTTGATGCTGCTCGGAGGCTGTCCAGGTTTGGTTGACGCGGGCGAGCACCAGCACCCCGAGCACTAGATCGCTGTAGGTCAGCGGTATGACAATTTGGCCGTGGCTGACTGGCTCGAGGCTAGCGTCCGCGCTGGCAGAGTGAGCAGCGGAGGCCTCGCCAAAGACTTCTACGGGCGAATTTGGTAGAGCTGATAGCGCGTTAGAGAGGGGCCCTTCTGCGCTCACATCAATTTGCTCTATGACCCTCATCAAGACAGATTCAGGCTGACTCTCGGCGACATCGCGGTTTCCCTGAGGCGGCCTGCCCTCTGAATTCGCTTGACCAAAACCCGACTGGGATGCCGCACTGAGCGCCAGCCGCCCTGCGCTGCGCGCCAGCGTTTCAGGATAGGCAGCAACGGGGTCTAGCGCCGGAGCCCCATCCTCGAAGCGACCCTCTGCGGTCAAATAAACAATTCCTAAGGAAACACCTAGCCCCTGAACGAGCAGCTTAAGCTGAGCGCGACAGAGATCTAGAAATTCCGGACTAATTGACATAGCAGAACCAGCGATAATGTGGCTTACCCAAGTATGGCCAAAACTTAACCCAGTGGGGAGGCGCCCCAGAGCAGCGCTAACTATAGCGATCGCCCTCCGTTAAACCTACCAATTTGAAAGGGGGGCTTGGGGACATCCCTTGGGCCTATATTCGTAACTTTTTTGCCGCTTTGCTCAGAACGCTGCCGACGTTGGGCCGGAGTGCCCCGGAGCCAGCGGCGCCATACTGCGCGAAACGCTAGTGCTGACCAGCAATCTAGCGATCGTGGCAATTGTGAACGCGGCAGTTCCGCTTAATGGACTGCGCATAGCCGAAAATGGCACATTTGTTTAGAAAGATTAAACGAAGTTGAATTTTCAAAATTAAATGGATATACTTTCGACGGTTTAGTTTGTAACCACGATTACATCTAGTTTTGATATGGGAGGTTAGGAGGTTGGCAAGAAGACGTAAGCGCAAGAGCCGCCGTCGCCTAGAGGGTCGCAGGATTCTAGAGCAGGTTCCGCAATATAGCATCGAAAGCGGAGACGATAAGCCAGTGACGGCTGCGCGGAAGTTCATCCACTCTGAAGGAATTCTTCCTCCAGCGGTGTTGCTTGTTAAGCGAAACGAGCATACGACCGATCGGTATTTTTGGGCAGAGAAAGGGCTGTTTGGGGCTCAGTATGTGGAGGAAAACCACTTTCTCTTCCCCAGTCTGAGCTGCCTCTATGAAGAGGAGGGCGAGGCGCTGGTCATCAGCACCTAATAGATTTTTGCCTCAGTGGAGCTAGCTTGTATCTCAACACTGTTCAGGCGGTGGCACCTCGGTAACCACTCGAATTGAACCGACAGGGAAGCTTCACTTTAGATGGAATTGGATTCAGGTGGCGCTCTTCGCAGCGCCACTTTTTTTAAGGCCTTGACTGCGATAACGCATGAATTAAATGCATGGTTATCCTTGCAGCCAGTCACTCATAACAGTGCTCTATGCTGCCGCAAATTTAAGCACTGTAAACAATGTGATCATATTGTCGTCATTTGGCAGTCAGTCGGTAGACAATTAGGCATGGTGTAGCTTAGGACTGTTTGCCACTGTGATAGCAGACCTAAATGCGCTGACGCGAACTCATCTGCTTGAAGCGGACTAACCCAATCCACCGCCTGACTCTATGAAAGTATTTCATCGTCCTCCTAAAACCGAAGCAGAAGTTCAAACCCGTATTATTAATAAAGCCCAACAGCTCTTTTCCCGCCGAGGCTACGCGGGTACCACAACCCGAGAACTGGCCCAGTCAGCCGGCGTTGCCGAGGGCACCCTCTTTCGACACTTTGAGAATAAAAAAGCCATCTTGCTTGAGGTGGTGACGCGGGGCTGGGTGGAGCTGTTGACGGATTTGCTCACCGAGCTGAGCGAGATGGGGAGCTATAAGGCCATTGACCAGGTGATGCGGCGCCGCATGATGGGGCTGCACCAAAACGCTGACATGCTGCGGGTGTGCTTTATGGAGGCGCAATTTCATCCCGACCTGCGCGATCGCATCCAGGTCGAGGTGATCGACAAAATGATGGGGGTAACCGAAGCCTTTTTCGAAACGGCCATGGACCGGGGCATTTATCGCCGCATGGATCCCCATCTAGTGGCTAAGGTGTTCCTAGGCATGTTCACCGTGGCTGGGTTTAGCGACAGCACCCTGATGCCGGAGGATGCCTCTCTGGAACAGCGCAAAGCCATGGCGGAAGGCATTGCGGACATTTTCCTAAACGGGGTCTTGCCCCAGCCCCCTGCGGACCAGTCCCCCACAAAATAGGGCGGCTGGCTGCCTTTCGAGCGGCTAAATTGACGGCTTCGGTAGCCCTGGGTCATCCTGTAGCTATTGTCCTGAGGCATGGCCAACTATGGAGCTACTCTCACTTGAAACCCTGCAGGCGCTGGCGGAAACCTACGGCTACTGGGTGATTGCCCTGGGCATCATGCTCGAAAACGCGGGCATTCCCCTGCCGGGGGAAACCATTACCCTCGTAGGCGGATTCTTGGCCGGCACGGGAGAGCTGCAGTATTGGAAAGTGCTGGCGAGCGCTGCGGGCGGCGCCGTGGTGGGCGATAACCTGGGCTAC
>JBHJHJ010000140.1:0-5188 GCA_050330955.1 Elainellaceae cyanobacterium | reverse complement strand
CAGCGGGGCGTAGCCCGGCGGTTCGAGATAGCCCGACAGGGAAGATACCCCCGTCAAGCCCCCCGACTTGCCCCAGAACCGCCCGGCCACAGGCGTATCCCGGAAGCGCGATCGCAGGGTGCCCCGCTCTCCCGCCACGGCCAAAGAGGCTTGGTAAGCCGCGGCGTGGGGGTGCTGCGCCATAGCCTGCAGCGTCTGCACCAGGGCTTCTGGGGTGACGAGGTTGCGCCGGGATAGCCCAGAGCCGTCGGCGAGCTGGTAGGCCCCGGTGATGCCCAAGGCCGACAGCGTAGTCTCCACCTGCACCAGGCCAGCGTTCCACAGCGCTGCGGCACCCCTCACATCGGGACTGGCGGCCCGTCCCAGGTGCCGCAGCAGGGCCTCGGCATAGAGGTTCTGGCTGTCGGCGTTGGTGGCAATCAGTAGCTCAGATAGGGGCGGCGATACCGTCCTAGCCACTTCTTCAGGCGATTTTGGCCCAGACTGCTGGTCCAAACTGAAAGTCCCGGCGCTAGCCTGCGCCACCGTCTCGTCCACCGCCACGCCCGCCGCCACTAGCGCCAGCTCAAACTGCTCTAGAAAATGGGTCGCCGGGTCGGTCACCGCCACAGCCGAGCGATCGCGGGCTGACCCTACCCGCAGTTGGCCCTGGACTCTCAGCACCGGAGCGCTCCACTCGCGGCCCACCCGCACAAATTCTGGGGCTGACGCCGCCACGGTCGTCGACTCGTTGATCACCTGCCAGCGGTCCGCCAGGGCCGGCTGCTCCCACTCTAGCCGCAGCGGTTGCCCCACCGCCTGGGGAAACAGCCGCACCCCAATGGCATTCTGGTTCAGAATCAAGCTGTTGACCGGCGCGCCATAGCCCGACTGCACGTCTTCCCAGTCCCAGGTAGGGTTGACGAAGCGATCGCCTAAGTAACGCTCGTCCCCTATTAGGTGACGAACCCGGCTAATGCCAGAGCGCCGCACCTGCCGGGCGAGCTGCTGCAGGTCGTCATCGTCAAAGCTGGGGTCTCCTCGGCCTGCAACCCACAGGTCCACCCCATCCGCGGCCGCACCAGCCTCTGGCCTGCCCTCCCCCAAAGCATCATCAGAAACATGCACCGATGTCACAATGCGAAAGTCGGGGCCGAGCGCCGCCAGCGCCGCCGCTGAGGTGAGGAGCTTGACATTGGAGGCGGGGGTGAAATATTGCTGCGGACTGCGGGCATAGAGCGCAGGAGCGCCCTCCAAAACAGGCTGAACTAAGGCTCCCCAGCGGGCCTGCTCCCCAAGAGACTGAGCGGCGATCGCCTCTAGAGTCCCGCCAAGCTGAACGGGACAAAGACGCCGGGAGGGTTGGGCCAAGGCAGGGCCGGGCAGCATCGATAGCGCAAGGCCAATCCCGGCAACAGTTCCTAAGCGGCCCGAGCGCTGCTCGCGCAGCGCCGGCCGTTGGATTATCCGTGTGGGTTCCATTGTGATGGTCTCAGCATTCAAGGTCTGAGACCTACTTTATAGCGTTGGCCACCTTCCTCAGGGCATTTTCCAATGACGCGCTATGGATGGCTTAGTCACCAGATTAGCTCTCCCGAGGCTCCGTTGCTGCCGCCGCCCGTCGCTGCCGCGATCGCCTCAAAATGACCAAACCCAAACCGACGCTCGCCAATATCGTAGAGGGTTCCGGTACGCCAGTTGCGGAGGCTTGCCCCTGCTTAAATTCCACCAACTGCAGAGACTGCGGTTCATCAAAGCTGCGTTGATACCGCCCCAGCACCAGGGCGTCAGCGCTCTCGGTGCTGCCGCCGAAGTCATCCTCCAGCAGGGGCAGCGCCGCTGACAAATCGATATTGGGCGTCGTTTCTAGGACGAGGAAATCGCCATCGCTGACCGTATCGAGCGATGCACTGAGGTCAAAAGCATCGAGAATGTTAATCTGCCCACCAGACTGCTCGACAACTGCCCAGACGATGCTTGCCGATGCGCTAGCCTGCTCCGTGGCGGGAGAATCAACCTGTCCAAATACGCTGAGAGATGCGAAAAAATCGAAAGAAAATGCGACAGGGGTGGTCCTAGAGCCATCGATGAAAAAGTCACCCAGAACTGACGCTTCGCTAAACGCATCCGCAGCCCCGATGCCATCCACAAAGGCTTCGCTGAAGATGGTGTTAAAGCCAAACGCGGGGCTCCCTCCCAGCGTCTCACCATCCGGAAATACGGCCTCAGCATCTGCTTCAGCCGCCGCAGCCCCCTGACTTGAGAAGGTAAAAGTGTCGGTGTCGGTTAACGTAGATGCGGATTCTGGGGGTTGACTAAACCCATCGAAAAAGAGCTGCCCCTGGGACTCAGCAAAGGCGATCGCGTGGGCTGGAGCTGCCGAGAAGAGGGCAGATAACGTGCAGAGTACCGAGAATACAGATCCTCTTACTCGATTTTGAGGCGCTCTGATTAACATGACTGAACAGTCTCCTTGCTTTAGGGTGTATCGTAAATACCCTGATACATCAGTCGCCACTTTGGTTAGGACAAGGTGCGTTCTAGACCCCGCGCTCCGCGCGGGGTCTAGAACTTGCACCGGCCTCTGTCGCCTAGCGGGCACTATACATCAGGACATGGGCCGAGCTACAACGCCTCAAAATCAAACTAATTCAAACCGCTCAGAGCGATCGCCACTTGGCTCCAGAACTTTCTAACACAGTCCCGAATCTATCCTTAGCGTCTGACCCACAGGTCAGCCCAGGAAGAAACTTCTGGTTTCTTAGAAGCAAAGTGGATGCACGACAGTACTTTGAGGCACTAATCATTTACGCGATAATATTAGCCTGACCTTGTTTTTGAAGCCGTCAACTTTCTATGAATTTATGGATGGTTACGTTAAAAGGCCGTAAATCTGCTGCGATAAATCTGACGAAGCACGGATCAATCCGTATGCCTGCTGCAATTAGCACGTGCTGCGACAATAAGTAGAGCGCCGTAAGTAAACGTAGCTATCAGTGGGAGCGCCCCCCGGCGGGGGGCGCTCCCACTTGCGTTAATTGTGGCGATCGCTATACAAGCTCATCTTGGCGGCCTAGTCTTGCGTGATGTTGAGCGCCTGACAAAATTGAGCAATCCCGTGCCGGTGCGCATAGATAATGATTAGGGTCACCAGGCGAGGCGAAAGATTGATGGCATTGACCAGGGTCTGCGCTGCGGCAGCGAGTCGGTCTGAGTCGATATAAGCCTGCACATCTGCATCGCAGAGGGTGACCCGCCAGCGCTTTGCCAAGCCATCAAGCCACAGGTCTGAGCGATCCGGCTCTTGACCCACCTGCAGCGCCAGGGCGATCGCCGCGTCTTCCAAATCGCCCTCGCAGTCCTCAATCATATCTAGGGCCAGCAGGGCGTCAGGAACGGTGGCGAGGGCAGAACGATACTGGGCAATCTGCGCGGAGGTCAGGGGCTCCATAGGCGAAGTAAACACGGATATGGTAGGGGTCTGGATGCTAATGTAACATCCTATATGACGGCGCGAGGATGGTCCTCAATCTGGCGCGATCGCCAGAAATAGTTAATATTTATGAGGATGGCTGATTATGTCGCTCTATCTATCGCGCTGACCCCAATCGCCTCAACCTACCGTTACCAAGTTGACCTATGACTACAACAACTCAGCTCGATCACGACGTCAAGGATTTGTCCCTAGCGGCTTCAGGCAAGCAGAGAATTGAGTGGGCCGGTCGCGAGATGCCGGTACTGCGTCAGATTAAGGAGCGCTTCGAGGCTGAAAAACCCTTGGACGGCGTGCGCCTCGTGGCCTGCTGCCACGTCACCACAGAAACCGCTCACCTGGCGATCGCTCTCAAGGCCGCTGGCGCTGACTCAATTTTGATTGCCAGCAACCCCCTCTCTACTCAAGACGACGTCGCCGCTAGCCTAGTGGCCGACTACGGCATCCCCGTCTATGCCCAGAAAGGCGAAGACAACGCCATGTACCACCGCCACGTGCAGACGGCGCTGGACCACAAGCCCAACATCATCATCGACGACGGCAGCGACGTGGTGGCCACCATGGTGAAAGAGCGGCAGGACCAGCTCTCTGACCTGATTGGCACCACAGAAGAGACCACCACCGGCATTGTCCGCCTCAAGGCGATGTTTAAGGATGGGGTGCTCACCTTCCCCGCTATGAACGTCAACGACGCTGACACCAAGCACTTTTTTGACAACCGCTACGGCACAGGCCAGTCCACCCTGGACGGCATCTTCCGGGCCACTAACATGCTGATTGCGGGTAAGACCGTTGTGGTCGCCGGCTATGGCTGGTGCGGTAAGGGCACGGCCTTGCGGGCTCGCGGCATGGGGGCCAACGTCGTTGTCACTGAGATTGACCCCATCCGGGCCATCGAAGCATCCATGGACGGCTTCCGGGTCCTGCCCATGGCGATCGCTGCAGGTCAGGGCGACCTGTTCATTACGGTCACCGGCAACAAGCACGTCATCCGCAAGGAGCACTTCGAGGTGATGAAGGACGGCGCACTGGTGTGCAACGCGGGCCACTTCGACATCGAAATCGACCTGGAATCCCTCAAGGGAATGGCGAACGATGTCACCCAGGTGCGCGATTTCACCCAGCAGTACCACCTGAACAACGGCAAGTCGGTGATTGTCTTGGGTGAGGGCCGCTTGGTGAACCTGGCGGCGGCGGAAGGCCACCCCAGCGCCGTGATGGACATGAGCTTTGCCAACCAGGCGCTGGCCTGTGAGTATCTGGTAACCCACAAAGGCAAGCTAGAGCCCGGTCTGCACTCGATTCCTGAGGATGTGGATAAGGAGATCGCGCGGCTGAAGCTACAGGCTATGGGGATTGCGATCGATAAGCTGACGCCGGAGCAGGAGGAGTACATCAATTCCTGGACGGTGGGGACCTGATATCTGAGCGCTTAATATGTCAGAACCCTGGGCTTCTTGAGTCCAGGGTTCTGAGTTTTTGGCCTACATAGTCATTACATGGGCCTCGGTATAGGGGTAGTGAGTATTGTATTGGCTGTAGGCGCAGAACCATGGTGTTTGAGAGTTGCTCTGCTTGCTCAAATCGCTTCTTATCTTCATTGCTGTCTCTCGAACGCTTTCAGCAATTTCGCGAAAGGCTTCGTCTTGATTGTCCCAAGTGGTGATGGGCTGGCGGTTTTTGGGCAGGATGTCGAGCTGGCTGAAGGGTTCGCCG
>JBHJHJ010000139.1:0-13226 GCA_050330955.1 Elainellaceae cyanobacterium | reverse complement strand
ACGGTGACGCCCCAGATTTCATACTCCTTGTTCGGCGGCAAGATGCCGAAGCCCCCCAGTCCCCAGACCAGCAGCAGGGCCGTCAGCGAGCCCAGAAAGATAGAAATCCCCCCCAGCCTCACCATGGGCTGCTTGTGCATCTTGCGATCGCTCGGCTGGTCGACGCGACCGCTGGTGAGGCCAATTCGGCGAACCACAGGCGTGCTAACCAAAACGACACCAGCCGAGACGATAAACGCAAGCAGGTGATAGAGCTGAGGCGGAATAGAGTGAATCACACGCTCAAGACCAGGTGGTGCCACCTAATGGCGTTCAGCGCATGGCGGTGGCGCTTAGCTCATTGAGGCGGCAGTTGACAATGGCAGGAGAAATCCACCCACTAGCATAAACCACCTGGGCCCAAAGCTAACGTCAATTAAACCAGGGCTGGCGTTGGCGCTGACAGGTGCGGGTAGAGGGGAAACTGCTCGCAGAGGGTCTGAACCCGCTGGCGGCATTGGACAGCGACACTGTCGTCCTCAGGGTTGTGGAGGCGATCGGCGATGATGTTAGCAATCTCCTTGAAGTCGGACTGCTTGAGGCCGCGGGTTGTCATGGCCGGTGAGCCCAGCCGCAGACCGCTAGTGACGAAGGGGGACTCGGGGTCAAAAGGCACCGTGTTTTTGTTGGCGGTGATGTTGATATCGCTCACCAGCAAATCGGCCACCTTTCCGGTCATGCCGATGCACCGCAGGTCGAGCAACACCAGATGGTTATCCGTGCCGCCGGTCACCAGCTTGATGTCGCGGGCCTGAAGCTGCTCGCCCAGCGCCTGCGCATTGGCAATCACCTGAGCAGAGTAATCCTTAAATTCTGGCGTTAGCGCCTCGCCAAAGGCCACGGCCTTAGCGGCAATCACGTGCTCCAGCGGCCCGCCCTGGCTGCCAGGGAAAACCGACTTGTCGAACTTCTTACCCAAATCGGCATCCTTAGTCATAATCAGGCCGCCCCGAGGCCCCCGCAGGGTTTTGTGGGTGGTGGTGGTAACCACGTCGCAGTGGGGCAGCGGGTTGGGGTGGTGCCCGGTGGCCACAAGGCCCGCGATGTGGGCGATATCCGCCAGCAGGTAGGCCCCCACCTCGTCGGCGATCGCCCTAAAGCGGTCGAAGTGGATGGTGCGGGGATAGGCCGAGTAGCCGCAGATGATCAGCTTGGGTCGGTGCTGCAGCGCCAGGTCCCGGATGGCGTCGTAGTCGAGGGTCTCGGTCTCGGGACTAACGCCGTAGTGACAGGCGTTGAACCACTTGCCCGACACGTTGACCGGTGAACCATGGGTGAGGTGCCCCCCGTGGGATAGGTTCATGCCCAAGATGGTGTCGCCGGGCTGCAGCAGGGTCAAGAAGACCGCAAAGTTAGCCTGGGCGCCGGAGTGGGGCTGCACGTTGGCGTGGGCGGCTCCAAAGAGCTGCTTGACGCGATCGATCGCAATTTGCTCAATTTCATCTACAAACTCACAGCCGCCGTAGTAGCGCTTGCGGGGCAGCCCTTCAGCGTACTTATTGGTCAGCACCGAACCCTGGGCCGCCATCACTGCTGGAGAGGTAAAGTTTTCGCTGGCAATCAGCTCTAGATGGGTTTGCTGCCGCCCAAGCTCGCTGCGAATGAGCTGTGCGACGACGCTGTCGGTTGCTAGGAAATCAGAATTTGTTTGGCTCACCAGTTCACTCCACGCTCATCACTAGGCAATTTATAGGCAATAGATTTTTTATCGTAGCGCGTCCCGCCAATGAAGTGGCATGAGGGAAATGGATATCAAAGGCCCCAAAATCGGAGGACAGAATATGAGAGCCAGACTCGCTTTAGGTTAAGAAGGCTTTACTTGTGCTTAATTATACGAATCGATCGTCTATCAGCCGATAGGTTTTGCTTACAATCTAAAGTAACAACAGATTTGTCGCGCCGGGGGGCAGTTCCTGGAGGGTTAGGCTATGCTCGTTGTCTTAATGGAAAATCATCTCGTTTCCCCAAAAACGGTTTGCCAAAGCTGTCTCATGGCAGACCAGGCCGGACAGCCGCGCTGGCGGAATGGCAAGCTGAGCTGCGGGCGATCGCTCACCAAAGATCAGTCTGACCAGCCTGACCAGTACGAATGTCAGATGGGGTTTCGCATCGCCCACATTCATCCCTAGCGCATCTTTAACAGAGCGCCAAGATGGCCTAAGCCTTCGTCCCCCGCAGCACCCCAAACTTCACTAGCCCGCGCTCATAGCCCTGGCTCATCAGCCGCATAGCGATCGCCGCCTGAATAATTTTCGGCCCCGCCTGCACCAGACCCACCACCGCTTCCAGGCTAAAGGCGGAACGAATTACCTCGCCCCAAAACGGCGCGACGGCGTCGGACCAGTCATCGGTCTCGATATCTTGCAGCCCTACCGCTTGGGCGATCGCCTCAAATGCAGGGATGGAAATAATGTAGGGCAAACAATAGACCTCGTAGAGGTTGGCTAAGTGGGCCTCTTCATCAGCCGTTAAGGGTGGGTGAAAGCCTTCGATGGGGCGGTGGCACCAAGCCGCCATCAGAAAGCTGCCGCCGGGCTTGAGCACGCGGTGGCACTCGGCAATAAACTTTGCCTTGTCAGGCATGTGCTCACCGCTCTCCAGGGACCACACCAGATCAAAAGATTCATCGGGGAAGGGCATATCTAGCGCATCCGCCACCTCGAAGCGGGCCGGGATGTCCATGGCAGCAGCCCGCTCCTGGGCGCGCTGGGCCTGCACGGGGCTGAGGGTAATCCCCGTCGCGGTGGCGTCAAACTTCTTTGCCAAGTACAGCGCGCTTCCCCCAATGCCGCAGCCCACGTCTAGAATCTGCTGTGCCTGGGATACCCTGCCCCAGTGCAACAGAGCCTCCATCAAATCAATCTGAGCCTGATAGCGGTCTTTCTTTTCTCTTCCCAAAGGGCCATAGTAGCCGTGGTGCATGTGCTCGCCCCAAATCCTCTCCCATAGGCCGGAGGAGGAATCGTAAAAGGCCTGAATCTGCTCCTGTAGGGTTGCCATTGCTTAAGCCGCCAACTATCGTACTATTTTCATTATCGTCTCTCTTGCCGCCATGACCGTCCCTCGGACCATCTGTATCGGTTTTTTGACCTTAATTGCTATCGGGACGGTGCTACTCATGCTGCCGGTTTCCGTCGCGGCGGGCGGCTGGAACGATATCGTGACGGCTGTGTTCACCGCCACCTCTGCGGTCTGCGTCACCGGGCTGATCGTTGTGGACACGGGCTCCTACTACTCTGGCTTTGGCGAGCTGGTGATCCTCTTGCTGATTCAGGTAGGGGGGTTAGGCTACATGACGGCAACTACGATTCTGCTGCTGATTTTAGGGCGGCGCTTTGGTCTGCGGGAGAAGCTCGCGATTCAGAAATCGCTGGACGTGGCCCAAATCTCCGGCGCGGTTCAGTTGGTCAAGTCGATTGTCTCCCTGACGCTGCTGTTTGAAATCACCGGAACGCTGCTGCTGTTTCCCATTTTCTCTGAGGACTACAGCGGCCTCTATGGCCTCTGGCTGTCGGTATTTCACAGCATCAGCGCCTTTAACAATGCAGGATTTAGCCTGTTTGAAGATAGCTTGATAGGCTACGCCACCCACCCTGGGATCAACATTGTGATTCCCGCCCTGATCATCATCGGCGGCCTAGGCTATCAAACCCTAATGGAGCTATACCGGGGCCTGGTGCTGCGCCTAAAGGGCAAACAGACCTGCATCGTCTTTTCTCTAAACTTCAAAATTGTCACTAGCACCACCCTGTTTCTTCTGGTTGCCGGCACCCTAGCCTTCTGGGTGATTGAATACGCCAACCCCCAGACGCTGGGCGCCCTATCTGGAACCGACAAGCTGGCGGTGGCGTGGTTTCATGCCGTAATGCCCCGTACTGCAGGCTTCAACTCCGTCAACTACGGCGACATGACCACAGCGGCCCTGTTTTTGACAATCGCCCTCATGTACGTGGGGGCGAGCCCAGGCAGCACGGGCGGCGGCATTAAGACCACCACCCTGCGAATTTTGCTGAGTTCTACAAAAGCGGTGCTCCAGAGCAAAGAGGAGGTGCTGTGCTATCGCCGCCAGATTCCGATGACGCTGATTATCAGAGCTGTCGGTGTCGTGTTCGGATCTGGAATGACAATTGTCATCGTAACGATGCTAATTGCCCTGACCAACCCCACCATGGAGTTCATCGATATTCTGTTTGAATCTGTATCTGCGTTCGCAACGGTTGGCCTATCGACCGGCATTACGGCCAGCCTATCGACCGTGGGCAAGCTGGTGATTGTGGTGACGATGTATGTCGGACGAGTGGGTGTCTTGCTGATGATGTCTGCTATCCTAGGGGACTCGAAGCCTAGCGTCATCAACTACCCCGAGGAGAATTTGATTGTGGGATAAGAACTATGCCCGAAATTTGGCCGATAGGCTTCTATCCGATGTCCCTTGAACCGAATCTGTACAACGTTCTCTGCAGTATGCCAACTACGCGCAGCGCCATATCGGAGCTCAACCTGTGAACTTGACCTCCTTATCCGATTTAAGCTTTTTCCGCAGCCTCCGGGCCACAACGCGCCAGTTTGCCGTCATTGGCCTGGGCCGATTTGGACGGGCGGTATGCACCACGCTGCACGGCTTAGGGTACGAAGTCCTAGGCATTGACAATAACGAAGAGCTGGTGGCCAGGGTCCTGTCTGACAATCTGGTAGCCCATGCGCTCCAGCTCGACTCGACCAACCCCAACGCCCTCAAGGAAGCCGGGGTGTACGAGTTCGACACCGTCATCGTGGCGATCGGTAACTACATTCAAGAGAGCATCATTACCACGCTGAACTTAAAGGAGGCGGGCGTTCCTTTTATCGTTGCCAAAGCGTCTTCTCAAGTGCACGGCAAGCTGCTGACGCGGGTCGGCGCGGATAAAGTCGTGTTCCCGGAGTACGAAATGGGCTGCGCCCTAGCGCGATCGCTCACTCGGCCTGAGATCCTAGATCGCTTCGAGCTTGACCCGGACCATTCCATCGTTGAGCGCAGGGTCCCCAAAGAATTTGACGGTAAGACCGTCGCAGACCTCGATCTGCGGCGTTGCTACAGCATCAACTTAATTGCGCTCAGCTGCGAGGACGATGCTGAGACCTTTGAGATGAATCCAAGCCCGATGAGAAAGCTCACCGCGGGCACCTTGATGGTATTGATTGGCCCGAACAAGCAGATTGACCAACTGCCCAGATAGAGATTGCTAGAGCTAGGAATCGCTTGCAATCGGCAACGTAAACCAGAAAGTCGCCCCCTTGCCAGACTGACTAAAAACGCCAATAACGCCGTTGTGGGCTTCAATGATGCGGCGGCAGACATAAAGGCCAAGGCCGAAACCTGGAGAATTTTCATCGCCTTGATAGTCCGGGGCAAACAAATTAGTCTGTTTCTGAAACGAAATTCCAGCCCCGTCATCGGTGATTTTGCAGCACACCATCGGCCCGCCTCTCGATGAAGTCACTCTCTCCGCCCTAATCGTGATCTGGGTTCCGAAGGGATTGTGGGTAACGGCGTTGCTGATTAGATTTTCAATCACCCGCCACAGCTGATCGGCGTCTGCCAAAACGGGGGGCAAGCTGTCGATCGGCGTGCGCTTTAGGACTGTTCTATGCTGCACCAGCAAGGGCTGTATGTCTTGCATCACCTGACTAATGATTTGACCTAACAAAAGGGGCTGTAGATTGAGGGAATAGTTTCCCCAGGACTCTACGGCTTTGGCATCAGGTTGGCCTGCATCCCCTGTGGTCTTCACCATAATCACGCGGTGATCGTCTAGCAACGAGTTGACTAGCCGAAGCTGACGCTCGCTACTGCTGACTAAGGCCTCCAAGACATGTCTGGGCAAGGTCACGTTGGGCTGGTGGGGCTGGCCTGACTCGGCCCCGGCCTGATTGCGGATATGGTCAAACACCATCAGCATGCCCATAATTGGATTGCGCAGATCGTGAGACACGCTGCGGAGGAGGAGCTGGAGCTGGTAGTTGGCCTGCGTTAGATGGGCTGTGCGCTCCTCAACGCGCTCCTCTAAATCTTTGTTCCGCTGTGCGAGCTGATCAAATGAGTCTTGAATCCGCTGCGCCATCGCGTTGAACGAGTTGGACAACGTATTCAGCTCCCGCACCCGGTTGAACGGGAGCGGCCTTGAGAACTCGCCTTGCGCTAGCAACTGGCTCGCTTTGCCAAGCTGCCTCAGCGGCCGGCTCAGTCGGTGGGCGATCGCAATACTGAGAACAATAGATAAAATTACCGCCAAAAAGCACAGCGCGATCGCACAGCGCGTATTGCGATAAATTTGCGCCATGAAGTCTGTTTCCGGCAGCACCATGACGATAAGCCAGTCGAGTCCCCGTTCTTCCGTGAACGGCACAACGCGCATTAAATTCCGGTGGCCGTCCAGAGTCAGAACGAGGTCCTTGGACTCTGTAATCCGCTCTAAACGTCTAAAGTAATTGAGCAGCTGAGCGTATGCCGCGTGGGTAAGCGGATCTTCGCTGCTGCCAGCGGAAAGCCGCTGCTGTTCATTATTTAAGGCGCTCGTCATAAACGGGGGTTCCTCTGCCGACGTCGCCACAAGATTTCCCGAGCGCTCCATGATGAACAGCAGGCTGTTGGGACTAATCTCAAGGTCTTGAAGAAATTCCCCAATTTGAGTCAAGATCAGATCGGTTGCCATTACGCCAACGCGTTGGCCGACCTGATTAAAGACAGGGCGGCTCGCGGAGATGCCGAGTATGGGTTCTCCAACAAACAGGTAAACATCGCTCCAGGCCTCCCTGCCAGTGCGAACAGAGACCTCATACCAGGGGCGCTGGCGAGCGTCGAACTCCTCACCTGAATCAATCCGCTCCTGTCGGTTTCCATCGGCGTCAGTGCGATAGAGGCGATATTCTCCCCGAATAAACCCTTCAGTCTCAAAGCCGCGCAACTCATCCCCTTCGCCCCGCCCTACCCCTACAATTCCGCCAGTCTCGCTGCCTGCGTAGATATTAGTGACGGCTGGAAACTGCTGCAGCTGCCGCCATAGGTATTGGCTGAGCATCGCTGGGTTGTCGAGATTCAGCAGCTCAAGAGAAACCAGCTCTGCATTGGCTTGATTAATCTGATGCGGGATTTCAAGGCAGTGGCGCAGCTCTTGGTCAACATGGGCCGCTATTTCTTGTTTGTACCGCCCTATGAGCTGGTTTACAGCCTGCTCGCCATTAAAAAGGGCCAGCCATCCTGTCAGCACGACTACCCCCAGAATGAGGGTAACAGTAGGAATCACCAAAACGACCCAAGCTGGGATCGTCTCAGCGGAACGGGGTCCGCTTGGGCCCCTACGTGCTTTTCGGTAGCGTTTTGTGGCTAGCGCCCTTAACATGACTTCAGAGCCAGGAGCAAAGCTCTCCAAATGACATGAGTCACTCTAATAGTACTCTAACGGTCAATCACCAGAGGTTATTTGACAGACTCTTGAGTAGACGCCATCTTAAGAAACTCTGTATTTACGCCAGACTCGCGGGGTAGAGAAATCTTACCGGTGCGGGCAATCTCCCGAATTCCAAAACGAGACAGGAGATCGGTAATCGCCACAATTTTGCCGGGATCGCCAACGACTTCTAGAGTAACTGAGTCTTCGGCCACATCAACAATGCGGGCGCGGAAGATCTGTGCGATATCGATTACTTCGGATCGAATTGAGCTTGTGGCGTTGACTTTGAGGAGGACGAGCTCTCGCTCAACGCATGGAGTTTCGGTGATGTCTTGAACTTTCAGCACATTGATGAGCTTATAGAGCTGCTTTGTCACCTGCTCGATAGCTCTATCGTCTCCTGGAACCACAATGGTCATGCGGGACACGCCAGCCTGCTCGGCTGGGCCGACCGCCAAGCTCTCAATGTTGAAACCGCGGCGGGCGAATAGCCCCGAAATGCGGGAGAGGACACCGGCCTCGTCTTCTACGAGGACAGACAGCGTGTGTTTCATAGTGTTCGTGAGAACTGTATGCTTTGAATAAGGTTGTAATTATAAGGTTTAAAGCTGCTAAACCAAAAACCTGTTAAACCAAAAACATATTTTTGAAAGCATATTGTCTACGACGCGCTTCCCTGGCGCTAGACTAGCTCAATATTTTTATCGCGATCGCTTACCCTATATCATGTGTCCCGTTCCCTCGTGATTGCTCCCGCTACGCCATTGCTACGTCACGCCCTCGCCCTACACACCACTACATCAGAGCTAGGACTGGCCCTCACCCCGCTTAGCAACTCATCAGAGCTAGAGCAAACCAAAGCCCAAGTGTGGGACTTAGGGCATAGTCTCTCGACCCAGCTCCACGTCAAGCTACAGGCCTTTATTCAACCTTTAGACTGGGCTGATATAGCGCTGATCGCCGTCGCCTGCGGGCCAGGAGGCTTCACGGGGACTAGAATTGGCGTTGTGGCTGCCCGCACCCTGGCGCAGCAGCTAAGGGTGCCGCTGTTTGCCATCTCAAGCCTTGCTGCAGTGGCCTGGAAGGCTGCTCTAGAAAGGCATCAGGACGACAATACTGCGATCGCGGTGGAGATGCCGGCCCGCCGGGGACAGGTATTTGTGGCAATCTACGATGTAGAGTGCGGTGCTGATGGCCAGCCCGCCCAGTTCACTGCAAAGCTGCCGGATACCGTCATGGACCAAGCCGATTGGGAAGAGGTACGGCAGCGCTGGGCAGTGCCCTTTCAGCAGGTTTCAGCAGCAGGCGGATTGGGTGAGACGGTGGGCAGTGTCCTAGCGATCGCCCTTCAAGACTGGCACCGGGGCGATCGCCCCCACTGGTCGGCGGCGCTGCCGTTCTATGGCCAAAGCCCAGTGTAGACACAGGGCACGTGTCCGGCTTCTATCTCTTAATATCCCGGGGGTCCAGAGCATCCCGCAGGCCGTCCCCCAGCAGGTTAAACGCCAGCACCGTGATGACGATTAAGAAGGCAGGGGACCACACCAGCCAGGGATAGAGCACCAGCACTGACGCGCTATTGGCCAGAGAAAGCATGTTGCCCCAAGAGGGGTCGGGCTGCTGAATGCCCAAGCCAATGAGGCTGAGGATGGCCTCAGCGACGATAAAGCCGGGGATGGCCAGAGTCGAAGCGATAATCACGTAGGTGGCCGTCTGGGGCAGCACGTGGCGGACGATAGTGTAGAGCGATCGCCCCCCCATGGCCTGAGTGGCGCGAATAAAGGCCCGCTGCTTGATGGAAAGCACCTGGCCGCGAATCACCCGGGCTAGCCCAGACCAGCTCACAAACGAGGTGATCAGCACGATTAGCAAAAACCGCTGAGAGCTGCTCAGACTGGCGGGCAGCACCCCCGCTAAAGCAATCAGCAGGTAGATGGTGGGGATGGTCATCAACACTTCCACCACCCGCATCAGCACCGCGTCTACCGCACCACCAAAATAGCCCGAAATACCCCCCACCAGCATGCCCAACGGAAAGGAAATGGCAATGCCCACCAGCCCAATGCTGAGGCTAATGCGGCTGCCGTAAACGAGGCGGCTAAACTGGTCGCGGGCCTGCTCGTCGGTCCCCAGAAGATTAATTCGGGCTTCGCCCACGGCTCCAAACAGGTGGCGATTCCCTGGAATCCCCGGCAGCAGGTCGATATCCTCAAACTTAGGCGCTTGCAAGGAGAACTGGGTGGGCAGCGGCAGCGTCACCTTGAGGTAGCGGTATTCTGAACCAGCAGTAAACAGCCGAAGCGGGGCTGGCTGGCTGGAGTCGACCTTGAGCTCTCGCTCTCCCGTGTCTAAATCTACTGGCCCCAAGGTGGTGGGGTAGACGTGGGGACCGATAAACTGCCCTTCGGGCGATCGCCAGTGGATTTGGGTGGGGGGCAGAAACGAGCCGCTGGCCTGGGTGCTGTAGGCGTCGTAGGGGGCAACGAACTCAGCGCCGAGGGCGATCGCATAGAGGGTCACCAAGATGATGAGGCCGAGGCGGGCAAGGGAGTTATCTTTGAGTTTTTGCCACCAGTCCATAAGCTGTTCTGTAACGCGGGGTGTAGGGGAGAAAAGACGCGATCGCTAAGCTAGCAGAATCCAATTAGGATCGGATTAGGATTTTCTGATTAGATTACAGCTTATACGCAAATCATGGGACCTTGGAGGGTGCGCTATTGAGTAACGTGACGCAATTTGGCAGATGGACCCAGTATGGGCGGGTGCTGCGGCTATTTTGGGGAACGGCGATCGCGGCAGAGCTGGAGTATCGGCTCAACTTTGTCATCGCCAGCCTCACCAGCCTAGGGGGCTTAGCCGGCAGTCTATTTGGGCTGTTTTTGTTTTACCGCACCGACTACACCTTTAGCGGCTGGTCCTGGACCGAGGCGCTAATTGTGCTGGGTTTGTTTACGCTACTGCAGGGGTTTGCCGCCACGTTTTTGGCCCCCAACCTTAGCCGCATCGTCCGTCATGTGCAGCAAGGCACCCTAGATTTTGTCCTGCTCAAGCCCATCAGCTCCCAGTTTTGGCTCTCGACGCGCACCGTGTCTCCCTGGGGCATTCCAGACTTGCTGTTTGGCCTCATCATGATTGGCTATGCGGGCAGTCAGCTCGGACTCGCGCCCCAAAACTATTTGGTGGGTTTGCTGCCCCTACTGTGCGGATTCCTCAGTCTCTACAGCCTGTGGTTTATTTTGGGGGCTACCAGCATTTGGTTTGTTAAGGTCTACAACGTGACGGAAGTGCTGCGGGGCCTGCTGGAGGCGGGGCGCTATCCCATCGTGGCGTATCCGGCCATTTACCGCGTGTTCTTTACCTTCGTAGTGCCGGTGACCTTTCTTACGACTATTCCGGCACAGTTTATGCTCAACCGGGCCGAAGGGTACTGGCTGGCGATCGCCGCCGGTCTCTCTATTGCCTTGTTTTTGATCTCGCAGGCGTTTTGGCGCTTTGCGCTCCGGTTCTACACCAGCGCCTCAAGCTGAACCCTGATGACAACGCAGCAGAGACAAAATGCTAGACTCATAACTATGATGCCACTGCTGCGATGATGTCAAGATGTGATGGCAAAGGCTCTGAGGCCAGAGCGGGGTAATCTGAGAGCGACTAGATGAGGCTGATGTCCCACTCCGTGGGTCTATTTATGCGGCATGGCGCTACAGAGCCGTCTAATCTAAGTTAATATTAGTTAACAATATTCACACAGACGCTTTACGCAACTTTGAAACGGAATTAGGAGGACAGCTCCAAGTGAACAAACGGTGGAGAAATGCAGGGCTTTACGCGCTCTTAGTGGTGGTCATCATTTTTTTGGCGACCGCTTTACTAGACCGCCAGCCGCCAGCGCAGGGACGCTGGGCCTACAGTGACTTCCTGCAGCGGGTAGAGCAGGGCCAGGTGGAGAAGGTTCTGATTAGCAGTGACCGCTCGCGGGCGATCGCAACCGCCCAAGACGGCGAGAAGTTTGGCGTCGACCTGCTGGCGGACTCTGAGCTGCTGGACACGCTGATCGGCAACGACGTTGATATTACGGTGTCTCCTCAGGCTGAGGACAACGTGCTGCTGCGAGTGCTGAGCACGCTGCTGATTCCCTTCCTGCTGCTGCTGGTGCTGTTCTTCGTGCTGCGCCGCGCCCAAAGCGGTCCAGGAAGCCAGGCGATGAACTTTGGTAAGTCGAAGGCCCGCGTGCAGATGGAGCCCCAGACTCAGGTCACCTTTGGCGATGTGGCCGGGATTGAGCAGGCCAAGCTGGAGCTCACCGAGGTTGTAGACTTTTTGAAGAACGCTGACCGCTTCACGGCTATCGGCGCCAAGATTCCCAAGGGCGTGCTGCTGGTAGGCCCTCCCGGAACCGGTAAGACCCTGCTGGCCCGTGCCGTTGCGGGAGAAGCCGGAGTACCCTTCTTCTCCATCTCGGGTTCTGAGTTCGTAGAGATGTTTGTGGGTGTGGGTGCCTCCCGCGTCCGCGACCTGTTCGAGCAGGCCAAGTCCAATGCCCCCTGCATCGTCTTCATCGACGAGATTGACGCCGTGGGTCGTCAGCGGGGCGCAGGCCTCGGCGGCGGTAACGACGAGCGAGAGCAGACCCTAAACCAGCTCTTGACCGAGATGGACGGTTTTGAAAGCAATACCGGCATCATCATCATCGCGGCTACAAACCGCCCCGATGTGCTTGACGCGGCGCTGCTGCGTCCGGGCCGATTTGATCGCCAGGTGGTGGTGGATCGCCCCGACTACTCGGGTCGTTTGGAGATTCTTAACGTCCACGCTCGCGGCAAGACCCTGTCAAAGGATGTGGACCTGGAGAAGATTGCTCGCCGTACCCCGGGCTTCACTGGCGCTGATTTGTCTAACCTGCTGAACGAGGCCGCGATCCTAGCGGCGCGGCGCAACCTTACCGAAATCGCTATGGATGAGGTCAATGACGCCATCGATCGCGTTCTGGCCGGCCCTGAGAAGAAGGACCGCGTCATGAGCGAGAAGCGTAAGTCTCTAGTGGCTTACCACGAGGCGGGTCACGCTTTGGTGGGTGCGCTGATGCCCGACTACGACCCCGTCCAAAAGATCAGCATCATTCCCCGTGGACGGGCTGGTGGCCTGACTTGGTTCACCCCCAGCGAAGACCGGATGGATTCGGGTCTTTACTCCCGCTCCTACCTGCAGAACCAGATGGCGGTGGCCCTGGGTGGCCGCATCGCGGAAGAACTGGTGTTTGGGGATGAAGAGGTGACCACTGGCGCCTCCAACGACCTGCAGCAGGTGGCCCGCGTGGCTCGCCAGATGGTAATGCGGTTTGGCATGAGCGATCGCCTGGGTCCTGTGGCCCTCGGTCGCCAGCAGGGCAACATGTTCCTGGGCCGGGATATCTCGTCAGAGCGCGATTTCTCTGAGGAGACGGCGGCAACCATCGACGACGAGGTGCGGGGCTTGGTGGATCAAGCTTATCATCGCGCTAAGGATGTACTGAGCGGCAACCGTAGCGTTCTAGATCAGCTCGCCGGTATGCTGGTGGAGAAGGAGACGGTAGATGCCGAAGAGCTACAGGCTCTACTCGCAACCAGCGACGTCAAGGTAGCGGCGATCGCCTAGCCTGATTGATTAGCTGAGGCCTTTTGTAGGGGCGTGGCAGTGCCACGTCCCTATCGCCTTTCTTGTGATTATGGAACCGACACCCCTTCGAGAGGCTTGGCTTCGGCAGCTTCGGCAGCACCGGGC
>JBHJHJ010000138.1:0-18383 GCA_050330955.1 Elainellaceae cyanobacterium | reverse complement strand
TGGGGATGGTGCACCTCTACGTGATTTTTATGATTGCGCCGATTTTCAACAGCCTGATGCGCATCGATCGCACCTTGATTACCGCTGCGGAAGACATGGGCGCGTCGGGGCTAGGGGTGTTTCGGGAGGTGGTGCTGCCTTTGTCGGCCCCTGGTATCGCCATTGGCTCAATTTTCATTGTGACTTTAGTAATGGGTGAGTTTGTCACGGTGCGACTGATGGGGGGCGGGCAGGCGGCATCCATCGGCAAGCTGATTCAAACGCAGATTGGCAGTCTGCAGTATCCGCTGGCGGCGGCTAACGCCATGGTGCTGTTAACGGTGACGCTTCTGCTGGTGGTGTCAATTTTGCAGGTGGTGAATATTCGCAAGGCGCTTTAAAGGCTCTGCACGCATGGGTTTTAATGATTTCCTACTGAATAAAGAAAAGAAATGAATATCTAAAGCTCAAAAAATATATCGAAAAAATATCAGTAAAAGCAAAAAATAGGTCGCCGCGGTGGTTTAGGTTGCTTGCCTTAAAAGGACATTTCAGGTGGAAGTCACTGGATTTTCAGCGAAAACTCATTGCCGATCCCTATGCTGCTAACCAATACCTGGAGTCAAGTCAAATAAAGGGTGGTCTTGTATCATGCTATTACTCACTGCCGACCAAGTTACCCACTGTCAGCTCATCCGCCTGACCGCTAACATGGCGAGAACGCTGGATGGTATCGCCTATCGCAACCAACTATTTACTCAGCTTGACGCATTTCCTAAGGCGCAGAAATCAGCAGCGGTTAAGCAAGCAAAAGATTCTGCCATTGAGAATAAAGGCAAGCATTTGATACTCGTAATTGAGACCGATAGGTTTTATACCATTTGGCAAGAAGACGACACCGTTAGGCTCAAAGCGCTGAAGAATATTCCTGTTCAGAGCATGAATTTGGAAGAGCTAATTGCTCAAATGCGTAATGTGGGCGGCATCAAAATTAAGGACCGGCACTTTAATTTGAAGCTATATCCACGCTGCTTCGTTGGTAGTGAGGCAGTCACATGGCTGATGCAAACCTTACAAATTTCTCAACAAGATGCAGTGCGATTGGGGCAGCGCCTGATGGACGAAGGCTGGATTCATCACGTGATTGATGAACACCCGTTTGAGTGCGATTACTTGTTCTATCGATTTTATTGGGATGAGTAGGCTGTAGTATTGCGCACCTTGGTAAGGCGCAAGCCAACCATTCACAATATCCGATGTACCAACTCTGGTTAACGCTGATGACAAAGCGATCGCTCCCTTTCTACCTCCTCGCCGCCTTCTTCGGGCTATTTGTTCTCTTCCTCTATGGCCCTATGGTCACCATCTTCATCCTGTCGCTGCAGGGGCCTGACGGGGCGCTCACCTTTCCCGTGCGCAGCTTCGGGTTTTACTGGCTGGGTCAGGTGTTTCAAGAGCAGCGGGTGGGGAATTTTGTGGAGCCGTTTGGGCGATCGCTGGTGCTGGGGGCTTTGGTGACCGCGATCGCGGCGGGAATCGCCACCTTAGGGGCGATGGCGTTTCGGCTGCGGTTTCGCGGGTCTACGGCGCTGTTTTACCTCACGGTGGCGAGCCTGATTGTGCCCAGTATTTTGGTTTCCCTGGGGCTGGGGGTGATGTTTCAGGTGATGGGCTGGCCCACCCGCTGGTATAGCTCTGGCCTGGGGGCCCACCTCACCTGGACGCTGCCCATTGCCTTTTTGATTATGCTAGGGGTGTTCAACCGCTTCAATCCCGCTTACGAAGAGGCGGCGCGGGATTTGGGGGCAGGGGATGGCCGCACCTTTTGGGAGGTGGTGCTGCCGCTGGTGGCCCCGAGCTTGGCGGGGGTAAGCCTGCTGACCTTCACCCTGTCCTACGATGAGTTCACTCGCACCTCGCTGGTGTCAGGGCAGTACAACACCCTACCCCTGGAGATTTTTGGCATGACCACCAACGTCACCTCCCCGGCGCTGTATGCGCTGGGCACCCTAACAACCCTATTTTCCGGTAGCCTGATTGCGATCGCCTACGTACTCTATCGCCGCCTCTCCGCCCGTGGGTGAGCCTTGAGTGTGGGTCACATTGCTGTGTTGACTGTGTTGAGGGCCTACACTGACGGCAATATGAAAGTGCTATCCTAGAAAAGTTGTCAAAAAATCGCACACTCAGGAATTCGGGTGTCTGATGCCGGCATCTTTATATTCAAATGAGTTGGCTCTATTGAGTTAACTTAGCCGGCGTGGCTGCAAAACCGGGGGCGATCCGCTCTCGGGAAAAGCGCCAAAGATGCACCTGAGTGGAGGCTAAACCCGAATCAAGGAGTTAATACCCAATAATGCCCGTTGTTTCACTCGCCCAACTGCTAGAATCCGGCGTTCACTTTGGTCACCAGACCCGCCGCTGGAACCCCAAAATGGACTCCTACATATACACCTCCCGCAACGGAGTCCACATTATTGACCTGGTGCAGACCGCCCAGCTCATGGAGGGGGCCTACACCTACATGCGGGAAGCCACCGAACAAGGAAAGAAGGTGCTGTTCGTGGGCACCAAGCGCCAAGCTGCAGGCATCATTGCGCAAGAGGCCTCCCGCTGCGGCGCCTACTACGTCAACCAGCGCTGGCTGGGCGGCATGCTCACCAACTGGGCCACCATTAAGACCCGCGTTGAGCGACTGAAGGAGCTAGAGCGTCGCGAGGAGACCGGCGTCCTTGACCTGCTGCCGAAGAAAGAGGCGGCAATGCTGCGCCGCGAGCTGGAGAAGCTGCAGAAATACCTGGGGGGCATCAAGCTCATGCGACAGGTGCCCGACATCGTCGTTATCGTCGATCAGCGGCGGGAGTACAATGCGGTTCAAGAGTGCACCAAGCTCGACATTCCCATCGTGGCTCTGCTCGACACCAACTGCGACCCCGACGTGGTCGATATTCCCATCCCGGCCAACGATGACGCCATCCGCTCCATTAAGCTGATTGTCGGTCGACTGGCGGACGCAATTTACGAAGGGCGTCACGGTCAGCTCGACGCTGAGGATGACAACGACATCTATCAAGATTACGAAGATTACGAGGGTGCAGAAGGCGAATACGAAGATGAGGCCCCTGTAGAGGCCGCCGCTGACGAGGGTAGCGAGGAGGCTGACAGCTAGTTTCTCCGGGAACTTTGAGCATAAACCCTAGGCTTACGCTCAAAGTTCCCCTGCGCTGTTACTCTTTTAGAGTCCTCTACAGTGCGTATTCTTTGTAGAGTGGCACAACGTTACTCTAAACATCATGAGTACGTGGCAGTACAGCCTAAGGACCATAGGCAAATCAGCTAGAAGGCTCCTAGGCGATGCCAGTTTGGACAAGCACCCATTAGCATAGACAGAGCACATAGGACTGAAGCATCATGGCTGAAATATCGGCAAAACTGGTTAAGGAGCTGCGCGAAAAAACCGGCGCACCGATGATGGACTGTAAGAAAGCCCTGTCGGAAACCGATGGGAATATGGAAAAGGCCTCGGACTGGCTGCGTCAGAAGGGCATTTCTTCTGCTGAGAAGAAGGCGGGTAAGGTGGCTGCTGAGGGGTTGGTGGGGAGCTATATTCACACCGGGGGGCGCGTCGGCGTTCTTGTTGAGGTGAACTGTCAGACTGACTTTGTCGCCCGTAACGAGGTCTTCCAGGAGCTGGTCAAGAATATTGCGATGCAGATTGCAGCGTGTCCTAACGTCGAGTACGTGAGCACTGAGGATATTCCCCCATCAGTAGCTGAGAAGGAAAAAGAGATTGAGATGGGCCGCGACGACCTCTCGAAAAAGCCTGTGGACATTCGGGAGAAGATCGTCAAAGGGCGCATCGACAAGCGTTTGAAGGAGCTTGCCCTGCTCGATCAGCCCTACATTCGGGATCAAAGCATCACCGTAGATGAGCTTGTTAAGCGGACATCCGGTGAGATTGGTGAAAAAGTGGCGGTCCGTCGCTTTGCTCGCTTTGTCCTAGGCGAAGGGATTGAAAAGGAAGAGTCAGACTTTGCGGCTGAGGTGGCTGCTCAGACGGGGCAAAAGGAAGCAAGTAAGCCAGCGGCTGAAAAAACGGCGGCTGAAGAAGTATCCCCTGTGAAGCCGACGGTTGACCGGCCAGCAGATGGGACCGAAGCAGATAGCCAGGCCTCTGAAAAGGGTGAAAAGACGGCAAAGGCCGAAAAAGCGGAAAAGACCATCAAAGCGGAAAAGACCACCAAGAAAGCCACGAAAAAATCGGGCAAGAAGTAACTCACTGGGCTGACCATGGCTGATGCTAAGAAGCTCAAGCAGACCTTGACGGCGATCGAATCAGCCACGAGTCAGCTTGCGGGTGAACTTGACAAAGCGCATCGAGACTATCTCGCTGTCCTGGCTCAATCCCTGCGTCGTCAAGTCGTTTCTGCCTGCTATAGCCTGTGTACCCAGGGCTATCCAGAGCGATTTTTGAAGCTGACCACAAGCCAGCGCGAGCAGGTGCAGCAGACACTTCAGACCGCGATCGCCCAGAGCTGCGCCCAGCTTATCGACCCGGACCAGCTTCTACAGGTGCTGCAAAGGCGACGGCTTCAGGCGTCTCCAGCGGCGTCTGAAGCAGCCGTCCCTGGCGCTGAGGAAACGCCGGACACGGTGGTTTTGAAGTCTAAAGAGCCGGTCCAATCTGGCTTAAATCTCAGCTTACTTATTCGCGCCGCTAGAGATAAATCTGCTGATGACTCAGATGGGGAAGCGCCGCAGGCGGACCCACAAGCAGACCCACAGCCAAACGCGCAAGCTGATGAACAACCAGATGGACAACCAGAGACGGCGGCAGAGCCCGAGCCAGAACAGGACGCCGAGCCGCAGGACGGTGTTGAGGGTGACGCTGTCCCTGATGCGGTGGATGCTCAGCCCATTGGGAGCGCCTTAAACGACCCATCAGTTAGCGCTGATGATACCCTCAAAGCGCCCACAGCCCTACTCTCTCGACAAAAAAAGATGGAGACCGCTGTGGCTCAGGTTTTAGACCAGCTCGCAGACGACATCAATGACCATCTGCGATCGCTTGGCGTTCTGCCTCAGGATTTGCCAGAGGCGGTGCTCGAAGCCGTGGTCAAGACAGGGGCCGCTGAAGTGGTTGAAGGTCCCCCCAATGTTTTGAGCCTGCGGGTGCGGGCAGATGAGGAAGATGCTGAGGTCTCTCCGGTGATGGCGATTCGACTGCAGATCTCAGAGCTGGAATTTAATGACGCTCACCTGTCAGCGAAGCGATCGCATCTCCGGAGTCTGTACGGCAAGCTGCGCAAGCTCAGCCAAAAATACGAGAAGTATCAGCGGGAGTGGGTCACGGTTGAGGCCGAATCGGCTTGGCGGGCCTCCTGGTACGAGCCCTCTTAAGCGGCTGTTCTGGGCGCTCCCTGCTACCATCGTTTATCTATGGCGCTTTACTCATGACGACGCCGATGGACTGGCAGCGTGTGCAAAAAGCCCTGTCAATCGAGGCAGAGCAAGGGTTCAACGACCTGGTGGGTCGTCATTCTCGGTTCAGCGAATTTTTGGCCCTCCAGCTTGCTGAGCCGCCGGTTGGCCTAGCAACCAGCGAGCGCTCCCGGTGGAAAGCCCTCTCCCAGCAGTTCACCGACTACTCCGAGCTGTCGTTTGCCCAGCGTCAGCATCTGGTGGCCCAGACTCGGCGACTCCTCCACGAAACCAGGCGATCGCTCTCAGAGCGCTCAACGGGTTCCAGTTCTTCCAGCTCTCCTGACCCAGGTCACCTGTCTTCGCAGCAGCCTCAGCAATCTGGAGTTGCCGTAGCCGAATCCAGCGGCCCGCAGCGGCGCGATCGCCCCTCGCCTGCTGCCCCGCGGACGGTGCCCGTAGACCACCGCCACCGAAACACCAAGCTCACCCTCGACCAGGCGGTAACGTACCTGCCGGGAATCGGCCCCAAAAACAGCGAGCGGCTGGGGAAGCTGGGATTATTCACCCTCCGCGACCTGCTGTTTCACTACCCCCGCGACTACATTAATTACGCCCGCCAGGTAGCGATTCGAGATTTAGTGGCTGGAGAGACCGTCACCGTTGTCGGCAGCGTGACCCGCTGCACCTGCTTCACCAGCCCCCGCAATCCCAAGCTGACGATTATGGAGATTCGCATCCGCGATCGCAGCGGCACGCTGAAGCTGGGCCGCTTTTTCGCGGGAAAGCGCTACAGCAACCGGGGCTGGCAGGAGCAGCAAAAGCGGCTGTATCCCCCGGGGGCGACGGTGGCGGCGTCGGGGTTGGTGAAGGAGAACAAGTACGGCCTCACCCTCGACGACCCTCAAATCGAGGTGATCGACCACGCCGACGGCGCCATCGACTCCCTCAGCGTGGGCCGCGTGGTGCCGCTGTACCCGCTCACCGAAGGGGTTAGCGCCGACCTGGTACGCAAGGCCGTAGTAGCTGCCCTGCCCGCAGCGGTGCACCTGCCAGATGCCCTGCCCGAGCCCGTGCGGCAGGGCCACAACCTGGCACCACTGCCGGTGGCGATCGCCCACATCCACTTTCCTCCAGACGACGAGGTGCTGAATCAGGCCCGCCGCCGCCTGGTGTTCGACGAGTTTTTCTA
Source organism: Elainellaceae cyanobacterium (assembly GCA_050330955.1). Taxonomy (GTDB): domain Bacteria; phylum Cyanobacteriota; class Cyanobacteriia; order CAKZMO01; family CAKZMO01; genus JBCCAG01. The sequence continues at coordinate 11,791 of JBHJHJ010000138.1, read as the reverse complement.
CCTGCAGCTCGGCCTGCTGCACCGCCGCCGGGAGCAGACCGTGGAAACTTCAGCAGTGCTCACCACGGCGGGTTCGCTACTGGAGCAGTTCTACGCGCTGCTGCCCTTCAGCTTCACTGGAGCGCAGCAGCGGGTGGTGCAGGAGATTTTGGGTGACCTGCAGCAGAGCGTGCCCATGAACCGGCTGGTGCAGGGGGACGTAGGTTCGGGAAAAACCGTGGTGGCGATCGCGGCAATTTTGGCGGCCATCCAGTCGGGCTATCAGGCGGCGTTTATGGCCCCGACGGAGGTGCTAGCCGAGCAGCACTACCGCAAGCTGGTGGAGTGGTTTAACCAGATGTTTCTGCCGGTGGAGCTGTTGACGGGCTCTACCCGGACGGCCAAGCGGCGGGAGATTCACCGCCAGCTCCAAACCGGAGAGCTGCCGCTGCTGGTGGGCACCCATGCCTTAATTGAAGATCCGGTGCAGTTTCAGCGGCTGGGTCTAGTAGTGATTGACGAACAGCATCGCTTTGGCGTGGCGCAGCGGGCCAAGCTGCAGCAAAAGGGAGACAACCCCCACGTGCTCACCATGACGGCGACGCCCATACCCCGCACCCTGGCCCTAACCCTGCACGGCGACCTGGACGTGAGCCAGATTGACGAGCTGCCGCCGGGCCGTAAACCCATCCAGACCACCCTGCTCCACGGGCGCGATCGCCCCCACGCCTACGACCTGATGCGGCGGGAGATCGCCCAAGGGCGGCAGGTGTATGTGGTGCTGCCCCTAGTAGAGGAGTCGGAGAAGCTGGACCTCAAGTCGGCAGTAGACGAGCACCAGCATCTTCAGGAAATCTTCCCTGAGTTTGCGGTGGGGCTGCTCCACGGGCGGCTGTCCTCCCAGGAAAAGGACGAGGTGATTCAGCAGTTTCGCCGCAATGAGACGCAGATTCTGGTGTCCACTACGGTGGTGGAGGTGGGGGTGGACGTGCACAACGCCTCTATCATGCTGATTGAGCACGCCGAGCGCTTTGGCCTCTCCCAGCTCCACCAGCTTCGGGGCCGGGTGGGGCGGGGCAGCGACCAGTCCTTTTGCCTGCTGATGACGGCGTCGAAGGCAGAAGTGGCGATTCAGCGGCTCAAGGTGCTGGAGCAGTCCCAGGACGGCTTTTTCATTGCGGAGATGGACCTGCGATTTCGCGGGCCGGGGGAGGTGCTGGGTCGCCGGCAGTCGGGATTGCCGGACTTTGCCCTGGCCAGTTTGATTAACGACCAGGAGGTGCTGGCGATCGCCCGGGAGGCGGCGGTAGCAATTATGGCAGAAGACCCGACGCTGGCGCGGTATCCGCTGCTGAAGGGTGAGCTGGCCCATCGATACCGGCGGCTGATGGGCGGGACAATTTTGACTTAAGGGGGCCACTTGCGCTCACTGTCCATTCAATAGTGAGCGATCGCTGACAAGATGAGCTAATTTAGAGTCGTTTCGCGATCTACCACCCCCACAACATCACCATGCTTAAACAGTTCCTCGCGATCGTTACCACCGCCACCCTAGCCGCCTGTAGCGCCGCCCCCGGAGAGAACGCCAGCAACGCTGTATCTGATACCGCCAGTGACGGCAAAGCCGTCAGCCAGATTGTCGAAATCAAAGACCTCAACGAAGTCAAGCAAGCTGCTGGAGAGCTTGCGCCCTCTGAAACGCTGCTTGTGGTCGACGTGGATGACACCATGCTGACCGCCAACGAATTTTTCGGTAGCGATAAATGGTACGAATGGCAGCGGGGCAGGGCCAAAGACCCCACCGGTAAAGACATCACTATTGAAGAAGTGCAGCAGGTCAACTGCCTATTTGACTTCCTCAGCGTTGCCTTCGAGATTGGCACCAATAAGCTCACCCAACCCGATGCTGCAGAAGTCATTGACAGCATTGAGATGGACCAGCTGGTCCTCACCGCACGCGGCGAGGACTACCGGTCGGCCACCATGCGGGAGCTGCTGCGAAACGGGCTCAGCTTTTCCGATGAGCATCTTCTGCCCGAAAACGAACCCGTTCGATTCATTGGGGAAGACGAAAGCAGGCAGGCTCCCGTCAGCTACATCGACGGTGTATTCATGGTGTCAGGCCTGAACAAGGGCACTCTGCTGCTTGACCTGCTTGAAGAAGTGGACAAATCCTACGGCTCGGTCATTCTCATTGACGATAAAGAGAACAACATCGTCAACATGCAAAATGCCCTCCAGGAGGCCGGCATCGACTTCTACGGCTTCCACTATACCCGGGTAGACAAATCCGTGTCCGAGGCAGAAGTGGCCCAAGCCGTCGACGCCGCCAGCGACCTAACCACGTTTCTTGAAGAGCACTTCCCAGAGCGCGTCGACATCCTCACTTCCCAGAGCTGTGCCTTCAGGCAAGACCTGGTCCGCTAGCCGGGGCGCGGCAGGGTAAACGATAGCTGCGTCCCCTGGCTGAGCTGACTTTCAACGGCGATCGCCCCGCCGTGGGCCTCGATAATTTGCCGACAGTGATGAAGACCCAGGCTCACGCTGCGATAGTGGCGTGAGCTTGAATCTTTCACGCATAGGTCAAACAGGCAGCGGCAGCGCTCAGGACAGATGCCGACACCATCATCGGCCACGCAGCAGTGGACCGCCGTCGGGGTAGCCCATGCAGTGAGCTTAACCGATACGGTGGGAAAGTTGTGGCACGCCGCATTCGTCACTAACTGATGGATCACTTGGCGTATTCGCGGGGAATCGGCCAAAACCAGCGGTAGATCGCTTGGCATGTCGAGGGTAAGCTGGACCTGATTTTCGTGAAGAATCGGGTCTAGCTCCATCGTCACCTGCTCTACTAAATCAGGCAGGGAAACTTCGGTTTGAGCAAGGACAAGTCCCATGGTTCGCGCTTGGTAAATATCCTGCAGGGCGTTGAGTTTGCGAAGCTGGACCTCACCAGCGTGGTACATCTGCTTCAACAGATCGACGGAAATGCTCACGGTGCCCTGAGCGTCCGCCGCCAGCGTCCGCAGCAGCAGCGAGTTTCCCATTACCGTGGTTCGCAGGTCGTGGGTAATCGCGTGGAGGAAAAAGTGCTGCAGACTATTGAGGTCCTGAACCTCTTGCATCTGCCGCTTGAGCGCGACGGTGCGCTCTGCCACCTGCTGCTCTAGATTGGCGTTGAGCGCCTGGACCCTGTTGAGTAGCGTAGCCTGGGAAATTGCGATCGCCATTTGGGTGGCAATCCGCTCTAGCAGATCGCTTTCGCTGGGCCGCCACTGCCGCTTTTGGCGGCACTGATGGACCACCAGCACGCCAAACAGCTGGCCATTGACCACAATGGATGCCCCCATCGCCGACTTGGTCTCGTAGCGCTGCACAAAGTTTCGATAGGGGCAGGTATCCTCTAGGAGACTGATATCGTTTACCTGAACAACCGATTCTTCCTCCATTGCTATGCGGATATCTTCAGTGGGGATTTCGGCAGCCACGCCCAAAATTGAGGGGAAAGGCTGGACAACAGATTCGGCCACAATTTCGCTACTGCCGTCCCCTTGCATACGGTGAATGAAGGCGCGGTCCACCCGGAGCACCCGCCGCACCTCATCGACGGTGGCCTCTAAAATACGGTCTAAGTCTAAGAACTGGTGAATGCGAAGCGCAATCTTACCCAAGAGGCGATCGCGCTCTGCTGAAAGCCGCAGCGTTTCTCGAGAGCGCTTACGCTCCGTCACGTCCCGGGCCACGGTGAGCAAGCAGGGCTGGTGATCCAGTTCGAATACCGACGTCGACAGCAGCGTGTGGATAATCTGTCCGTCCCGGTGGCGAAACATCATGTCCTGATTGCGCACCGTTCCCGTTTTTCGGATATTTTCGACTAGTTCCCGTCTCTCGTCTGGGTCGTACCAAAGCCCCAGCTCAATGGACGTTCGCCCTAAAGTTTCTTCACGGCTATAGCCAGTCAGCGTGACAAAACTGTCGTTTACCTCAATAAAACGTCCGTCCTTAAGTTGGCTGAGGGTCACCGCGTCAGGGCTAAACCCCACCGCCTTTGAAAACTTCTCCTCAGAAAGTTTGAGCGCTGCTGCAGTTTGGCGCTGCTGCACTACCGTCATCGTCAGCAGCAGCGTCGTAATCGACGTCACGCCAATGAGCACCTGCAGCACCAACAAGCCGGTTTCAGAGCTGCCGGCGGCGCCGTCAGCAGACTGGCCCTGAGCGATCGCTATGCCATAGACACAGGCTAGACAGGAAACCGTATTAGTCCATAAGTCTTGATTCATTACACGGTGCTGAGGTTTTCATAGAGAAAGCCGCACGCGATTTTGACGCATAGCCATGCCGGTTAGCGCCAACACGCTTGTGCTGACACGTATTGCAGCAGTCGCTGGAGGGTATAACCCACCATCCAGCCCTACCATGGTAGATGGGCTTAGTTTACGTCATCACCCAGCCGCATGAAACGCAAAGAGCGAGCCGTTCAGGGCTCGCTCTTTGCAGCGGTATCGATAAAACTGAGGGCAAGTATGACGGTTGGCCATTTGCAAAATCAAAGACTCCCGTTATGCATTGAGTAAGGACATCACCAGCGCGCTATCGGTCTAGCGCATTTGCTTGGATTAAGCCGTCTCCAGCCAGTCAAAAATTCGATCGAGCTGCTCTAAAGTAATTAGGCCATACTGCCACAGAATCATAGGCAGGGGACCAGGGTCCTGCTCACTGTGCCGTAGGGCGATTGAGATGGACGAGGGTGAAATCGAGAGCTCTTCCTGAAGGAAGGTAATGAGTTTTGAGTAGGTAGTCGGTGTCATGGGAATCTATGTCCGAAGATTAAAAAGGTCATTTATGAGCAGGTTTGTTAACTAAAGTTAATATTAGGACCGCGAACCAAGATGACGCATCTGTCGCTGGGATGTGTATGATCTCCAAGGGCTGAAGGCTGAGTTCCAGACAAACGCTCCAGAAAGATGCTCCAGATAGCAGTTTTGCGAGCGGATCCTCAGGTGAGTCACCAGATTAGCCCACAGTATAGGCAAGGTCGCCTCACCGATGTCACCCCGTAGGGGCAATTTTTAAAACGGCTCGGCTGCGCTAGCTGCTGAGCAGGTGCCGGTCTACTTAAACAGTTGGTTAAGAGTACCTCATTTTGTCATACGAAAGATGGACGAAATGAGTCAATTCTGATAGTTTCCTTAAGTTTTATGGATGGGGCGGCTTGTTCTGAGGCAGATCTATTCCGAAACAGGCTCAACCCTAAGGCGATCGCCGGCCTGTAGACCGAGCTCTGCAGCCCGCCCTCCGCGTAGCTCAATCACCTGATCCACCGGAGCCGATGGCCCGTATGTGGAGCAGGGCAGCTCAGTGCAGGGCGGCACATCAGCCGCGATCGCCACCACCTGGCCCTGGTTCAAAAACACCATGTCTAGGGGAACAAGCACGTTGCGCATCCAAAACTGGACGGGGCGCGGCGGCGAGAACGGAAACAGCATGCCCCGGTCGTTGGGTATTTCGGGACGAAACATGAGCCCAATAGCGCGCTGCAAAGGAGTCTCTGCAACTTCTAAATCAATTTGGGTGCCTCGAATATCGACCGTTGCGGTGATCGGTAAGACCTGAGCCTGTTGAGTTGATGCCAAGAGATTTTCTTCGGGCGACTGCTGAAGGGGCGCTGGGCTTTGAGGGGCGGGCTGAGGCAGCTCGGTGGCAGCGCTGCAGCCCATTGCCAACATGCCTGTCCCGATGGCGATCGCCATCAGCCCTGGTTTCACGCTAAGCGTGAGCCAGCGCCCCAAATTAAGACTCTCGCAGAACGTAGCCGACGCCGCGCACGGTTTGGATAAGACGTTTTTCACCATCCTGCTCAATTTTGATCCGAAGGTAGCGGATATAGACCTCAATAACATTGGATTCACCCATAAAATCGTAGCCCCAGACATTTTCCAGAATTTGCTCGCGGGTCAGCACGCTGCGGGGATGCTCCATGAAGTAGCGCAGCAGCTCGAACTCTTTCATCGTCAGCTCGATTACCCGACCGCCGCGAACGGCGTGGCGAGCGGTGACGTCTAGGGTCAAATCGCCAAATCGAAGCTGCTCGACCGCTTTTTCCTGGGGACGCAAATAGAGATTGACCACCCTCAGGAAATCGTCAGCGCGGTAGGGCTTCAAGAAATAATCGTCGGCGCCAACGTCGAGGCACGCGACGCGGTCCTCGACGGCGTCGCGTGCCATTAGTAGCACCACAGGGGTTTGGTGGCCTAGGGCGCGAAGCTGCCGACAGAACGCCAGCCCAGAGGCACTGCCCGACAGCATCCGGTCCAGAATGATTAGGGCGGGCCGAAACGCATTTACCTGACGCAGACCCTGCTCTGCATCTGTAGCGATCGCCGATTCATATCCCGACTCAATCAGATCACCGTAGATCTGGTGAGCCAATGCGTGATCGCTTTCAATCAACAAAATGCGGGAGCTTGCTGGAGTGGCACCCATAGGCGACGCTCATGGCGGGGGACTGCAGGGATTACATTGAATTCATCTGTCATAGCTTATCCTAAAGTGGTTCGCTCCGGAGCCTTCAGATCTCTTTACTTGAAGCCCGCGTTTAGATCTGCGCTGTCTGACCCACAGGCCAGCTTCAGGGAAGCTCTACTGAAGCGGGCTTAGCGATGTGGGGCAGGCCCCAGCCGAGCTTCTCCCGCAAAACGTGGAAGAACTCCGGCGATCGCAGCCGAATGAACTGGGCCGTATAGGGCGATCGCTGCACCCGCACCGTATCGTTGGGCAGCACATAGCACCCGGCGTTGCCGTCCACTACCATGGCGAGCCGGTCTGGGTTGGCGGGGTAAATGGTGACGGGTTCGGCGTCGCTAAACACCAGGGCGCGGGAGGCCAGGGAATGGGGACAGATGGGCGCCAGCTCCAAAACCGGCACATCCGGCGTAATCACCGGGCCACCTGCTGAGAGGCCATAGGCCGTGGAGCCTGTGGGGGTCGAGATAATCACCCCATCCGCTGCGATGTCTACGGGGGCGTGGCGGCCAATCTGAATTTCAAAGTGGCACATGCAGGTCATGGGCTCGCGGTGCAGCGCCATTTCGTTGAGGCTCAGGGCCTCCCAAACCACCGCATCGCCGCGAAACACCTGCACCGTCAGCATGCAGCGGGATTCAACCTCATAGTCCCCAGTTAGAAGCGCATCCAGCGTAGGAAAGAGCTGATTAACGTAGGTTTCCGTCAAGAAGCCCATGTGGCCGGTGTTTACCGCCAGTATAGGAATACCCGCCGGGGCGACCTGCCGGAAGCTGGATAGGACGGTACCGTCGCCGCCCAGCACGATGGCAAACGCCATCTCGGAGTCAAAGCCGACGGGGGCAAGCTGATCAATCGGCGTATGGCACATGGGCCTGTCGGGGGCCGAGTATCCCAGCAGTCCGCCCCTCCCAGTCGCCAGACAAACGTCCCAGCCCCTCACGTTCAGCTTGTCGCTCAGCTCTTGGGCAATGCGACAAGCGGCGGGCTTGATGTCGTTGTAGATGATGCCGGCTTTGGGCACGTTGAGAAGTCCAACAAATGCTAGTAACGGGCGGTGGGTCGGCCATGCAGTGCGGTCAGGCAAGCGCTGTCACACTGCGGCCTGGGTGCGCCGCCTCTCTTTTATATAGAGTAATCGATTTGTGGACGCGGCGTGAATGGCACTGGATGGTGTGCAGGTGATATACGCCTGAAAGCTTCGTCATATAGGGCTCTTGGCGTTTTCAGAGATGTATCATCACCTCTTTTTATGAGCCAGTGCCAAAACCTCTATGGGCTGAGCCATTAGCTATGGATGCGCGGCTCGGGATGCAGCGTCGCCAGTACCTCGCTTTCCACCCGTGCCAGCTCCTCAAGCCGTGCCTCCACCACGCTGCGCTCAAACTTCTGCGCCGCCAGCGTCCAAAACACCCCGTAGTGCCGCGCCTCCGACGCCATCAGCCCTCGATAAAACGCCCCCAGCTCCGGGTCCGGGCAGTGGTCCCCCAACAGCCCCAGCCGCTCGTGGCTGCGGGCCTCAATCAGGGCCGACACCAGCAGCGAATCCAGCATACGGTGGGGCTCCTGTTTGCGCACCTGGGCTTTCAGCGTGGCGCCGTAGGGAGGCGCATTCAGCGGCGCCAGCGCCACGCCACGCCGCTCCAGCCAGCGGTTCACCTGCTCAAAGTGCTCTAGCTCCTCGCGAGCGATCGCGGTCAGGCTGTGCACCAGATGGGCGTTGGCCGGGTAGCGAAACATCAAGGTGAGGGCGTTGCTGGCGGCCTTGCGCTCGCAGTGGGAGTGGTCCAGCAGGATCTCGTCGAGGTTGGCGATCGCCTGGTCGAGCCACGCCTGGGAGGTGGGCTGCTGCAGAAATTTGATTTGTGGGCGAGATGGGGCTGGCTGAGGTGTGGTGGAAGAAATCACGAGGAGGTACAGGCTAAAGTCGCCCTGATCCTAGCCCAGTTTCAGCGTTCAGATCTTAGGGTTCTCAAACGGCAGCTGAGCCACGCGCCACCATACATTTTTTTGTCAGAGGGTAAACCTGAATTTTGCCTCTGGGCGGTTTTTGACGCTTGAGATATCGGCTGCGAGACTTCAAGTGTCAGCCATGACACGTGAGAAGTCAGCCATGAGACTTCGAGAGTGAGTGGCGGGACTTTATCTGTCAATCGTGAGACTTGAGGTGTCAGCCATGAGACTTCAAGTGTCGGTGGTGAGACTTGAAGTGCCAGCGACGAGACTTTAAGTGTCGGCGGTGAGACTCTAAGCGTCGGCGGTGACACGCCAAGTTTCGGTGATGATATCCCAGGGGCCAGCGGTGAGACCTGAACAGTCAGCGGCCACACTTATTGAGTTGGCTCCTTCATTCAGGATAGCTAATAGCTTTGCCACGCGATGCGAGTAATGGCGAACACTCCCTCACAGTGGCTCTAGAACAGCCCAGCCTGCCGCTCTGCCCACCACCTGCTCCTGCCGCACCCAAGGCCGCTGCAGCGCCGCCTCATCCAGCAGCAAATAGGTCCCCTGCCGCCACCGCCGCCGCAATCGCCGATTGTCCGCCGGCACCACGCGGCGATCGCTGTAGAAATCTAGGGAGGGGCGATGGTTGGGGTGGGAGGTGAGCACGACCGCATCCGGCGGTGTATGGCTCTGCACCAGCGCCGCTACGGGCTTCACCGGGTAGTCTTCCGCCAGCTCCCACACCCACTGATCCGAGGAGACAAACAGCAGCAGCGACACGAACATACCCCACACCAGCACCGGCACCGCCATCGGGTCCCGCTGCCCCAGTCGCCATATGGCCGCGCTTAGGGTCAGGCCAATGCTGCTCAGACTAAGGACCAGAATCGGGGACGCTGCCCCCGCCAGGAAGAAATAGGTGCAGCCCGCCCAGGCCAGCATCGCCAGCAGCCCCAAACCAACGCTTAAAACAAGACAATAGCGGTCGGACGGCTTTAGCTTAGCCGAGTAGCCGGGCAGCGTCTGCCACAGTCGCTGCAGCTCCACCCCCGCCAGCAGGGCGATCGCCGGGTAGAGGGGGAACACGTACCAGGGCAGTTTGGTGCCCATGAGCGAAATCACCGCAAAGTAGCCTGCCGTCCACACCAGCAGCAGCTTGCCCCAGCTCAGGTCCCGGTTTCGCCAAGCAGCCCTCAGCCCCAAAGGCACAAACAGCAGCCAGGGCCAGCTTGTCTCCAGCAGCTCCACCACGTAGAACCAGGGCGGCCCCTGGTTTTGCTCCACCGCTGTCCACACCCGGTCCAGGGACTGGTCAAACAGGTGCACCGCCCAAAATTCGCTGCCATACCGCGCCCCCTGCAGCCCGTACCAGACGATCGCCGGCAGCAGCCCCAGCAGCAGCCCCGCCCAGGCGTACCCGGAGCGCAGCAGCCGGGGCGCATCCCACAGAATGAAAGCGAGACCAATGGCCCCGAGCAGCACCCCCAAAACCCCTTTGGTCAGCACCATGAGGCTCAGCCCCACACCAACGCCCAAACCCCAGCGGGGATGGTGGCGCGATCGCAGCAGGCCGATGAGCGTCACCAGGAAAAAGCACACCGCCGCCCCGTCCAGCATGGCCAGCCGCCCGTGGCGCACCACCGGCAGCGAAGCTAGATATACCGTCGCCCCCAGCAGTGCTGCACTGCGCCCCGGCCACAGCTCCCGGCCCAGCCGATAGAGCAGGGGCACCGACAGGGCGGTGAGCGCGGCCCCCGGCAGCCGCGTGACCCATTCACTGGCATTCCATTCGCTAACGCCAAACGCCCGATAGCTCAAGGCAATGAGGCTGTGCACTAGGGGTGGCTTATTGAGGTAGGGCTCACCGTGCAGGGTGGGGTAGAGCCATTGCGCAAGGGGAGCACGGGACAGCTCGCGGGCCACCCCGGCCACCGTGCCCTCGTCCCAGTCTCGCAGGGGGAGGTTGCCCAGGTTGAGGGTGAACAGCAGCAGCGCCGCCGCCGTCAGCCCCAGCACAATCAGCAGCTCTGCGTGGCGGTCGACCCAAGCTGCGGTCTGCTGCGCCCGTTGCGGCAAGGGATGAGGGCGACTCACGGCGTCCGCTGCTTAGAATAAGTGCTCGCGGCGCGTGGATTTGGCGATTTCGACTCGCCGGGACGCGCCGCGCGGGAAAACAGGCGGAAGTAGAGCACGTTGGCGACTTCCTTCAGGGGAATCAGCAGATAGGTCAAGGGGTTCACCGTGACGATAATCAGCCGCACGTCCCGCTTGGCTAGGGCAATCACCATCTTCGCCACCCAGGGGGCGCCCATGACGCCGTAGGGGTTGAGCTGACTTTTGAACGGTCCTAGCACAATTTTGCGCACAATGCAGGGGGCATCCAGCCGTCTCAGGGTGACCAGGTTCCCCAGCAGTCGCTTAGAGATTTCGTAGAGGGGGCTGAGGGCCGGGGACACCTCCGCTTCTGAGGTATTCACCCACAGCTCTTTGGTGGCAGGGTCGCTCGGCCCCGTCACCGTGGTAAAGAAAATCTCCGCTAGCCGCCAGCTCGACAGGGCGTTCACCTCCAGGGATTTTCGAATGGCCTCCGGGGTGCGATCGCCGAGGACATTGGTGCCGTGGTTCAAGATTAAGATGTCGGTGCGCTGCAAGCAGTCCCGCAGCGCCTCCTCCTGCCCGACGGTCCAGGTCACCACTTCGGCCCGCTCATGGGCAAATTCCGAGGAGGTGAGAGCAACGGGCTTAGCGCCTTGGGCCACGAGCTGGTCGATTAGGGCTCGACCTAAGGTGCCGGAGGCCCCCGTCACCGCCACCGTCTTGTTTTTTAGGGCTAGGCCGGTGCCCAACAGCTTGTCCATCACGGTAAAGTGCCCCCCATAGTAGGCCGTGGTTTCGTCGAAGTGGTGTCGCCAATGGTAGGCGCGGTTCACCCGCCAAACGTTGGGCCGCGCCGTCAGCGCGCCTGGCTTATGGGTCAGGCCGCTCCTCAGCCACCAGCCCTGGGCGCGGGCGATCGCCCCCACGAAAAAGCCAAAGGCGTAGAGCACCCCCAGCCCAGTGGCCACGGCCTCTACCCCGGTGGTGTAGCGCTGGGTGGCCCACCACAGCAGCCCCCCTGCCGCCATCATAGCCACTGCCTCCGGGGCGTCGTTGTAGATTTGGGCTATGCGGTAGGTGTGGAGGTTGATGATGCTGAAATCCTTGCGGTAGAGCTGGTGATGCAGCTTGTGTAGCTTCAGCAGGGGGGGCCAGTAATGGCTGACGACGTGATAGACGTCGCGGACGAGCTCGACGAAAACAACGGAGCCCAGCCCGAGCCAAATCGCGGTAGCGGCCTGTAGTAGCA
>JBHJHJ010000137.1:0-16805 GCA_050330955.1 Elainellaceae cyanobacterium | reverse complement strand
CTGAGGGCCGATTGCCAATGGCTCACGGCCACCTGACCGTGGTAAATCAGCAGCGCCGCCACCATCGTAGCGAGCCCAACGGTTACCAGCAGCAGCCACACTAACTGCAGCCGCCCCGGATAGTCAAGCTCGCAGGACTCGTCGCTAAATGGCTCTAGCGGCGGGGCCACCCGCGAGTGCAGTGGGGCCGCTGGCGGAGCCGCTCTCTCGGGCCAAGCCTGCTGATCGGCGCGGGCCAGGTTAAAGAAAATAAACCCGACGCTCAGTAGAAAAGGCACCAGCCCCAGGAAACCCTGGGCGATCGCCCGCACCCCAAACACGGAGAAATAGCCCACCTCGCTGAACCAAAGCCCTTCCGCCAGTAAGGCATTGAGCAGAATCAGCATCAGCCCTGCGCTAATCAGCACTGTGACAGACCCAATTTGCAGCGTTAGCGGGGCTGGGCGCGTCAGGGTAGGTGGGTTGCGAGAGGGGCGGGCTACGCTCACAGGGTATTCCTATAATTCAGCGATCGCGTGGGATGGGCAGCGCCCAGTAGGTATTTAGCGACTTTGAAGAAAGAGGCCATACGCTTTGGTCTTACCCCCCTCAATCCCCCCTTGGAAAGGGGGGAAGCTCAGTTCTCCCCCTTTCCAAGGGGGAGCTAGAGGGGGTAATCCGAGACGCTAAACATATACATTGCCCACCGTACTACTAAATGTAGCGCTCGCCGGGGGTTTCCAGATTAAACAGGGTTTCCAACGTGCGCATGGCGTGGCGGCGAGCCTCAATATCCTGCTGGGTGCGGAGCTGCACCATGGGGTCGTGCAGGATTTTGTTGACGATGCCGCGGGTGAGGGCTTCAATCACCTCCTGGTGCTTTTCGGCAAATTCGCTGCCTAAGCGAGAGAGCGCTTTCTCCAGCTCCTGCTCGCGGATGGTCTCCACTTTGCTGCGCAGGCTGCTGATGGTGGGCACTGTCTCCAGCGATCGCCACCAGATTTCGAAGGCGTCCACCTCTTCTTCCAGCAGGTGCTCAGCCTCCAGGGCCATTTGCCGGCGGCTTGCCTGATTTTGGGCCACCACCGCCTTGAGGTCATCTACGTTAAAGGCCCGCACTTGGGCCATACCCACCACGTCGCCGTCCACGTTCCGAGGCACCGAAATATCCACCAGCATCAGCGATCGCTCAGGGAGCAGCAGGGCTTCCAGCTTGGCGCGGTTGAGGATGGGCTGGGTGGCGGCTGTGCTGGTGAAGACGACATCGCATTGGGGTAGCGTCTGGTCGATGTCAGCTAGGGTGCAGAGGTTCAAGCTGGCGTCGAACTGCTTCGCCAGGGACTCGGCCCCGCGCATCGAGCGGTTAATGATGGTGATGTCATTGGCCCCCTTCGATAGCAGGTGCTGCACCAGCAGGCGGGCCATTTTTCCGGCGCCAATGATGCCGACGCGACGGCTGCTAAAGCTCTGGGCATGGATCAGGGCCAGCTCCACGGCGGCGGAGCTGATGGACACCGCGCCCGTGCCGATGCTGGTTTCGGTGCGCACCCGCTTGCCCGCCGTAATCGCCTGCTTGAATAGCTTATTCAACGTGCGGCCAATGCCGCTGTGTTGCTGCCCCTGCTTGTGGGTCTGCTTCACTTGGGACAGAATTTGCCCTTCCCCTAGCACCAGGCTGTCTAACCCCGCCGCCACCCGCATCAGGTGCGTGACGGCATCTCGTCTGAGCAGCGTAAATAGATAGGGCCGCAGTAGGGATACGGGCAGCTTGCTGTGCTCGGATAAAAACTGGTGGATTTCTTGAATACCGTACTCGGTGTCCTGAATGACGGCGTAGAGTTCCAGACGGTTACAGGTGCTAAGCACCGCGACTTCATCAATATGGGGATAGCTCGTGAGATGGGCGATCGCGGCCTCAAGCTGCTCGGCAGGGATGCTGAGTTTTTCGCGTACGTCTACTGGTGCCGTTTTGTGACTCAGGCCAACGACGATGATATTCATATTTCCTCTCAGTTTTTCGCACCTACGGTTATGCAAGCGGATTAAATCGGCTTTATGACAGACAAAAGTCTATCAACTTGGCGGAATATCTTGCGGAAATGACATGAATTTTCGTATCGCGGGCTTCAATCGGTAGCTTGAGGTCTGTACGCCTATAACAGTACGCCCATAAAAAAAGCCTTAGCAAGAGCTCTCTCGCTAAAGCTTTCTGGTCAAAGTGACACCGCTTAGATCAATCACGCTGAATGTTAATCACGCTAAATTCTGAATTCCGCAAGGTGAAGCGATCGCTACCGCCTTACTCTAGTTTAGCGCGATCGCAACAGCCCCCTTGAGCTGCGCGATCGCGCAGCTCAAGGGGGGACATTGAGAGGGCGTGAAAGTCCCGACTTACGAAAACCGCTACCGTAGACTTAGAGACTTCTTGTTGTCGGTGCCCTTCATGTTGTGGATTGTATCCACAAAGCGAGCCGTCTTCGACTGGTTAGAGATCACCAGGCTCTGGGTGCGGGCGCCGCCATTAAAGAAGCGAACGCCCTCCATTAGGGTGCCGGGGGTGATGCCGCAGGCGGCGAACAGCAGGTTCTCGCCGGAGGCCAGCTCGTTAGAATTGTAGGCCTTGTCGGGCTCGGTGATGCCCATGCTCTTGAGGCGCTCTAGGTTGCTCTCTTTGCTCTCGCCGATGAGGCCAGTTTTCACAATTGCGGGGTCATAGATGAGCTGACCCTGGAAGTGGCCGCCTAGGCACTCCATTGCCGCCGCTGTAATCACGCCCTCGGGCGCAGCGCCGATGCCCATCAGCGCGTGGATGTTGCTGCCTTCGAAGGCGCAGCATAGCCCAGCAGAGACGTCACCGTCGGAGATCAGCCGCACCCGGGCGCCTGCGTCGCGAATTTCTTTGATGAGTTCGTTGTGGCGCTCACGCTTCATTACCACGACGACTAGCTCTTCCACGGAGCGGTCGAGGCACTCGGAGATGATTTTGAGGTTTTCGGTGGCAGACTTATTGATGTCGACCTTGCCCCGAGCTGCAGGAGGCGCTGCCAGCTTCTTCATGTAGAAGTCAGGTGCCGCAAACAGACCGCCTTTTTCGGAGATGGCCAGCACCGCCATGGAGCCTTCCTGACCGTAAGCCACAAGGTTAGTGCCTTCGCAGGGATCTACCGCAATGTCAATTTCAATTAGCTCTTCGGGGTTGCAGACCTCAGCGGCGTCTTCACGGGTGCAAATGCCCACCTCTTCGCCGATGTAGAGCATGGGTGCGTCGTCGCGCTCGCCCTCACCAATCACGATGCGTCCGCGCATGTAAATCTTATTCATCCGCTCGCGCATGGCTTCCACGGCCACTTGGTCGGCGGTATCCTTCTCACCCTTGCCCATCCAGCGCGCAGAGGCGATCGCAGCTTGCTCGACGACCTCAATAATCTCTAACCCAAGCGTACTCTCCACGGGTTCTGCCCTCCCAAACTCATTGATACGGCTTTAAGCAAGATTTAATAAACCCCACTTCATCGCCAAGTCTATCAGACCATGGAGCCCATTCCGCCGATCCTGATTCGCCGATCCTGGTTTTTGAGATCATTCAATTGGGTGACCGTCTCAGGTGAGGCCAGATTGGGATAGCCTCTCTATTCTTAAAGGCATAGAGAACAGGGACTAGAGGCAGAAGGTTGCAAGGGGGCAATTTTGCAGCTGTCTGTCTGTATGTTCAAGGATGCACGTTAACCGAGTCCGGCCAATGCGCCGGACTTTTTTTGCCGTATCTGGGTCGAAGACTGCGATGACGCTGTGGCCGCTAGGCTCCAGAGTTCTTCGGCTTAACACCGAAAAGGGCCTATTTAATCAAAGTGGCCGAAGCGATAAAAAGCAGCCGCATTATAGATGCCAAGCCATCGCGTATCGCTCAAACTAGCATTGAGCTGCAATTTTCTAGAGCAGCATTTGCAGCCGCACTTGCGAGGCACTTTGGCATATGGCACCTACGGTTTTGATTACGGGCGCATCCCAGGGGACGGGGAAAGCAACAGCACTGCTGTTTGCGCAGAATGGCTACGACGTTGTGCTCACGGCGCGTAATGCTGAGCGACTGAACGCCGTGGCGCAAAATGTAGAGGCCACTGGACAAAGGGCTCTGGCCTCGCCCGCCGATGTGGGGGATGCGCAGCAGGTCAACGCCCTGGCTGAAAAAGCGATCGCCTTTGCGGGGTCTATCGACGTTTTGGTAAACAACGCCGGCATTTGCCTCACTGGTCCTGCGGAGAAAACCACCCTCGAAGACTGGAACCAAATTCTCAATACCAACCTCTGGGGCTACATCCACACGATTCAAGCGCTGCTGCCCCAGTTTCTGGCTAAGGGGAGCGGCGCCATCGTCAACGTTGGCTCCTTCGGCGGCAAAATGCCCCTGCCCTACATGACGGCCTACTGCACCAGCAAATATGCCATTACCGGCCTCACTGACACCCTGCGGCTAGAGCTAAGGCCCAAAGGGATTCACGTGGCGGCGGTGCACCCCGGCATCATCAACAGCAGCTTTATGGAGCGGGCCATGTTTCGCGGGGACGACGCGGATGAGCGACGATCGCAGATGCAGGACGCTTTAAGCAGCGCCATCGCCAGCAAGCCGGAGGACATCGCCAAGGCGATTTGGCACGCGGTGAACAAGGGGCAGACGGAGACAGTGGTGGGGCCGACAGCGATCGCCACGGAAGCCTACCGACTATTACCGGGCGTGCTGCAGTGGGTACTGCAACCCTCTAAATAGCACCTTCAAAGCGGTAAGTTTCAAAGCGGTAAGTATAAATGCCGAGCAGAAATCATTCGTAAGAATGAAGCGAATCTTAGCCCTCCATCCTAAAATAGAAGTATAGAAAAAGCAACGACAAATGCGCTGGAATGCCAAGGTTTGACTGGCGCTGGGGTAACGCATCACCACAAGCGATCGTCCTCAGACACAACGCCTATTCAGGTACTCAGCGAGGCACAGCGCCGAAGAATATTTGTTTGGACGAGGAGATACCTAATGAGAAACGCCCTAATTGCACTGACGACCGGCTTATTGGCTACCGCATTGTCGTCTACGGCAGCTCGCGCTGAAGATCTACAGCAGGTTCAACAGCTTCTAATGACGGGAGCTTGTGCAAGCTGCGACTTGACCAGCGCTGACCTCTCCGAAGCCCACCTCATTGGCGCCGATCTCCGCAACGCGGACCTAGGTAACGCGGACCTGACGAATGCAAACCTTGAAGGAGCCGATCTAACCGGAGCCAATCTTCAGGGCGCCGACCTCACGGCGGCGATGCTGACCAATGCTGACTTAACCAACGCAAATTTGGACGGCGTTGACCTCAGCGAAGCGCAAATCTACCACGCTAATGTGGCTGGTGCATCGATGGAGAACCTAGACCTCCAAAACGCTCAGGTCTTCGGAACCCCAATCAGCGTGGGCGGTCCTGAATAAACCAACCCTACGATTACGCATCGTAATCGGTTTGGGCCTCAGCCGCTTTGGGCTGGGGCCTTGGTGTAGTACTGTAGGGCTCGTCGGGGACCAGGGTTAACTGGCCTGAAGGGCGCTGGGGCTGTTTCCTGCGCCGCCGCGACACCCCTTCCTCTGCGGTCTCTTCCGTTATCACTTCGTACAGCCGGGCATATTTGGTGCCGTCTCCCTTACGCAGCACCCGTCCCAACCGCTGAATATATTCTCGCGCCGAGCCCGAACCCGACAGCAGTACCGCGACGCTGGCGGCAGGCACGTCTACGCCTTCGTTCAGCACATGGGAGGCGACCAGTACGCGATATATGCCTTCACGGAAGCGCTGCAGCACGTCGTGGCGCTCTTTTACCGGGGTTTGGTGGGTAATGGCGGGGATCAAGAACTCCTGAGAGATGCGGTAAACCGCAGCGTTGTCGTTGGTAAAAATCAGCGTCTGCTCTGGGTAATGCTGGGTCAGCAAATCGGCCAAGACTTTCAGCTTTCCCTCAGTGCCTAAAGCGATCGCCTTAGCCTCGCGGTGGGCCAGCATGGCTCGCCGCCCCGCCTTCGAGCGAGCGCTGGCCCCCACAAACCGCTGCCAGCCCTCTAGACTTCCTAAGAAAATATTGTTCTCCTGCAAAAAGCGGTTGCGCAGACCGATCAAATGGTCGTAGCGATCGCGCTCATTTTGCGACAGCGACACCTTAATTTGCACAATTTCGTGGTTTGCCAGGGCTTGCCCCGCCAGCTCTTCTGCCGTGCGGTGATATACCACCGGCCCCAGAAGCTGGTCTAGATCTGCGTGGCGACCGTCGGAGCGGTCGGGGGTTGCGGTTAGCCCCAGACGATAGGGAGCGATCGCATATTCGGCAATGACGCGGTTGAAGTCGCTGGGCAAGTGATGGCATTCGTCACAGATTAGCAAGCCGTAGCGATTGCCGATGTGTTCGGCATTGATGGCGGCGCTGTCGTAGGTGGCCACAAGAATGGCAGATTTGTCGCGGGAGCCCCCGCCCAGCAGCCCTACGTCGGCATCGGGGAAAGCCTTTTTAAGGTGAGCATACCACTGGTGCATCAGGTCCAGGGTGGGCACGGTGACCAAGGTGCTGCGGGGGGTGGCCTGTAGCGCGAGCTGGGCTAAGTAGGTTTTGCCGGCAGCGGTGGGCAGCACCACCACGCCTCTTCGACCCGATGCGGTCCAGGCGTCGAGGGCCTGCTGCTGATGCGGGTAGGGCGTCATATTGAGCTGCGGCGTCAGGCTGAGGGGCTCAAAGGCTTTAGCATTATCAGTGAAGGCAGTGGTTTCGCCCTGCAGGGTTTCTACCAGATCACGATACCGAATGGCGGGCACGCGGAAGCGCTCGACGCGATCATCCCAGGTGGCGTAGTCGATCCAAGCTTTGCCCCTAGGCGGAGGATGGAGGATGAGGGTGCCGCGATCGAAGCGGAGGGTTGGGGTACGAGGCATTGACTTTGATAGATGCTGTGATCAGCTTATCCGAATCGGCAAGTCACACGTCCTAAAATGCGATCGAGGGGCACCGCCCCAAATTGACGGCTGTCGGTGCTCTCCCGCCAATTGTCGCCACTTAGCAGGCAGCGATCGCCCCTAAGGCCTACCATTCGCTTCACAAGCTTCAAATCCCGATAGGGATGGCAGGCCACGACAATATCCCCCGGCAGCGGCGGCTGAGTTTGATAGGCGCGGCTGTTCACCAAGACCTCGTCTCCCGGCTGCAGCAGCGGCACCATCGATCGCCCCGTCACCCGCAGGCGATCGCGGCGGCGCAGCAGCCACAGCAGCAGCTCAGTAAGGCTCGCGTCAGGTAGGGTCTGGGCCATGGCTTAAGACTTGGGCAGAGAATATCCCATGGCTTGCTTGACCTTGGTCAGCGTCTGCTGGGCGATCGCTTCCGCCTTCTCCTTCCCCTGGCTCAGCACCGAGGCCAGGTAACCCGCCTCAGCGCGGATCTCGTGATAGCGCTTTTGGATGGGCTCTAAAGCTGCCACCGCTGTTTCTGCCAGCAGCGGCTTAAACTGCCCCCAGCCCATGTCGCTGCATTCTTCTACGACCTGGTCTTTGGTTTTGTCCGCCAGCAACATGTAGAGCGTCAGCAGGTTATGGCACTCGGGCCGCTCGGGGTTGTCGAACTCTAGACCCCGAGCCGGGTCGGTCTTGCACTTTTTGATCTTCTTGGTAATCAGCTCTGGGGGGTCCAGCAGATTAATGCGGCTGAGGTCCGATGGGTCAGACTTCGACATCTTGCTGGTGCCGTCCGTCAGGCTCATGATGCGAGCGCCCTCAGCGCGAATCATTGGGCTCGGCATTTTCAGCACGGGCGCTTTCGGGGTGCCGAACTGGTGGTTAATGCGCACGGTGATGTCGCGGGTCAGCTCTAGGTGCTGTTTCTGGTCTTCCCCCACGGGCACCTTGTCCGGCTCGTAGAGCAAGATGTCTGCGGCCTGCAGCGCCGGATAGCACAGCAGTCCCGCCCCGACGGTTTCCCCTTGGCGAACTGCCTTCTCTTTAAACTGCACCATATCTTCCAGCCAGTTGAGGGGCGTGACACAGGTGAGCAGCCAGCCGAGTTCGGCGTGGGCGGGGATGTGGGACTGCACAAATACCGTAGACTTCTCGGTGTCGATACCGCAGGCGAGGTAGAGGGCGGCAGTCTTGTAGGTGGTTTCGGCTAGGGTCGCCGCATCGTGGGGCACGGTGATGGCGTGCAAGTCCGCCATAAAGAGGAAGCTATCGTAGGTATCCTGCAGCTCTACCCAATTCTTGATGGCGCCGAGATAGTTGCCCAGGTGTAGATCGCCAGTGGTTTGAATTCCGGAGAGGATGCGCTGTCTCATAATTGGGGTGGAAGCGGATAGCAAGACGTTGGGGGCAGGATAGACATTTGACCCGTAGGGCTTTTGGAAATCCTTCCTTCGTCGGAAGGCAAAATCGTAAAGAACTGTAAAGATAGTAGCAGGATTTCTAAGGCAGTTTTCTTTTCATAGTGCGCTGCCAATTCTATCTGTTGCCAATCTTGGAGGCCAAATGTCTACCTTATCTTCTCAAGAAACCCTTGACCAACTCAAGCTCTGCTTTCGACTGGCTGAAGAGCCGAATACCCATGCCGAGGCAAAGCAGGCATTTGAGCTCGTGCGCGATCGCGTTGCTAGCGAATGCCCTGACGCGGCTGAAGTTGTGGAAATGCTGTGGCAAGAGCTAATCTCTAGTCGACGCTCGGCAATCTTCTGGCAAGAGCTGTCGGACATGGAAAAGAATTTGGGCGAGAAGCTGGCGGAGAACCAAATGCAGCTTCGCCAAAACTACAACCGGCTTATGCAGGAGCAATAAGGGCTTGCCCATTCTACTCTAACTCTATTTTGTCATCGACTTGCTATAGGCCAGGAGTTCAGACGGGATGGGCTGCAGCCTAATGGAGTATTGTGAGGCACAAGGCCCATATTCATCCGTAGCGATCTAGCCCATGGACATCAAAACCTTCCTCGAAAAGAGCTGTGGCAAATGGTTCTGCCAATGCACCAGCCAACACCTTGGCCACAGCCAGAGCGAATGGCGGCGCACCGACACCTGGATTAGCCTTTTGCCCCCTGAAGATAGCTCGCTCCTGCAGCTCTGTGAAAAATTTGGCATGGACCCTGCCCTGGCCGTAGGCGGCCTCTCGGCTAGGTGGGAGGGCAACGTGGGCGCCGACCCCGACAAGAAAACCGGAACCTCCCTGCTGGTGGCGATCGCCAACGCGGAAGAGCCCAGCCAGGGAACCCTTCTGCGGCAGAGCGCTCCGGACGGCGTCGCCACCACCGCCTGCTTCATGATTGAGCAAAGCGAAACCCTGGTGGTGATGTCCGAGCAAAACGGCCTGGAAACCGAGGAGCGCATCTGGTTCGCCAGCCCCAAGCTGCGGCTGCGCACCAGCATGCTGAAGCGGCCAGATGCGTTTAGCACCACGTCTTTCTTCTCAGAAATTCGCGTAGGGGACGCTTAAACCTCCACCTGCTCCCGCACCCGCTCGCCCTCACGGGGCCGACTCGGCATCAGCCAAGCCCCCACCCAATAGCCTAAGCAGCAGATCAGTAAGCCGTAGACGTTCACCCCCAGGTCCTCGGCGTACTTGCCTGCCCCGATGCTGACCCACGCCGGAAAAATTGCGACCTGGGCCGCGTTTTCCACCACCCGCAGCACCCCAAACAGCAGCCCTGGCCAAAACGCCAGATGAAAGCTCAAGGCCCCGCCCCGCAGGAACGACAGCAGGAAAATGGGCGCCAGACCCATCACCATGGTGCCGCTGATGGTGGTGGCCAAAATGATAGCGGGGCCAATCTGGTCCCCGAGGTAAATGCTCAGCAGCGGCAGGTTGCCCAGCAGCGCGATCGCCACCATGGCCCAGCGGCCCACATAGGCCTGGGACTCGGTGGGTGAGCCGCGGCGGTTGCCCCAGTCGCGCCCCGCTAGCTTGGCCACGCTAGAAAATGTGGAGTCGAGGGTGGACCCGGCGCTGGTGAGCATGATGGAGTTGAACACCAGCAGCATGGGCAGCCCAAACAGAGCAGGCACCGCCAGGGTGGGCCGCCCCTCTAGCCCAAAGCGCAGGGCATACAGACCCACCAGGCTAAACAGCAGAATAAAGCCGCCGCTGATCACCCCCGCCAGCACAAAGCCGCGCACCATGCGGCTGGGAGAGGTGATAAACCCCCTATCGGTGAGCACCGGGTCGTGGAAGGGATAGCTGAAAATCTGCACAAAGGCCAGGCCGCAGAAGGTGAGGCCAGCCCAGCGGGTAGGACTGTCCACTGCCGGCAGCCCCTCCGCCACCAGACCCGGCCCAAGCGTCGCCAAAATCACCACCAGCAGCACCGCCGCCAGCAGCATCTGGGCGCCGTCGGTGAGCAAGCTGCTGCGCAGCCCCCCCATAAGGCTGTAGTAGACCGTGAACAGGGTCACCAGCGCCGCCGCTACCCAGTAGCCCGCGCTACCCTCCGCCCCAAAATACAGCGAAAACACCTTAGTGTTAGACCACACCTCATTCAGCAGACGCACGGCGATCGCCACCAAAAACAGCTTGGCGCACAGCGGCCCGTAGCGCGCCACCAGAAACTCCGGCAGCGAGCGGTAGCCCCCCCGAGTGCGGATAAAGTAGATAGCGATCGCGGCGGTGATGAAGCTGAGGTAGTAGATGGCGTAGCCCACGCCGCCCATAACGCCAAAAGCGTTGGACAGGCTAGCGGCATTGTCAATGGACTTAGCAAAGATCCAAGAGATGGCGGCACTAGACACCAGCAGCCACAGCCCCGGCCTTTGGTCACCAGAACGCCCCTGAAAGAAGGCAAGGGCAGACACTTTGTCAGGGGTGGTGCGCTGGACAACGCGGTAGATGAAAAAGCCGTAGCCTGCGAGCAGGGTCCAAGTGAGCGTGGTGGTGAGCATTCAGAGTGGTACCTTTGCTTAGAAAAGTTGAAGCGGTGCGTCACGCGCCGCGCATGAAAATAATTGGCTTACAATATCAGGCCTTTCGTGGCGCTGAATGAGCTAGGACTGAGATTTCAAGGTGGTGTAATGTAAGCCATACCCCCAATAAGGCTGACTCGGTTGTCGCTTTTGGCTAGTTCACGAGCGGGTTTGAGATTTAGGTCACCCGTCTGCCCGCGCTGTCAATCAGCAGCTCTCCGTCCTCCTTGGTAAACGGTCCCGGCGGCCACTTTTCGAGCACGTCCAGAACGGTTTCGCTGGGGCGGCAGAGCTTGACCCCCTTACGTGTGCAGACGATGGGGCGATTCACCAGTATGGGGTGCTCTAGCATGGCGGCGAGGATGGCCTCATCGCTCACCCCCGGCTCCAAAAGGCCTAGCTCCTTCGCGGGGGATTTGGTCTCCCGCAGGGCCGTGCGCGGCGTCAGGTCGGCGGCGGCAAAGAGTGCCAAGAGCTGAGGTTTGGTCCAGCCTTCGCTTAAGTAGTCGATGACCACCGGCTGGTAGCCTGAGGCTTCAATCACCTTAAGCACGTTGCGAGACGTGCCGCAGTCTGGGTTGTGGTGAATGACAATCACGGAGTATCCCTCTTCAATAGGTGTTTAGCGACTTCGGATAAGGGCAGTACGCTTCGGTCTTACCCCCCTCACTCCCCCCTTGGTAAGGGGGGAAGCGCAATTCTCCCCCTTACCAAGGGGGAGCTAGAGGGGGTGATACTAAAACTCGAATACGTAACTTCTTCACGATATGGGTTGTACGCTGGTCAGTATTAGTCTATTACGTTGACCCGGCTGCTGAGGCGTACGCTGTTGTCCCAGGTAAAGTCGCAAACTTATATGCTCAGAGCGTTTACCCTTCTAACTCTAATTCTCGTGCTGGCGCTGGGCCTCCACCGAGTCCAGGCCACCGAAGCTGCAGCCCCAGGCTCGCGAGCGGCGGAAACCGTCGCATTTTTGGCCGACGCTGGCCCCAGAACGCCAGAATCCGCTGCAGTAGAGGCGGCGCGCCGCTACCTCGACGACGCCTACGCCCAGGCCGGGTATGTGACCGAAGTCCAGACGTTTCAGTATCAAAACTACCAGCCCCTTTCGTCTGGTCTAGAAATTGGCGGGACTCGCCTACGGGGGAATGCGGCTTGGGGGACTTCAGCCCGTCGCGTGGTCGCCCCTTTAGTGACCGTTGCTGGCAAGGGAAGCCGGGATGATTTTGCGGCGGCTCAATTGGAAGCGGCGATCGCAGTAGTCCGTCGAAGCGATATTACTGTCTCAGAGCAGGTGCAGCACGCCCGCGCCGCCAATGCTGTCGGCCTAGTCATCGTTAACTCAGAAGCCGGAAATTGGTCCACTCGGTTTACCGCTCCCGACCCATTCCCAGTGCTGCTGCTTTCCGGCGAGCAGGGCGCCCCCCTACTGGAGACGGCCACTTCCGGCCCAGAGGCCACCTTAGACCTGCAGCCCATTCTGCGCACCACCACTGGGCATAATCTAGTGGCCAAATTAGACCGAATTGCCCTCCCCCGCGTGATTATTGGCGCCCACTATGATTCTGTGCCGGGCTCAGTGGGGGCCAACGACAATGCCTCAGGGACAGCCCTGGTATTAGAGCTAGCCCGCCGACTCGCCGACGACCCCTTGGCGCAGTGGGTTTGGTTTGTGGCCTTTGACGCTGAGGAGCGTGGCGTGGCCGGGTCCCAGGCGCTCGTGGCGTCCCTGCCCTTTCGCTTCAATGTCAGCGGCATGATCAATTTCGAAATGCTGGGGCTAAACGACCAGCTCTTGGCCACCGGGACGCCTGAGTTGACTAATGTGGCTCAGGCCGCCGTTCCCACAATTTCAGTCGTGTCTGACTTAGGCGTGTCGGATCACTACCCCTTCGACGCTCAGGACGTCCCCGTGCTCGTGCTGACGCGGGGGCTCCATCCCAATAAGGACACGCCGCTAGACACCGAAATAGACCCCGATTTGCTGGATGAGGCCGTGGATAGGGCCGAGCAGGTGGTTAGAGCGCTTCTGCCCAGGCTGATTTCACTAGAGGAATAACCCCATGAATAAGCACCGCTGGATTGAAGCGCTGTCCCTCGTCGAGCACGTGGAAGGCGGCTACTTTTCTGAGACTTACCGGGCCGCAGAAGCAATGACAACCCCGCGTGAGGGCTGCGATCGCGCGGTGATGACTTCCATCTACTACCTACTCACCGACGATCGCCCCATCGACCACCTGCACCAGAACCAGTCCGACATCATGCACTACTTCCACGCCGGCTCGGCCATCACCTACATCTTGGTCGACCCGCAGGGGCAGTTGCACAAAGTCAAGCTCGGCCCCAATGTCGCCCAGGGTGACGTGCTGCAGCTTTTGGTTCCCGGCGGCTATTGGAAAGCGGCTGTGCTGGAGTCTGGGGAGTATGGCCTCTTGGGGGAGGCTGTGGCTCCGGGCTTTGACTACCGGGATATGACCATTGCCACAGCAGAGGCGATTCAGGCCCAGGTTCCCGCCCTGTGGGATGAGCTAGCGCCCTATGTCAGAAGGCCAAAGTTACGCTAAACATACACATTGCTACCGTCCACACCGCCGGGCGCTTAGCGGTTTTGCTAGGTTACCCTATTGCTAGCCACCCCAAGCCTGGAGCCGCAAAATGCCCAATGGTCAAGTGAAAAACCACTCATCCCGCGACCTGTGGGTCGTCGAAGACGATACCGGCTCGCCCATTGCCCACAAGCTCGCGCCCAATCGACAGTCGCCAGAGGGCACAGACGCCGACGGCTTTCGTGCGGTTGACGGTACCCCCGTCGGCGGACACCCCTCTTGGATGAAGCTGGTGGACCTATGTACCGCAGATGTGCATGACAGCGGCGACGAACTCAGCTACGACGCGCTTTTGTGTACGGGCGTGGATGACCACACCTTTGGCGACGTGCAGTTCGACCCCAGTCCTGGGTGGGGAGTGCCGATCTAGGCTGATCGCCACGCTTTGCCAGAGAAAATTGCCGTCAGCAGCGCGGCCAAGCCACAGCAGAGGGCCAAGCCCACAAGCACGGGGGGAACGCCCCAGGACCGCTCTAAAACCGGCAAAAGGAAGGCCCCCAGCACAGCCCCCGCCTTTGCCACCGCCGCCGCAAAGCCTGCGCCAGTAGCCCGAATAGACGGGGGAAACACCTCCCCCGACAGCAGAAACGTGGTCGCATTGGGGCCTGCGTTCATCATCAGGTTAAACACCAAGAAACCAGCCAGCACAAGCCCCGTTTCACCGTGACTGCCAGACGGCAGCAGATTTGACGCCGCTAAGAGCACAAGCCCTGCGGCCATACCTAAAAAGCCCACGACCTGTAGCCGAATGCGCCCCAGCGTTTCCACCAGCGCAATGGCGCCAATAAATCCCACAATCAGAAATACGTCGACGATGGCAGCTCCGCCTGCCGAGTTCATTTCCCGCAGCATGAAATCTGATTCTTGAGAAAAAGCCAGTAGGGCAATAATCGTCGGCGTAAAAATGCCGACGCCGTAGGTGGCGATGTCCTGCAAGAACCAAGGCAGCGAGGCCAGGGCGGTACTGCGGCGGTGGTGGGCGTTGAATAACGCGCCGTAGGTGGGTGACTCCTGCGCCGCTTGAGGCTCGGTCTCTGCGGTAAGCACAACGGGCGTCTCCAAAAGCTGGGTGGCGGCTTCGGAGGCCTCGGTATACTCCCCTCGGCTGATGAAGTACTGGGGGCTCTCCAGGCTAAAGCTGAGGCGCAGGGCAGCGATCGCGATCGCCAGCAGCACGCCCACCCCCAACATCCAGCGCCAGGCATACTGAATGGCCACTTGCTCCGCGCCGGGGTAGCTCACCCGAAACCAATAGATTACCGTCAGCCCCGTGAGGGCTCCCAGCAGCGCCCCCACGGCCTGAAACGCAAACGCCCCAATCACCATCCGGCCCCGAAACCGGGCAGGCACATTCTCAGTGATGTAGGCAACGCTGATGGGGTAGTCGGCCCCGATGCCCACGCCCACCAAAAAGCGAAAGGCAATCAGGGAGGCGGCGTTCCAGGCTAGGGCGGTGCCTAAGGTGGCAACCACGAAAATTGCCACGTCCACCACCAGCATGAGCTGCCGCCCAACCCGGTCGGTAATGGGGCCAAGGGTGAGGGCACCCACCAGCGATCCCGCCAAGGCGGCGGTGGCCACAGCCCCGACGGCGGTAGGCCCCAAGCCAAAGTCCCGCTTTAAAAACGGCAGCGCAACCCCAATCACAAAAAAGTCGAACCCGTCTAAGGCAATCAGCCCTGCGGACAGTAGCCAGAGAAGCCACATGGTTGGGGTGATGGTAGAGGCGTCTAAGCGCTCTTCAAAGGAAGCGGATATTTTATTCACGGGTTATGTTGCGGTGGACAGGCCACTTTTTCGGCAATTTAGCCCTGGCACTATTTGAGGGTAGGACATAAGGTTAGGTTGCAATTTTGTTGGGGTATCAGCGTTGATCTCCTAGACGCAAGCACGTATAGGCAAGTGTGGCCCGTTGTCCGCTTATCTAAGTATCAACAAAAATCGCCCTTATAATGGGCTCGCCAGCGCTGCTCCAGGATATGAACCAACCCCGCATAACCCCTAAAGAACTCCGCCGTCGCTATCGCCAGGGAGAGCGCGATTTCCGCGGCGTGGACTTAAGCGGAGCGTCGCTACGGGGGGCAGATTTGCGGGGAGCCGATCTGTCGGAGGCGGACTTGAGCAGGACAGATTTGCGGGGCGTGCGGTTCGATGGGGCAACCCTAGCTCAGACAACCCTAAGCCAGTCTAAAACTGGAGCACGGCGGCACTGGATGGGGTTAAAGCTCCTAGTGGCGACCGGCTTATTTAGCCTGTCCAGCTTTCTTGCAAATATCATCTATTGCTATATCGCCGTTTTTATCTTTAACCCGGCAGGCCGGAATTCCTTGGATACAGGGACAACGGCCAATACCATTGCTGGCATCCTTGGACTGGTCACTGTTGTCGCCATGGTGGGCATCGTCTTCACGCGAGGCCTACTCCACAGCCTCGGGGTAGCACTTTGTGCAGTCGGTGGCGCAGTTGCCGTTGCAATTCTCTTTGCCGGGGTCAATGCGTTTTTCTCCATCGCGTTTGTTGGGGCTGGCGCAGTTGCCTTTGCGGTTGTGGTTGCCGTCGCAGGCATTAGCTCTATTGCTGGGGTCGCTGCTGGAATGGATACTGCAGCTCTGGCCCTTGCCATTACAGGCACCGCCGTCGGTATTGGAGCTGTCGCTGCTACAGGTGCGATCGCCGTCTTTGAGGCTGGCTCTACCGCAGTGGCTCTGGTGACGGGACTCAACATCGTGACTATCTCAGTTAGCATCTTGATTAGCCACCGCGCTCTCGAAGGGGACCACCGCGATCGCCTCATTCGAGATATTGCGGTTTGGTTTGGCTCCCTAGGGGGCACTAGCTTTAGCCATGCTGACCTCACCGATGCTGACTGTTTCCAGGCCGTTCTTAAAAATGCCTGTTTCGACAGTGCTAGCTTCGTTCGCACCCGTCTTCATCTGTCGCGAAACCTCCACTTGTCACGCCTCAGCGACACAATCCTTTCAGACCTTGCTGTCTTACATCTGCTCACCAGCCATCGCGGCAATGGTCAGAACTACACCGGCAAATCTCTCAAAGGGGCAAACCTAGCAGGAGCAGATCTGGCAGACGCGATCTTCACTGAAGCCGACCTCAGCCAAGCCGACCTTACCGGAGCAAGTCTCAGTAGGGCTACACTCATCAAAACTCAAGCCCTCGGCACGCAGTTTCGTCAGGCAGACCTTACTGGAGCCTGCATTGAAGCTTGGAACATCGACAGCACCACCCAGCTTGAGGGGGTAGTTTGTGAATACGCCTACCTGCTCCG
>JBHJHJ010000136.1:0-17655 GCA_050330955.1 Elainellaceae cyanobacterium | reverse complement strand
ATTTTTGGGTTTTTGTTTTTATTTTTATTATTTATTGTATAATTTTTTTTAAAACCATTCACTTTTTTTATACAAAATCTCTATTTTTTTTTTGGTTTTTGGTGGGGCGGCCTGTCCCCGCCCCTCCTCTCACAAATCATTCAGGATTGCCATACCATG
This sequence comes from Elainellaceae cyanobacterium, assembly GCA_050330955.1. Lineage (GTDB taxonomy): Bacteria > Cyanobacteriota > Cyanobacteriia > CAKZMO01 > CAKZMO01 > JBCCAG01. Next base: position 17,496 of record JBHJHJ010000136.1, on the reverse strand, counting down.
GGACTCATCGTACAAAAATTTGGCGGCACCTCCGTCGGGACCGTAGAGCGCATTCAGGCCGTAGCCGACCGGGCCATTCAAGCAGCGGCAGAGGGACACTCGCTGGTGGTCGTCGTGTCGGCCATGGGCAAGACAACGGACCAGCTCGTGGGGCTCGCCAACCAAATCACCCCCGATCCCAGCCGCCGCGAAATGGACATGCTGCTGTCCACTGGGGAGCAGGTGTCCATCGCCCTGCTGAGTATGGCCATCCAGGCCAAGGGGCACCCGGCGGTGTCCCTCACCGGGGCGCAGGTGGGCATCGTCACCGAGGCGGCCCACACCCGGGCACGCATCGTGCAGATTCGCGTCGATCGCATTCAGCGGCACCTGTCAGAGCGGGCAATTGTGGTGGTGGCCGGGTTCCAGGGCATTGCCCAAAGCGAGACGGCTGACGAGCTGGAAATCACCACCCTGGGGCGCGGCGGATCCGATACCTCCGCCGTAGCCTTGGCTGCTGCGCTGGGGGCAGACGCCTGCGAAATCTACACCGACGTGCCCGGCATTTTGACCACGGACCCGCGCCTAGTGGCAGGCGCCCAGCTCATGACCGAAATCACCGCTGACGAGATGCTGGAGCTGGCTAGCTTAGGGGCCAAGGTGCTCCACCCCCGAGCGGTGGAAATCGCCCGCAACTACGGGCTGACGCTGGTGGTGCGCTCAAGCTGGACCGACGAGCCGGGCACCCGCGTGGTGTCTCCCCTGATTCAGCCGCGATCGCTCAACAGCATTGAGCTGGCTAACCCCATTGACGCCATCGAGGTGGATACCGACCAGGCCAAGATTGCCCTGCTGCGCATCCCCGACCGCCCCGGCATTGCCGCCTGCCTGTTTGGCGAGATTGCGGCCCAGAGTTTAGACGTGGACCTAATCATTCAGTCTATTCACGACGGCAACCTCAACGACATTGCCTTCACCGTAGACCACCGCAGCGTCAACCGGGCTGAGGCGGTGGCCGAGGCCATTACCCCCACTCTGCGGCAGTCTCCCCTGGCGCTGGACCAGGCAGAGGTGGTTACCGACCGGCGCACGGCGAAAATTAGTGTGGTGGGGGCCGGGATGATCGGGCGACCGGGGGTGGCGGCGCAGATGTTCGCGGCCTTGGCGGAGGCGGGGGTGAATATTAGCTTGATCTCCACCTCGGAGGTGAAGGTGAGCTGCGCCATCAGCGCGGACGACTGCGATCGCGCTGTGGAGGCCCTTTGCCGCTGCTTCAATATTCGCCAGTCCCACTTGCCGGGGGAGTCTGGGGCGGTGAAGGCGAGGGCGGGGGAAACGGAGCAGCCTGCAGCGCCCCCAGTACGGGGAGTCGCCCTCGACGCCAAGCAGGCGCGGGTGGCTATCCGCCACGTGCCCGATCAGCCGGGAATGGCGTCGCTAATTTTCACCACCCTAGCGGATCGCTACATCAGCGTAGACACCATTATCCAGTCCCAGCGGTGTCGCCTGGTGGATGGGATCGCCACCCGCGACATTGCCTTTACGGTGGCACAGGCGGATGCAGCAGTGGCCCAGGCGGCGCTCCAGGGCATTGCGGCGGATTTGGGTACCTATGATGTCACCATCGACACGGCGATCGCCAAGGTGAGCGTGGTAGGAGCGGGGATGGTCAGGCGTCCCGGCGTGGCCGCGCAGATGTTTTCGGCCTTGGCGGAGCGGCAGATCAATATTCAGATGATTGCCACCTCTGAAATTAAGATTACCTGCGTAGTGGCAGAGTCAGACGGGAAGGCCGCGCTGCAGGCGGTGCACGACGCCTTTGAGCTGTCGAAGCACTCGACGCAGGTTGCGTCGTAAGGGTAAGCCCAACTTAAACCGTCGCGGGCTGCGACAGGTTCTCCAGCATCAGCTTTGAGCGCTTCACCGCCATCGGCACCTCAATGGGATAGTCCCCGGTGAAGCAGGCGGAGCAGAAGCGATCGCGGTTTTGCCGAGACTCGTCCAGCATGCCCTCCCAGCTCAGATAGGCAAGGGAGTCTGCCTCGATGTGACGCTCAATGTCCTTCACCGACTGCTTGGCCGCAATCAATTGATCTTGGTTGTCGGTATCGATGCCGTAGAAGCAGGGGTGGGTGACCGGCGGAGAGGAGATGCGCATATGCACCTCAGTGGCCCCGGCGTCCCGCAGCGCTTTAACAATTTTTCGGCTCGTGGTGCCCCGCACCACCGAATCATCAATGATGGCGATCCGCTTGCCGGTAAGGACGTCCCGCAGCGGGTTGAGCTTCATGCGAATGCCCGATTCCCGCATAGCCTGGGTGGGCTGGATGAAGGTGCGGCCCACGTAGCGATTTTTGATTAGCCCCTCAGCGTAGGGAACGCCGGAGGCCTCGGAGTAGCCGATGGCAGCGGGGATGCCAGAATCGGGTACGCCCATTACTAGGTCTACGTCAGCCGGAGACTCTTGGGCCAACCGACGGCCCAGTCTCATGCGGTAGCTGTAGAGGGTCTCCCCGTCCACAACGCTGTCAGGGCGGGAGAAGTAGATCATCTCGAACACGCAGAGCTTGCGCTCGGGGGCAGACCACTGAATGGATTTCACCCCGGCGTCGTCAATCCACACTAGCTCGCCAGGCAGGATGTCGCGGATGTGCTTGGCGCCGATGATGTCGAGGGCGCAGGTCTCAGAAGCCAGGACGTAGGGACCACCTTCTTCGAGCTGCCCCAGCACCAGGGGACGAATGCCCTGGGCGTCTCGCGCCCCCATAATCCCGGCAGGCGTTCCCATGGTGAGGCTAAAGGCCCCACGGCACCGCTTCAGCGCAGCGACCGTCGCATCAATCCAGTCCATGCCTTGGGCGATCGCCTCTGCCACGGCGAGGGCAATCATTTCTGAGTCGGTTGTGGTTTGGAGGTCCACCCCAGTAGAGAGCTCCTGACGCAGCTCAAAGGCGTTGACCAGGTTACCGTTATGGGCCAGGGCGAAGGGGCCGCGCGGGGTCTTAACCACAACAGGCTGGGCATTGGCGGCGTGGCTGGAGCCCGTGGTGGAGTAGCGGGTGTGTCCGATGGCTTGACGGCCCGGCAGGGTATTGAGAATGGCCTCGTTGAACACCTGATTGACCAATCCAGATTGCTTATGAAGGTGGATTTGATCGCCCTCAAAGGTAGCAATCCCTGCCGCCTCTTGCCCGCGATGCTGCAGCGCAAACAGGCCAAAGTAGGTGAGTTTTGCGACAGCTTCCTCCGGGGCGTAGACACCGAATACGCCGCAGGCCTCTTGGGGCTTTTCGGAAAGCGTTTCGATGGGGTGACGGGCGACGTCCTCTGAAGTAATCCGCATTGCATCGGGCTCAGGAGTAGCGGCGGCAGGGGTAGTCGATGGCTCTGGCGGTAAAGACATAGGAAGGCAGGTGGTGGGAACGCAGAGAAGAGGAGCGTAGCGCAGTTTAAGGAATCATTAACACTAGCCCCTTCAAGATACCGTAACAAAGGCAATGATAGTCATCCTGCACGCACGGCTTCTGGGGATGGCCAGTGTCTGGAAGACTCTAACCCAACACGTAGAGCATCCCTCCTCATACGACCATCTTGGCATTTAGAATAAAGTTGCGGTGTCATCAGCGTGAGGTAGATCATGACGGCACAGGCGACTCGTCAACGCAAACCCCTCTCACTTCAGCTCCCCAGCGAAGTTGCACTACAAGTCACTTCGGAGCAGTTTGAGGCTCTGGCTGCTGCGAACCCAGACCTCAGACTAGAGCGGAATGAGATAGGAGAGCTGATTGTGAGCCCACCAACGGGAGGAGAGGCTGGTAGGCGAAACCTGAGCATCAGCGGTCAACTGAGTAATTGGTTTGAAGCGAACGATGGACTTGGGGAAGCCTTTGATTCATCGACTGGATTCAAGCTGCCAAATGGCGCTAATCGCTCTCCCGATGCCTCTTGGGTCCGCAAAGAACGCTGGGAAGCTCTAACGCCCGAGCACCGGGAAGGGTTTGTTCCGCTGTGCCCTGACTTCGTGATCGAATTACGCTCTAAAACGGATAGTCTCAAGGATCTCCGTGGGAAAATGGAAGAATATAGGTCAAACGGTGCGCGGCTAGGCTGGCTAATTGACCCCAAAAGTAAGCTGGTGGAGGTCTATCGCCTGGGGCAACCAGTCGAGGTCTTGGAAAATCCAAGTACGCTCTCAGGGGAAGGGGTTTTGCCGGGATTTACGCTTAACTTGAAACGCGTGCTGAATTAAGCGCCTACTTCTCTACAAGCCCTCAAGAACTTGAGCTCGATGAGCGTGGCGGTTAATTTGCTGGCTCAGGCGCACTGGCCCCCTGCAAAACCTCACGGGCCGATCGCCCGTCCCCTTGGTAGCCAAAGTGCCACACCGCCGCCGCCGCCTCACTGCGGGTGACGGGCTTTTTGGGCTGAAATAGGGTAGTGAACCCGAAAACGCGGCGAATGTTTGACTGGTCGCCGTTGCCGTAGTCGGCCAGGATAGCCTGCAGGGCCTCGGGGGCAATTTTAGCGGCATCCTGAAAGCCCCAGGCCTGCTGCACTGCATCTAAGGTGGCATTGGGGAGAGACTGCCGCAGGTCTAGCGGCGCCTTCCACTGGATGAGGGTTTCCCTCGTGACGGGGGCATCGGGCCGGAAGGTGACTGCAGTAGCACCCGATAGGGGGCTGGGTACCAGACCGGCGTCCGCCAACCCCTGAATCTTGCCAAAGTCGGGATTGCTTGAGGACACATCTTGGAAGACGGCATCGCCGCCAGCGGTGGGGCGAATGCGCTTAGACGATTCGGTGTAGAAACGATTGTTGGCATTGAACAACCATCGGGCATAGGTGCGCCGCGTTACGGGCTCGTTGGGCTGAAAGCTGCGCGGGCTTCCGTCTACGCCATCCAGCACGCCTAGGGCGGCTAGGTCTTGAATGTAGGCCTGGAACTCTTCAGGAGCCTCGTCTATGTCGGTGAAGGAAACACCCGTGGAGGGCTGGGTCGAGCCAGAGCCTTGTTGACTGGATGCAGTGTTTTCTTCAGCCTGTTGCTGGCTATCACGGGCTGAAGCCTCACTTTCCTCAGGGGCTGACCTAGCCTGGGCAGACTGGGTGGGGCGGTAGCTCACCGTAAACGGAGCGTTTGCCCCACCTGTCGTCACCGTTGCCCGCACGCCAGCTTTCACGGCTTCAATGGGCGCTGCAGTGCTATTGTCGGAATCACCGTTTGAAGCGTCGGGATTGGTGATTTCCCAGCCATCCTGGGCAAGGGCCTCGCGGTAAAACGATCGCACTTCACCGGTGGCATCTTCGGTTGACCACAGGGCCTCAATGGCCGTCCCCTCGTCTAAAGTAGACTCCGTGACCTGCAGCAGTTCGGCATCGGGGTAGCACAGCGCGTCGGGGAAGGCATTGGGCAATCGCGATCGCGCAATGTCACCGCAGTTCCCGGGCGCAGATGCCCCAGAGGTTTCAGGTGATTCAGCAGTCTCGGGCTGCAGGTTGGGGTCAGGCTGCAGCGCCTGGTCTAAGGGTTGGCCGCAGGCAGTAGACCATAGCACCGGCGCCAAACCTAACAGAAGATGAAGTAGACGTCGCCGCACATCAAGTTAGGGGATAGACATATGTTCCTACGCTAGCGTAACCCACTGCGCGATCGGCCCCCTCAAAACCTGCGAATTTGCATTAGGATAATTAAACTGAATCACCGGGTCTTAAACCTCTCATGCTCGATTGGCTCCCCTTCCGCATCTCAATCGATCGCGTTGCCCTAGCCGGTGCGTCGCTCTGGTCTCTAGCGCTCTATCTTGGGCTATCCCCCGTTGCGGATTGGGTGACCCTGCAGCTCAATCGGTGGTTCAACTTTGCCGAGCAGTTCCTCTACACTTCCCCAGAAGAGATGGAGAAGGCCCGCAAGGGGTGGGAATCCCAGAATGCGTTTCTAGCCTCCGTCGTCAGCATCGTGCCGTTTCTCATTGCGGGGGGGCTGCTGAATTTTCTGATCAACGTCAGCTTAGGCCACAGCTGGGGCATCAGCACCGGCATTTTAGCCGCCATGGCCTGCGGGATTTACGAGCTGGGGCGGCGCACCAGTCAGGCGTCCGAGTGACCCTCAGCCTGGGCTAATCGTCAACTGAGGAAATGGCGCTGTGGATGTTGCCTCTGGTCCCCTGCCGATTCGACTGCTACTGGTACTTGCCTGGCTGCTGCTGGTGCTGGCGATCGCCGTTTGGGTAAACCGCAGCGATCGCGGCTCGGAGGCGGTGCGTAAGGTGGTGCATATCGGCACGGGCAACGTCATCGTGCTGGCGTGGTGGCTAAATATTCCCGCCTGGATTGGCATAGGCGCCTCAGTTTTAGCCAGTGGCGTGACCCTGCTGTCCTACTGGCAGCCTGTGTTGCCTGTGATTGATAGCGTGGGCCGTCGCAGCTTCGGCACCGTGTTCTACTCCCTCAGTATTGGGGTGCTGATTGCGGTATTTTGGCCCCTAGGCCAGCCTGAATACGCGGTGCTGGGGGTGCTGGTGATGGCTTGGGGAGACGGCATGGCGGCGCTGGTGGGGCAGCGGTTTGGCGCCCATCCCTACGAAATTTTGGGCATGAAAAAGAGCTGGGAGGGCTCCGCCGCCATGGCGCTGGCGAGCGGGCTAGTGGGCCTAGCGGTGCTGTGGGTTGCCCAGGGAAGTGTGAATCTGTGGGCGGTGGCGGTGGCAGTGGCCCTGCTGGCTACGGTTCTAGAAGCCGTCTCTATTTTGGGCATCGACAATCTCACGGTGCCCTTGGGGAGCGCGATCGCCGCCTGGCAGCTGGCCCAGTGGCTTTAGCCTCAATCTCCTTTAGCCTCAATCCCCTTTAGCCCTAATCGCCTCTAATCAGGCACGCTGACGCTAATTAGGCACGCTGACGCTGAAGTTAGCAAAATCAGCGTATACGTCCTTCGGGGTGGCCCAAGAGCGATCGCCGCCGCCAAAGAATGTGGAGAAGAAAACGCCGTCCAGCTTCAGCTCATCTGTGGTGCGGAAGGTCAGGTCGCGCTGCTCCAGCACGAGGTTGCCGTCGTGCCACACCCGCACTTGCCCGTCAGACTGCCCAGGCTCATTCAAGACCACCTCCTGCTCAACGTGGTGCCACTGGCCTGGCTCAAAGGTCCACGCCCCACGTCCAATGGAGGTGCCGTAGCCCTTGCTGGTTGGCAAATAGGCGTAGACTTCTCCCTCACCCTCTCGCCGCCACATCAGCCGCGTTGAAAAGCCGTCGGTGCCGTCGGGGATGTTGCCGCCGCTGGCCCCCTGACCCCCGAATAGTCCCGGCAGCTTACCGCCCTTGACGAAGTCGAAGTTGTCGGAAAAGCGGACGGAGTAGCCCAAGCGCAGGCTGTCTTGAGGCGGCAAGCTCAGATCGGCATAGAACTGACCGCCGCCAATGGGCACGCCTTCTTTGCGGCTGACGGAGGGGGTAGCTGAGCCTTTGGGATAGTGGACCCGCAGCACGTCAGACCCATTGGGCGCTGACCTCACCTCAAAGTTCTCTTCGCCCCAGGCTCCCTTTTGCCTCAGGTCCCACTGTCCTTCCCAACCGCTAGAGAAGTGGCCAGCCCAATGAGCTGAATTGGACTGAAGGATGAGGCCGGGGTCGGCTGGGGTGACGGCGTCTAACGCTGAGGGTGTGTCCTGTAGGGGGCGGTTGGAAACACTGCTGGAGGTTGGCTCACCGGAGATTGGTTCACTAAAGGCTGGCTCACCAGAGGCTGGCGCGCCGCGTGTGACCACATCAGCCTCAGGAATATCAGTTTCCCCCCCCCTTTCCACTGGGGAAGCGGACTGGGCTGATACGAACAGGCGATCGCTTAACGAATCCACATCGATGTCCTGCAGTCGCGCCAGCGCCTCCCCCGACTCTCGGTCGAGGATGACGGCGTCCCGACCGGACTGGGAAAACTCAAGCTGGCCAAAGGTCAGCCCATCCACCAAGCCGATGTAGTCACTATCCACCTGAAAATCCAGAATTCTGTCGGTGCCGCTGCCCCGCGCCAGTACAAACACGTCTTCCCCCTTGCCCCGACTGCGGTCCCCCGTCAGCCGGTCGTCTCCCAGCCCGCCCCAGAGCACATCGCCACCGGCATCGCCGCGAATACGGTCCTCCCCCTCACCACCAAACAGGACATCGTTGCCCTCTTTTCCGCGAATGCGGTCTTTACCCGCCGCTGCAAAAATCAGGTCGTTGGGGGCATCAGGATTGGCGTCTCCATAGAGACGATCGCCCCGCTCGGTACCGTAGATAGGGGCATCAAAGTCTAGCTGGGGCAGCATTCGCGATTCGGCAGCCTCAAGGCTCGCCCAATCGACGTCTGTGGATGCGATCGCGGAAAAGTGGGCCAATGCGCTGGGCATTGACTCGGAAGGTTGAGATATCACGCCTAGGGCTCCTTGTTTAGCTCAATTTGGGGCAGCACAGGGCTGCCTCAGGCTCAAATTCAATAAATTGGAAAAATAGTTAGCGTTGGACATGGCAAGTAAGCGTTTAGCGTGGCCCTCTCCCCCAGCCCCTCTCCCAGGATTGGGAGAGGGGAGTCTGGTTCCCTTCCCTCAGCAATGCGACCTTCGGTCACGCTGCGCGAAGGGGGAAGGGCTAGGGATGGGGGCTTCCAGGACGCTAAACACATACACATGGCAACGCCATGTCCCTACGGCCTGACTTCTACGAGACTGGGAAAATGTAGTCACCCATTAATAACTTGAGCTGCAGGGTGATGCGTCACACCGCACAATCGGCCTTTTAAGGGCGCGATGTAACGGGTCAATGCAGCTTCAAATAGCGTTGCACAGCTACTTCCATTGACAGGCCTAAGACCGTTATGTTCCCAACAAAAAGGGTGCGTCACAGCGCACCCTACGGCATAATGGCTAATTTTCGAGGTTTCTTAGGGTATTAGGGCAGCGATGCGACCTCAGAAGGCGCCTCAAACACCACATGCTCCAGTTCAATGTCGCTAGTCTGCTCTAGCACCAGGGCGTCTTCCTCCGCTTGCTCAATCTGGATGCGGGTCAAAGAGCCGCCGTCCACCTGCTGCATGGCGATCGCTGCGTCAACGTCAGCCGCGTCATCTCCATAGCGCAGGGTGAAGTCACTTAAATGGACGCTCTGCAGATTTGCGGCTTCAGCCACGGGGGCAACCACTACCGCCGCCGGGTTCGTTGGGCTAGACCCGCTCGGAGTCTGGGGGCTAAACCGCACCGTCAACACCGTGCGGGTAGGTCCCCGCCCCGCCACCGTCAGCCCGCCGCGAGCGATGGTGAGGGGCTCGAACAGGTCCAGCTCGCCAATCGGCAGCTGGATGGCGACATTGTCCTCTAGGCTGTAGCGGCGAATGAGCCGGTTGAGGGGGGCCGCGTCGTCCTGACCATCGTTAGGCCAAATGCCGTTTTCGATGGCGCTGACCTGCTGTAGGGGCGGAAGGGACGCGGTCTGGCGGGTCATCTGCAGTCCGGCGATGTCCCACATTGGGTTGACCAGCCCGCTCAGCCACGACAAAAAGATGACGAAGCAAAAAGCTTGAATCCCCAAAAGCCCGTAGGAGGTGCTGAACTTGGTGATGCGGCCCAGACCTTGACCATTGGCGTTGATGCTCTGGTTGCCGCGATTGGTCCACGACTGCTGGGCCAGGTTCATCTGGGTCCAAATTTTAACGAGGGAGGAGGCCCACTGGGTCCCCAGCAGCAGGGGAAAATGAACCGGCTTGAGCACCGACTCCCGCCCTATGAACACCAGGCCCAGGGTGAGGGGACGGCTGAATGTGACCCAGGACAGCACGATGCCTGCCGCCACCCAGCTCCCCTGAAGCAGGGATATCAGCAAAAATCCTGGGGTGATCAGGCAGGTCCAGAAGCTAATGCGCTGGTCGATTAGGCTATACCAGATGAACCAGCCCGTGGTCTTGGGGCCCAGGGCGATCGCCCGCCCGCTGTTGCGCAGCATGTTGCCGTACCAGCGCCGCATGTTGCTGAAGGCCCGGTCTACCACCGAACCAGAAATGGTTTCAATGGAATAGACGATGGTGTCGGGAACGTAGAGCATGTGGTAGCCGCGCCGCAGCAGCCAAAACCAGGTGCTCTTATCGTCGCCCGAGAGAAACTTAAACCGGCCCCAAAGCCAGTCATCCAGTGAATCGTGCTCTAGCCGGTCGGCAAAGCTGGGGTCGAACGCGGCCTCAGCCCGAAACAGGGAGAACCGGCCCGTAAGGCACATGACCCGGCGGGAGAGGGCGTCGGAGCACATCTGCACGTGGCGCTGGGCGAAGCGCAGGTGGAACCACTCCGAAAACAGATAGGACCCCGCCACCACGGGAATTTCATCGGTGGTCAGCGCCCCCATTTTGGGGAACAGGCGGAAGAAGGGCAAACACTGGCGCAGCACCCCCGGCGCCAGCTCCGAGTCGCCGTCCATCAAGGCCACCACCGTGTCTTCCGGTAGGCCGAGCTGAGCCAGCTCCCGCAGGGCGTCCGCCATGGCTTTTCGCTTGCCGTCCTTCTGGGTCATCAAAATCAGCCGCATCGTGCTCAGACCGGGGTCTTCTTCCTCAAGCAGGGCACGAATGGCCTCGTTTTCGGCGTCGCTGCTGCTGTTGACCAAGAGGGTAACGGGCTGGGCGAGGGTCTTGGCCTCCCGGGCGATCGCCCGAAACACCCGGTCGGTAATCCAGGGCTTCTCTTTGTAGCTGGGCACGAGGAAGCACATGTGGGGCAGGGCCTCTACGGGCAGGCGATTGGCCTGTTTGCGCCAGCGGGGAAATACGCTGTGCAGGTAGATGCGCGATCGCACAACGCGAAAGAAGAACCACAGCCATCGCCAGATACCAATGACGCCTAGCCCCAGGAGGCTGAACATCTCCCAGAACGAGAGGTAGCCAGGATTTTGGAGGGTAAAGAGCCCCGCCAGGCCACAGCAGGACAGCGCCAGAAGCAGAAAGGCGTTGAGCTGAGCGCTGGGGGAGCGAGGCTTTTTTTTCGGTTTTGCGGGGGGTTGGGCCGATGCTTGAGCAGTTGTCATGATCTTTGTTTAAAGCGGTAGTAGCTTGAGGGGCCGATAGCAGATGTCCTAGATAAACCAAAAGCGCTCTGGTGTATCACCAGGGGTTCATGCTGAAGGTGAGCTGTGCGTTTTGGCCCAAACCGCAGAACTGGTTCGCGCGCGACTGAGTCTCATAGGAGGGAATGGTGACCCGCACGCGGGCGATGGGCTGGTTGACCAGATTCGGGGGAATGGCAGGGATAATGGCCTCAGCGCGGGCTTGGGTGAGTTCCCCTGTGCTGATAGCCTCAATAATTGAGACCCGACCAACGAGGGTTTGATCACTTCCCAAAAGCTGCACCCGGACCGGCTTACTGGCGTCGACGTGGTTAGCCCTGTCTCCGTCGATGACCGCTTCAACCCACAGGTCATTGCAGTCTAAAAGGCTCAGTAACGTTGCAGGGCGGCTGACCTGTTCTCCGGCCTCGTGGCGTGTGGTGTACACGACCCCTGAGAAGGGCGCACTCACCTCAATCAAATCTGCGTCGTCGCCCACCACCTCTGCCTCTCCGGCTTTTTCTAGCGCTTTCACTTCTGCGAGCTCTGCCTTGCGGTTGGCTAGCGCTAGGGTGGTTCTTTGAATCGTTGCCTCCTGGGCCTGAATCTCCTGCGCTAGGGCTTCTCGTCGCTCTTGTAAATCGTCAGTGGGCAAGTCCAGCGGGAGGTTGGTGCGCGCTGCCGTCAGTACAGTTTGGCCTGACTCAAGCTGGGCCCGGGCCTCGTTGACATTGGCTTGGGATGCTTTCCAAGTGGCTTCAAGCTGATCCACCTGCTGCTCTGAGACCGCCCCCTGCTCAAGTAGCGCTTGAAACCGGTTGTAGTCGGTTTTAGCCGCGCGCTCCTCGGCGATCGCGGCGTCTAGCGCAGCCTTGAAGCGGTTGATGTCATCGCCGGCAACGGCCACTGTGGCATCCTGCACTTTGCGGTCAGTCTGAGCCAGGCGAACCTTCTGCTGATTGAGCAGGGCCAGCGCTTCTTTAGCAATCTCCAGTTCTGTGGCGATCGCCTGGACCTGACGCTGGAGCGGAGGCACCTGGCTCAGCTCGCTGCTTTGAGCCTGCTCGCTGCTCTGAGCCAGCGTTTCGAGGCGAACTAGGGTTTGGCCCGACTGCACAGGTACACCAGGACGCCCATAGAAATCTTGAATCGTGCCGTCAACGGGAGCCTGGATGCGAACGGTGCGTCCGTTGACGATGCCGGACTTGACCGTCATATGGGTGAGGCGATAGTAAATGGACGTCAATCCTACGCCAGCAGCTCCTAGAGCCAAAAGAATGCAGAATCCCCCTGTAGCAACGCGCTTCCAGGTTTTTGGGGACGTGTCTGGCTCTTGAAAGAAATTCTTTTGGACCTCTATAGAACCTGATTCGGAGCTAGAAAGTTTGGGAGGCTGTGTTGTGTGGAAGGTTTTGACCATGGTTTTTAGCAGAAAGACTTGGCTTGATGAATAGGTAAGGTTGAGCAGCACCATGAAGCGAATGTCTCGGGCAAGTCGCTGCGTTGACTTGAGGAGTGGGGACGAACTTCGGGCGCTTTGAGACTAAGTCAAGGTAACGACTGTATTACGTATCGCACCTTTCATAAAAGCGAATCATCTGAAGTCGCCTCTGCTACTAATGCCAACTGTAAGTTCCTTTGGTGAAAGCGGTGTATAAAAACGCATAATGGTAGATGCTTTTTCCGGTTTACTTATTCCAAAATATTTCTAGACTGTGCTGAGCTTGCTGACACCCTCAAAAGTATTAAGAATAGCTAAATTGTCTGTGTGATCGGGAACTTAAAATAGATTGTGTCAGTTTATACCTGAACGAAATGTTCCCGAGCGATCGCTCTCAGCACCAGTGGGTCTTGGTTTTCAGCTCATTTCCTGCAGTTCAGGCTGCTACACAAAACAATTAGACATTCGTCTTTTCCTAAAACAGCACCATGTAAAAACTAGCAGTGTAGATAGAATTAAATCAACTCGAAATGCTAGCAAACTCGTAAACCTTCATCCCAATTTTGAAAAGGCTACCGGGCTTCACTAAATCTTTAAATTAGATATAGAGCGTTCTATCTTTGTTCATTGTTAATGTTTGATTGAACAGGTTAGTTAATCGACCTGTACGATAAAAAGGGCAGTGAAATCCTGAGAAACAAAACAGGTTTCCCTGTTCAAATAGAGATAGGTTTAGCCTCAACGCTATGAAGCAAGTGATTTTGAGCCAGTTCTGTACATTGGGGCTTGTGTTGCTGACTGCTGGTTTGGGCTGCAGTTTGTCCCAGGAATCGGTTAAACCAAAGCAGAGCGCTGTAGCGGAGGTCCGTCCGCAAATCGTTTCCGAGGAGGAGGTAGAGGCTGAAGCGATCGCCCGCTGGCTCAACAGCGCTACAAGTAATCAGCCCCCCCTAGTGCAGCTTCGGTCTAAAGGAGCTTGGGGGTTCGAGAACCTGACCTTTGTTTCTGAGGCAGCCGCGGATGGGGAGGCCCCGATACTCCGGGTCAAATACCCCGCTGGTTCCGTCACGCCTTCCGTGTCGCGGCGGGAAGGGGTTCCCATCGGCGGAGCCCAGTTCTATGCAGAAACCGACTCGGGCGCCAGGCGCCTCCGGCTAAGCTACAGGGTCCGCTTTTCTGACAATTTCGATTTTGTTAAAGGCGGCAAGCTGCCAGGCCTGTTTGGAGGAGAGGGGGCCAGCGGCGGCAACATCCCCAACGGCACCAACGGGTTCTCTACGCGGCTGATGTGGCGGCGGGAGGGGCAGGGCGAAGTGTATGCCTACCTGCCCACGAGTGAGGATTTTGGAACCTCAATTGGACGGGGCCGCTGGCGGTTTCAGCCGGGAGAGTGGACGACGGTGGAGCAGGAGGTGACCTTGAATCAGCCTGGGGAGAGCGATGGCCACATTCGGCTGTGGGTGGACGGCGAGCTGGTGATCGACGAGCCGCGGCTCTTGTTTCGCACTGTAGATAGCCTCCAGCTCGATGGACTGTTTTTCTCGACGTTTTTTGGCGGCGGCGACGCGTCTTGGGCCACCCCGCAGGATGTATATGTCGACTTTGCGGATTTTGAGATGAGCCGCGTGAGGTGAATCGTTTTCAATGAGCGTCACGGCAGCGCCGTAATTTCTAGCCGTCCTCTACGCTAGCTTCTGTGCCTTCACATTGAATCGAGCCTGAAATACCACAGGCGGTGATGCGTCATCGCCTTCCGTACCCTGCCGCATGAGACACGTTTTCCCTTTGGACCGTCCGTCTGGCTTTCATCCTTGCTACCCTTTGATGGAATGCATCAGCACAACAGCGCGGAGGCGACAAAACCATGGAGAAGCCAGTCATCCTGACGATTGACGATGATCCAGCCGTGCTTCAGGCGATCGCCCGAGACCTGCGCACCTACTACGGCGATCGCTACCGGGTGATGCGGGCCGACTCCGGCCCAGCGGCGCGGGAAGTGACCCAGCAGCTCAAGCTGCGGGGCAGCACCGTAGCCCTGTTTCTGGCGGACCAGCGAATGCCGGGCATGAGCGGCGTCGAGTTTCTTGACCAAGCCAGCGAGGCTTTCCCTGAGGCGAAGCGGGCGCTGCTCACCGCCTACGCCGACACCGACGCCGCCATTGCCGCCATCAACACCGCCCGACTCGACTACTACCTGCTCAAGCCCTGGGACCCCCCAGAAGAAAAGCTCTACCCCGTGCTCAACGACCTGCTCAACGACTGGCAAGCTCGATTCAAGCCGGAATTCCAGGGGGTCAAAATGATTAGCGATCGCTGGTCCCCCTCCTCCCACGAGCTGCGGGATTTTCTGGCCCGCAACCAGGTGCCCTACCGCTGGCTCGACATCGAGAGCAACAGCGAGGCCCAGCAGCTCGTCAGCTATGCGGGGGAGCGCGACAATCCCTGTTTACCCTTGGTGCTGCTGCCCAGCGGCGAGAAGCTGGTGAAGCCCAGCCCGGCTGAACTGGCCCAGCGCGTGGGCATGAAAACCGAAGCGGCCAACCCCTTCTACGACTTGGTGATTATTGGCGGTGGCCCTGCGGGGCTGGCGGCGGCGGTATACGGCGCCTCGGAAGGGCTAGAAACCGTCATGGTGGAGCGAGAGGCTCCCGGCGGACAGGCCGGCACCAGCTCCCGCATTGAAAACTACCTGGGGTTCCCCGTAGGGCTGAGCGGCAGCGACCTGGCCCGCCGCGCCGTCACCCAGGCCAAGCGCTTTGGCGTGGAGATTTTGACGCCCCAGGAGGCCACCACCATTCGCACTGAAAACGGCTACCACACCATCACCCTGTCTGACGGCAGCGAGGTGAGCTGCCACGCCCTGATTTTAGCCATGGGGGTGCAGTGGCGACGGCTCAAGGTGCCTGGCGTTGAGCAGTTCAACAATTCTGGGGTGTACTACGGTGCGGCGCAGACTGAGGCAGCGGCCTGCCAAGACGAGGAGGTCTACGTGGTGGGCGGCGCCAACTCGGCGGGGCAAGCGGCGATGTATTTCTCCAAGTACGCCAGCCGGGTGCGGATGCTGGTGCGGGGCGAGTCGCTCACCAAGAGCATGTCCCAATATTTGATTGACCAGATTGAGGGCACCGAAAATATCGACGTGCTCACCCACCACAGCGTAGTGGAGGCCCTGGGGGACACCAAGCTAGAGCAGCTGCGGGTGGAGGATTCCCAAAGCGGCGAAATCAAGACCTTTGACACCAATTCCCTGTTCATCTTCATCGGCGCGACGCCGGGCACCGACTGGCTTGACGGGCTAGTCCACCGGGATGAGCGGGGCTTCATCTGCACAGGGCCGGATATTCCCAAGAGCACCCCCTGGCCCCTAGAGCGCGATCGCTTTTTGCTGGAGACCAGCGTCCCTGGCATTTTTGCGGTGGGGGATGTGCGCCACGGGTCGGTGAAGCGAGTGGCTTCTGGGGTGGGGGAAGGGTCAATCTGCGTGCAGTTTGTGCACCGTCATTTGGCGCAGGTCTAATCTGGGGAGTCACCGTACCAAACTGTATAGCGCTGGCCACTTCGCTTAGGACATTTTTGGTGCTGAACCGAACAACCCTGGAGCGAAGCGGCGAGCCATCGCGCACAAAGACTTGTGGCGATGGCCATAGATGCCAAGGCGAAGGAGATTCAACGGCCCGCCGATTCCTCAGCAGGGGCCTGGCGCGCCTCTACTTTTGGTGAAACACCGCAATCAAAGGATTATCGGGATTGAGGTGCGCCTTAAGCGCCGCTTGCGCTGAAGCGTAATGGCGGACGTGGGCATCGATGAATAGCCCGACGGCCTCCGCGATCAGGTCGCGCAGGGGCTCCTCCGGCTGGGTGGCCGCAAAATCTAAAAAAGAGCTGCCCGTCGTGGCGTCGAGCGGATGGACCACCGTGTAGTGCCGCGCCCCGTCCACCAGCAGCAGGTAGCTGTCCCCCCGCCCCCCAGCGATCGCCTCCTCAAAGGTCCGCTGGATTGGGGTGGTGGGCTGCTCCCACGCTACGCCATAGAGTCTGCTGCTGTTGGCAATCACCCCGTCGCGGGTGCCCCCCACCAGCAGCAGCGGCAGCTCGTCCGGCAGCGGCAGAATTTCCCCCGCTGAGTAGCCGAGCTGCTGGACCCCGGCGGTATGGGCGCCGTAGGCAAAGGCCGCCGCCACCTGGGGAAAAAAGCGGGGGCTGGCGCTTTCGATAGCCACCCGCCCCCCGGCAGAGTGCCCCCCCAGCACCACCCGCTGCAAATCGAGCTGCCCCGCCAGGACGCCATCGGCCTGCAGCGCCTCTAGCGCCTTTAAGAGGGCGGGCAGCGCCGACGCCGTTGGCCCCGTCCCGTAGGCATTGGGGGCCAGCTTGGCAATATCCACCCCCGGCGTTAGCCCCACGGCCCCCGGCAGGTTTTCGGCCACCCAGGCAAAGGTCACCACCACGAGCCCCCGCTGCGCTAAACGGGCCGCGAGCCACTGGTAGGCCTCTGGGCCGCAGTTGATGCCGTTGAACAGAATGACAACGCTGAAGGGGACGTGCTCTGGGTCGGCGGGGAAGATGCCCAAAGCCTGCTGGCGATCGCCGCTGGTCACTTGGGCGGGGTAGAACACTTTGAGGTGAATTGTGTTGTGGGGCGGAGGGGTCTGCTCGACGGTGACGGCGCGGTAGAGTGCTCGAATGGTCATTTTGGGCGCGGGAATGAGGGCTGCGCTTTTATTCTGCCAGACCCCCGACTCCTTAAGAAGCCGGAGGTCTGGCGGGCATTCTGATGGCCACACAAGCCGTTGCGATCGCCAACGATAGCGGCTACTACAGCCCCCGCAGGCGCATGATGTAGGCCAGGGTCTCCCCTTCGCGGCGGCTGAGCCGCACGCCGTCCGGGCCAATGGCCACGGGGCCGGTCCACAGGCTCTGCTCTATGGCGTAGCGGTTGATGTGCATCAGATGGATGGTTTCGCGGATGCCTTCCGGGGAGCCGATGAGGATGTGGCGCACCACTTCGCCGTCGGGCT
>JBHJHJ010000135.1:0-3520 GCA_050330955.1 Elainellaceae cyanobacterium | reverse complement strand
TGTTCCTTGCGACTTAAGTCTGACGTGGTGAATGCCCGCCTCTAGCGTATTGGTATCGAGGCAAGCGTCGCCACCCTCTGTGGTAATTGAAGCCACAAAGATGGCGCTGCCCGGTCCCTTAGTCCGGTAGTCTATCTCAATGCAAAGCGGCTGCCCCGACTGAAGCTCTGAGCTAGGCAGCAGACGTACATCCGTCACTTCCGCTTCTAGAGAGCCAAAGCGGTTCTCGTTGACCCGCAGCTCTGCGCCCGACTGGGTTAGCTGTGGTGGGCGATTGGGGGTACGCTGCTGGGTCTGCGATCGCATCTCGGTGGTGTACTGCCCCGCCACCACGGTTGGCTCGCCGTAGGCCATTACCCTGCCGCGCTTCAGCCACAGGGCGCGATCGCACAGCCGCTCTGCCTGGCCCACGTCGTGGGTTACCAGCACAATGGCGCACCCATCAGACTTTAGGTCGTTGATGCGGTTGAGGCACTTGGTTTGAAACGACAGATCCCCTACCGACAGAAATTCGTCCACAAGCATAATGCTAGGGTCAGTGTGTACCGCCACCGAAAAGGCGAGACGCATCATCATTCCAGAGCTATAGGTGCGCACTGGGTTGTCGATAAAGGCTTCAAGCTCAGCGAATTCCACAATCCGGTCAAACCGGCGCTCCACTTCCCGGTGCCGCAAGCCGGCCACAATCGCTGTCACAAAAACGTTTTCTCGCCCGGTTAAGTCGCTGTGAAAGCCGGCACCCAAGTCGAGCAGAGCGCCAATGCGCCCGCGCATCTTGATGCGGCCCTCGGTGGGATACGCCACCTTGCCTAAGAGCTGAAGCAGCGTCGATTTTCCCGCACCGTTATGACCGATCACCCCCAGCATTTCCCCGGCGGCTACCGTGAAGGAAACGCCCCGCAGCGCCCAAAAATGGTCCATGGCTTTGACGCGCCGCAGCCCCGACAGCGCCGCCTCCATGAAGGTGGCGGGCTTTTGGGCGTGGTAGCGATTGAAGCGCTTGCCCAGATTTTCAACCAGAATCGCGTCCGGCATTTAAATTTCCTCCACAAAGCGTACACTTTGCCGCTTGAATAGGCGGTAGCCAACGGGCAGCAGCAGCAGCGTTATTCCAGAAACAATTGCCAAGGCTAGCCAATCGGGCTGGACACCCCAGACGAGAATCTGCCGGTAGCAGGTGACGATATGCACCATCGGGTTGAGCCCATAGATAGCCCAGTATTGGTCGGGGATACTGTCCAGCTCGTAGAAGATGGGAGTGAGGTAAAACCAAAACTGCAGCAGGACCCCCAGCGTATGCTGCGTGTCGCGGAAGGTGACGTTAAGGGCGGCTAAAAAGTAGGACAGGGTCACCGTCAGGGCGAACTGAATGATGTTGAGCAGCGGTAGCGCTAGCACCAAGGGGGTCAATTTGGCGCCGTCAATCAGCAGAAAAATGACCAGAACCGGCAGAGCCAGCACAAAATGCACCAACCCAGTCGTCACCACGACGATGGGCAGGATGACGGACGGAAAGCCAGGCTGTCGAATTAGGGGGCGACTGCTAACGATAATTCCGGTGGCCTGGAAAAGCGAATTTTGGAACCAGTTCCACACCAGCAGCCCCATGAACACGTAGGAAGAGTACTGGGGAATATCAATCTTGATGATCACCTGGAACACGAAGATGAACACCAGCAGCTGCAGCAGTGGGCTGATCAAGGTCCAGGCAATGCCCAGGGCTGACCGCTTGTACATCAGCTTCATGTCGCGGTCGACGAGCGATCGCAATAAATCCCAGATGTAGCCTAGCGTTTGGGAGGAGAATTTACGGTTTAAGGGATTTGCTTTAACGACCATTAAGGCGAGCTCTGCAATAGAACAGTACGGGGGCTTACATCATCTGCATGTTGGGTGAGCAATGCCCACCCGACCCCAATTGAAAGTTGCTAGTGAGATGCAGTCGCTGCGCTGCGCTGTTCCACTGGCGCTGACGGGGTAGGCTTAGTGCCCTGACGACTACCTACTGGAACGTAGGGAGCGCTGTGGCCCTCCTGCTCAACCCGCTGGCGCGACTTCCAGAGGGACCACGGACCCGCTAAATTACCCTTAATTTCTAGCCAGATGAGGGACAAGGGGTAATCACTGCGCTTCAGCAGATACTCTTTGATGCGATAGTAGTGAGCATAGGGTAGCCCCAAAAGTACCTGCGCTAGGCCCCGCCAGTCGCCATCCCGCAGCCAGGTGGTCAAGTTATAGGACACGTGCCCTTTGCTGTAGCCATAGAGCTGCCGCTCTAGGGCTTGCCGGGTCCGCCGGTGCTTGTGCCACACGTAGGCTTTGGGATTGTAAACAATGGTATACCCGGCTTTGATAACTTTATAGAAGACGTAGGTATCTTCGCCAACCCCCGAAGGCATCCCCGGACCCAGCGACTCGTCCATTAGGCCAATTTTGGGGTGGTGGAAAATGCTGGCGCGGAAGGCCGCATTGGCTGTGGCCCCCAAGGACCAGGTTGGAGAGGGCTTGTGGGGGAAAAGCTCATACCAATCGCCGTCCACTTCAAAGGTGTCAAACCCTCGACCTAGGCCGCCGTAGTTTTCGAACGCCTGCTGGGACGGGTCATCCAGTTCGATGGGTAACACATGCCCGTTTACCACCATCACATCAGGCCGGGTAAACGGCGTCACTAGCGTCTCAATCCAGTCTGGAGGAACGGTGACGTCGTCATCAGTTGCAATCAGAATGTCGCCAGTACTGGCAACAAAACCTGCATTTCTGGCGTAGGCTAGACCCTGACGCGCTTCCTTAACGAGAACCACCTCAAGGAACTCGCTCACCACCGGGGGCGTCAGGCCTGAGTCTGGGTGATTATCATCCACCACATTCTCTACTGAGCGCTGCGTCTTTTGAGCCATGAGGTGCTTAAGACAGTTGCGTAAATCGTCTGGGCGATCGAACGTCGCGACCACAACCGAAACAGGAACGTCATCGGGAAGCGGCTCTGGTGCTACCTCAGCTTGAAGCTGGTAATGGGCTGCGATCGCCTGAACCGCTGCAGGCCAGACCAGCTCGTCCGATTTTTGCCTATCCAAATTGAGTAGCTTTGCCCCTAACTCGTTCACGATGGCCGGAACCAGCTCCAGGCAACTAATGTCTCTGCCATAGTTATCAATATCAACACTACCCAGAGGGCTATTCTGCCAGGTGATAAAGATTCGGGTCTGCCGGTAGTCCTGTAGGTTCGTCAATGGTTCCAGCGGCTGAGTGAGCTCCACCATGCGCACAGCGACTTTCAAAGACGGCAATCTAGGCTCTTTCTTTTCATCAGACAGGCGATATCGAAGCGCAGCCGGATTGTCTGATTGCGGGCCAAACTGTTCAGCAATTTTGGCGACCTTACGGAGAGCTTAGAAGTAGGTAGTCATACCGATAAAGCCTCACTTCAGCTCAGACCAAACTAGCTCACGGCGAAACTGGCTCGGGTAGATGAGGGAACCCAAGAACCGCCGGATAATCCAGTAGAACATCCACAAAATGC
>JBHJHJ010000134.1:0-33761 GCA_050330955.1 Elainellaceae cyanobacterium | reverse complement strand
TCGCGCGGTGCTGCAGCACGGGTCTATGCAGCTTGCCCCAGATGCGCACTTGTTTTCCCAGCTATTTGCAGAGGCTGCTCCAAAAAGCCCGTTTTCCTCGCAACAGTTTGCTGCTCAGCAGCATTTAACCGGTGCCTTCGTGGATAGGGTCATTGAGACACTTACGGAAGCAGCACAGTCCTGGTTCGAGGTGGATTTTGTGGTGCAGCCCCTGTCGGACCGAGAGCTCGATGAGATTTGCAGTGGCAGTGCCCTCAATATAGATGAGCGAGCGCCTGAACGCCCGTAGACTGAGCAGTCTCGCCACAGCCTGTCATAGAGTATGGCTAGTGGCGTGACTAGTCGGCTGGGCCTTGCGTGTCTCCGGCTTCATCCGGCGGCGCGGGTCGGCTGCGGTCGTAGCGTCGGGATAGTTGACCAGTCATCGACGAGGCTTCAGGTATCAGCGCCTAAGCTTGAGGTGTCAGGCGCAATAGTTTTCGCGTCTCGCCTGATAGGTGCAGGACTCAGCTAACCCTTTACGGGGTGTGGTTGGGTGAGCGCTACGAAATTCCTTGGAGAGCCGTTTAGTCGCTTCGCCAATAATCGTCAATCGGCGAACGATTGCATCTTGATCTTTAACACGGACAGTTTCCCAATCAATATCCTTGGTGTACTCAAAAACAAGCTGAATTGAGCCGATGATATCAAAAATGGCTTGCTGATCCGCCGGCATAAATCACCTGCGCTGAATCGAGAATCGTCCGTCGGCGGAGCGGGTTCTGGCTATTTTGAATGCTGCGCTTACTGACCAAATCTACCTTGCGGTTCAAAAGCTGCTGTAGCTCTACCTGCATATCAAACACCTTGAAGCCATAGCGTACCTCGGGAGGCTTGGTGTATAGCAAATCAATATCGCTAGGGTTTTCCCCTTCGAGGCGAAAATCATCCCGCAGCACCGAACCAAACAGCGCCAGCTCGGTGATTCCCCACTTCTGGCAAAAGCAAGCAATGCGCGCCGCACAATCGTCCTGCGATCGCGTTGGGTCCAGTCGCCGATAAATCTCTGCCGTCTCTATCTTTTGTAGCGTCATTGGATTAAAACCTACATTTTGGGTGAACATGGCACCGCCATGCCCCTACCGCCCATAAACATATCGCCTACACAGACCCCTGACACCCCGTACACAACCCAAAAAACTCCAGCGTATGATAATACACCTTAAACCGATGATCCGAATGTAGCCGCTCCTCCAGCTCATGCACCGGGCATTCATCAATCGGCAGCGAATCCCCACAGCGCAAACAGGTTAAATGGTGGCGGTCCTCCTGCGCCAAACTATACAGCGCCTCCCCACTCGGCAGCGTCCGCACCTTCAGCGCCCCCTCTAGCTTCAGCGCCTCCAGCGCCCGGTACACCGTTGCTAAACCCATGGCACAATCCTGATTCCGCAGCTCGATGTGGAGGTCTTGAGCAGAAATCGCTCGCGGCATCTGCTTCAAAAGGGTTAAAATCTGCTCTTGGCTGCGGGTCCGTTTCATTTTACAGTCGGGGGGTTACCGTCATGGGGCTACAGTCGGGTAGGTCCTTGCCAGGGCGATCGCCCTTTCGGGTCTACGCTATAAGCCAGTCTAATCTACTGTACGAATCTAGATTCTGTGAACCAATACCACGCTCAAATCTACATTACCCTGCGCCCGTCCGTCCTCGATCCCGCGGGCACGGCGGTCAGATCTGGACTCCATCAGCTCGGCTTTGAGCGGGTCGGCGACGTGCGCATCGGCAAGTACGTCGAGCTGTCGGTGGCCGCTGAGGACCCGCAGAAGGCCCGACAGCAGATTGACCAAATGTGCGATCGCCTGCTTGCTAACCCTGTGATTGAGAACTACCGCATTGAGCTAGTCAATGGGAGATAATCAGGGCAAAGGCCCCCAACCGAGATTGTGATATGGCCAATGCTTCCTCCTTGTCTTCAACAAATCTGCCCCGAATTACGCCCCTAACGATGTTTCGACTGGGGCTATTTCAAATGGGGCTGGGCATCATGTCGGTGCTCACCCTAGGGGTACTCAACCGGATTTTGATCGATGAGCTGCGGGTACCTGCCCTGCTGGCGGCGGGGGCGATCGCCATGCATCAGTTTGTGGCCCCGGCGCGGCTGTGGTTCGGGCAGCTGTCCGACGCCAAACCCATTTGGGGCCACCACCGCACAGGCTACGTGTGGGTAGGGACGGTGCTGTTTACCCTCACGGCGTTTGTAGCGGTGCAGGTGATTTGGCAGCTCAACGGTAGCCTCACGGCTACGGGCTGGAGCCCGCTCACCTATGGCTGGCTTGCGCTGCTGGGGCTGGTGTTCGCGGTCTACGGCCTGTCTCTGAGCGCCAGCTCAACACCCTTTGCCGCTCTGCTGGTGGACGTCTCCGATGAAGACAACCGCTCGCGGTTGGTGGGCAGCGTTTGGTCCATGCTGATGGTGGGAATTGTGATTGGCGCGATTTTGAGCAGCGTATTGCTGAAGCAGCTGGCCCTCGATACGCCCTTGGCCGTGGTGCAGTCGTCGGTAAACCGCCTGTTTATGACGGTGCCGGTGGTGGTGCTGATTGTTTCCATCGCCGCCACATCCGGCATCGAGCACCGCTATTCCCGCTACCGCAGCCGCTCCACTCTGCTAGAGCGGGAAGACCAAATTACCCTAGGGCGCGCCCTGCGCATCCTGACGGCGAGCCGCCAAACCGGCATCTTCTTCACCTTTTTGCTAGTGATGACCGTCAGCCTATTTATGCAGGAAGCGGTGCTCGAACCCTACGGCGGCCAAGTCTTTGGCATGGCAATCTCCGAAACCACGCGGCTGAACGCCTACTGGGGCCTGGGGACGCTGGCGGGCATCAGCACCACGGGATTTTTCGTGGTGCCCCGCTTGGGCAAGCAGCGCACCACGCGGCTAGGGTGCCTGCTGACGGCGGGCTGCTTCGGGCTGATCATTTTGTCGGGGCTGACGCAAAACCCCAAGGTGCTGCAGCTGGCGGTGTTTTTGTTTGGCATCGGTGCCGGGGTAACCACCAACGGCGGCATCAGCCTCATGCTAGACCTTACCGCCGCAGAGACAGCAGGCACCTTTATTGGGGCATGGGGGCTGGCCCAGGCCATTGCCCGGGCGACGGCGACGGTGGCGGGTGGCGCAGTGCTAGACGCGGGGCGGGGCGTGCTGGGGCTGCTCAACGGCGCCCCCGTATCGGAAGCGGATTTGTTCCCGGCCTATGCCCTGGTGTTTGCGGTTCAAGGGGTGGGCATGATAATAGCCGTGACGCTACTGCAGCGGGTTAACGTGAAAGAGTTCCAGGACAACGCCCGAGAGGCGATCGCCACCGTGCTGGCTAGCGATTTAGACTAGCGCTGGCTAGCGATTTACACTAGCGCAGGAACAAGTAGGGGACCTGCACTAACCCACAATTTTGGATAACATCTATGGAATTTTGGCCCCAAGTCCTTACCTTTGCTGAAACCACAACCCGCCGCATCGGCGATCAGATTCTCAAAGACTTTGGCACCGTGGAGGCGACTCAGAAGGCTGACGGTAGCCTAGTGACCCAGTGCGACAAGTGGGCCGATGAGGAAATTCGTCGGGCGATCGCCGATGCGTTTCCAACCCATGGGGTGCTGAGCGAAGAAACCAAGCACATTTTCCCCGACACCGACTGGTGCTGGGTGATCGACCCCATCGACGGAACGACGAACTTCACTCGGGGCATTCCGCTATGGGGCATCTCTTTGGGGCTGCTCTATCGGGGCACCCCGGTGTTTGGCTATGTGGCTTTCCCGCCTATCCGGCAGGCGATCTACGGCTACTGGCCAGGACATTCAGGGCTAGAGATGCCTACGGGCGCCTTCAAAGACGGCCATCCGACCCACGCTATCAGAGCCCAGCCCTCCTCTTCTCAGTTCTTTAGCCTCTGCGCCCGCAGCTTGTCCGTGCTCAAGCAGGCCCAGCCCTTCCCCTGCAAGATTAGAATGCTGGGGGTCGCGACCTATAACCTGCTGCTGGTGGCCACAGGCATTGCCTTAGGCGGTGTGGAGGCGACGCCCAAGATTTGGGACATTGCCGCAGTTTGGCCCATTGTGCAGGCGGCGGGCGGTGGGTGGATCCCTTTAAACGGCGAAATTTTTCCCCTAACGCCAGGTCGCCACTACGGCACTGAGGCTTTCCCAACCCTGGTGGTGAGCCATGAGTCACTGGTGCCGGTGTTTCTGCCCCTGGTGCAGTCCGTTCGCTAAGGAAATTCTTTTATCAAAAGAGCCTTCCTAGCGCAAGAAGCTGCTGGTCAGCCAAAAGCCAAACGCAGTCACCAGGGCCGCAAATCCGTCGGGCGTCAGCTGAAACGCGCTGAGCTGCGCAGCCGTCAGGGTGCCAATTTGTAGACCCAGCAGAACCCCTACGATGAGCGTTCCGAGGGTCAGCAAGAGCGATCGCCCAAACTTATGCTCCTTGCGATTGAGGAAATAGAGACAAAATCCAACCCCCAACGCCAGGGCCACAGACGGGCTCGCAAGCCCGAGCGCCCCGACCCCAACAAAGGAGATCGCCGGCCAAATGATTTCGTTTTGGCTGGGGTTATCTAACGCGTTTTGTAACCACCCAAAGGACGGCTTTGCGGGGGTTGAAGCGGTTTGAGCTGGGGCCTCGGCGGCTAGCCGTTCAGGGAATCGAATGCGGTCGGGAACGCGAATTTTACCTTCTTGCCGCTGCCGGAGCCGGTCCATCAGAATAGCGTCGTAGGCCGCTTCAATATCGTCGGCCAGCTTGCGATCGCTGCCGTGCTCATCCAGAAGCCGACTACGGGCATTCTGAATCTCTTCAAATGAAGAATTTTCGTCGACCCCTAATTTGTCATAGCTACTCTGAGTGCTCATCTATGAATCCCTACTGGGCTAGCAACAACTAGACTCGTTAACCTAGATTAACCAAATCCATCTCGATTAGTTTAGCCTTCCTGCATTATCCATCTGGGCCTCCAAGAGACCTGCCCCGGATTTACCGAAGATCCCGGATCATGCACTCTAGCATCCGCATTAGGCTATAGCGGTCTACCACGTTTATTTATAGATTCTCGCAAATCCCAATCCAAATCGTCTACGACTGAGGCAGCACTTTCTTTCATATTACCTAGTGGAACATATTTAGATCCGCTAGTTATAATGCGGTATGCATGGGACTGACTTATCTCTATTGTCTATCGGTTAACATTGACTAGCGGTGGCGCTGGCTTCGGCAATAGCTGCTGCTTGGGTTTGCTGGGTGCGGCTACTGGCTTTATCGGTAGGTCTTTCTCTATTCCAGAGTGGTATAGCATACCGCAGCCTTCTTGAGAAGGCTTCTCGCTTTGTATAAATGTTCATTATTTATTTAGTAGTACACAGGTTACGACTATGGCATCAGCCAAGATCCTTGTCGTTGATGACGATCCTGCAATTCGCACGTTAATCTATCGATTTCTCTCCAAGCACGACTACCACGTCGAATCTGCTGAAGACGGGAAATCGGCGCTCTCTGTATTCGAGCAGTTCAATCCAGATTTGGTCATCCTGGACGTCAATCTACCCGACGCTACAGGTTATGTCCTCTGTGAAGAAATGCAAAAGCGCACGGGGGTGTTCGTCCTTATGCTGACCAGTCGCACCGACGAGGCGGACAAAATTCGAGGATTTTCTCAAGGGGCAGATGACTACCTCACTAAGCCATTTAGCCTGGGAGAGCTAGAGGTGCGAGTTGGCGCAATTTTGAAGCGGCAGCGTCCTGTCACAGCGGCTGAGCAACAGCGCCTCACGTTCAACCGTCTGATGATTGATCCGGTTCGACGGGAGGTAACGCTAGACGACAACCCGATTTCTTTAACGGCCCTTGAGTTCGATCTGCTCCACTTTCTAGCAAGCCATCCAGGGCGGGTCTGGCGGCGGGCAGAGCTGATCCAGAAGGTATGGGACTACGAATACGTGGGTGACCAGCGGGTCGTCGATGTTCACATTGGGCAAATCCGAAAGAAAATAGAGATCGATACGTCACAGCCAGCGCTGATTCAAACTGTACGGGGCGTAGGCTACAAGTTTGAGGCGCCAGAGGGAGCTGAGACCAGCGCGGTAGCTGCGGGATAACCGCTGAAAACTTTCGGTTGTATTGATAGCTAAAAAAGGGACATGACGGCGTCATGTCCCTTTCTTCTACGTGATGGATTAGCCAATCCTCAGCAGGGCGTGGATTAAGACGCTGGCCACTTCTCAGCAACCAACTCAGCTAAATCAACCACGCGTTGACTATAGCCCCACTCGTTGTCGTACCAGGCAATAACCTTGACGAGATCCCCTTCCATAACTAGCGTCAGACTGGAATCGACAATAGATGAATCATCGCTCTTGCGGTAGTCGCAAGATACTAAAGGAAGATCGCTGTAGCCTAGAACGCCTTTCATTGGGCCTTCTGCTGCAGCCTTCAGGGTTTCGTTGACCTGCTCAGTAATAGTCTTCTTTTCGACCTGGGCGACTAGGTCAACAACAGAGACGTTGGGTGTAGGCACCCGCAGGGCGATACCATTTAACCGGCCCTTCATGTCTGGGATGACGAGGGCAACGGCCTTAGCCGCTCCTGTTGTCGTCGGAACAATATTCAGGGCAGCAGCGCGGGCGCGGCGCACGTCTCTATGGCTGGCATCAAGGAGGCGCTGATCACCCGTATAGCTATGGGTTGTAGTCATCGTGCCCTTGATGATGCCAAAGTTCTCGTGAAGCACTTTGACCACAGGCGCCAAACAGTTGGTGGTGCAGCTTGCGTTGCTGACGATGTTGTATTCGTCGTGGCTGTAGTCTTCATGGTTGACGCCCATGACGTAAGTTCCAATACCGCCGCCTTTGCCCGGAGCCGTAATTAGGACCTTCTTCGCACCAGCGTCAATGTGCTTAGATGCGCCCGCTTCGTCTCGAAAGACACCGGTTGACTCGATAATCAAGTCGATATCCCAAGCTTTCCAAGGCAGGTTGAGGGGGTTGCGATCAGAGACGCACTTAATTGGCTTTCCGTTTACGGTTATGGAGTTATCGTCGTACTTAATATCTGCGTCAAGCTTGCCCAACATGGAGTCATAGGTCAGCAGGTGCGCATTCGTTCCAGGATCGGACGTATCATTGATGGCAACAACGTCCAGGCCGGTGTTCTCTCGAGTCAGCCAGCACCGTAGGAAATTGCGCCCAATACGTCCAAAGCCATTAATTGCTACTCTAATCACTGCGTCTTGCCCTCTTGCTTTACTAAAGTCTAAACCTCCAATATCGAGTCAGATCATATCATCTCCGGGTACCACGCCCCCCGTTTGTCGCGAAATCCTGAGCTAGCCGCCTTAAGGTGGAATAGGGTTCTGCTACATTACAGAGCGGATGACGAAAGCGGTTGACAGACGGCACGGGGAATTGTTTCATGTATGCGCACGAAACAATTCTTGTTATGATGACCCGGTATCTCTGATACAGAGCGGTGTGGGGGGATTATTGATGTTGACTCAGATAGACGAGAAGGTTGATTTTAGCGGTAGACCTTTTCATTTCATTGGCATTGGCGGCATCGGCATGTCGGCGATCGCCTATGTTTTGCTCAAGCAGAACTGCTCAGTTTCGGGCTCTGATAAAAACCTGACTCATATTACGCACCGGCTCAAGCAGCACGGGGCTCATATCTTTGAGACCCACGCTGCGGACAATTTGACCGTGTTTTCACCTCAAGCAGAGCAGACATTTCAAAACCATTTGCCTCAGGTGATCTGCTCAACGGCTATTTCTGACACTAATCCGGAATACCAGGCTGCCCTGGCGCTGGGTTGCCCTATCTTTCATCGGTCTGACGTTTTGGCGGGGCTGATGCAAAACTATCGAGGCATTGCCGTTGCGGGAACCCACGGAAAGACAACCACAACGAGCATGATAGGCTATGTCCTGCTGAAGGCGGGGCTTGATCCTACTGTCATTGTTGGCGGAGAGGTCGAGGCTTGGCAGGGCAACGCCCGCGCTGGCGCGGGGGATTACCTCATCGCTGAAGCAGACGAATCAGATGGCTCACTAGTCAAATTTTCGTCCCAAGTCGGGATTGTCACCAATATTGAATTAGATCATCCCGACTACTACCAGTCCATAGAGGACGTCATTCAGATTTTTCAGCAGTTTTCATCTCGGTGCAAGATCCTGATTGCCTCGGCTGACTGCCCCATAACAAATCAGGCCCTCAAGCCTACCGTAACCTACAGCATCACCCCTGAGAGCCGCGCAGACTATGTGGCAACCCAGGTTAAATATAACGAGCACGGCACCCAAGCCCTGATTTTTGAGCGGGGACGGCCTCTGGGCCAGCTCAGCCTAAAAGTGCTGGGGGCCCACAATCTGAGCAACAGCCTGGCTGCCGTTGCCTTGGGCCGGTTGCTCGGATTGACCTTCGAAACCATCGCTGCAGCACTCAGCGGGTTTGAGGGGGCGCGGCGGCGCTACGAGCTGCGGGGGGAGGTAAACCAGATTGCGTTTATCGATGACTATGCCCACCATCCCAGCGAAATTCAGGCCACGCTGGCGGCAGCGCGGCTCCAGGCGCAATCCAACCGGCGAATTATTACCATTTTTCAGCCCCATCGATATAGCCGTACCCTGGCGCTGATGGACGAATTTAGCCAGTCTTTCGCAGACGCTGACTGCGTCGTGATTACGGATATCTATGCTGCAGGAGAAGCTGCCTTACCTGCCATTAGTGGAAAGGTGCTCGCTGAAACGATTCAGTGTCATCACAGCCAAGTCACCTATCAGCCTACTCTGTCCGATGTGATGAGCCACCTCAAGACAATTCTTCGTCCTGGCGATGTGGCCCTATTCCTAGGGGCAGGCAACCTCAACCAGATTATTCCTGATTTGATTGCGTTTTATCAGCAGCAAGACGTCAGCAAATCGCTACGCTCGGAAGTGTCGCTCAATATATAGGCCTATGGTTATGCATTCTGTGCCCGATTCGTCTCCCCATGTGTTTAGCGACATGACTGCTGCCGATGCGCCAGATCTAACAGATTCGGGGGCTTTGGGTCAGCCCACATCCTCCACATCGATCAACGCAAAACCGATAGGAGCCTTCACCGGACCCATTACGCTCCCCAACACCCGCTGTCAGATTCAGCCCCGGGTTTCCCTGGTGAAGTTTACGTCCTATCGGGTGGGCGGTCCGGCGGAGCTTTTTGCCGCACCCCGCACCGTGGCGCAGCTGCAGGAGAGTTTTCAGTGGGCCCATAGCCAAGGACTACCGGTGACGATTCTGGGCGCGGGGTCCAATCTTTTGGTGAGCGATCGCGGCATTGACGGTTTGGTCATCTGCACCCGCCACCTGCGCTACAGCAGTATTGACGCCAGCGCGGCACAGCTGACAGCAGCGGCGGGGGAGCCGGTGGCGAAGCTGGCGTGGCAAGTCGCTGACCTAGGGTGGCGCGGTCTGGCGTGGGCAGCTGGCATTCCCGGTACGGTTGGGGGGGCTGTGGCGATGAACGCCGGGGCCCATCGCGCCTCTACCGCCGACATTTTTCTCAGCGCGCAGATTATCTCCCCTGATGGATCGCTGCAGCAAATGGATGCCCAACAGATGCAGTTTGACTATCGGACCTCTGTCCTGCAGCAGCAGCCAAGCCTTGTGACCCAAGTCACCTTTCAGCTCCAGCCCGGTGCTGACCCTAGTCAGGTGAGTACGACAACCCGTGACTATCTCAACTATCGCCACGCCACCCAGCCCTATGACCTGCCGAGCTGCGGCAGCGTGTTTCGCAATCCAGTCTCCCACAAAGCGGGCTGGCTGATTGAGCAGACCGGCCTCAAGGGCCACCAAATTGGACAGGCCCAAGTCTCAGAGCGCCACGCTAACTTCATCGTCAACCTAAAGCAGGCCACAGCCCAGGATATCTTCGACCTGATTTTCTACGTTCAGCAGCGAGTCGAGCAGCAGTGGTCCGTGAAGCTTCATCCCGAAGTTCGCTTATTGGGATTTAACGTCTAGCAAGAACGCCATCAAGACAGCGATAGCTGTTAGAGTAGCGAAGACGTCGGCCTATTGCCGCTTCGCATAGGGAACTAAAATTAGCTAGGATGATTACCTGTTGCATTACTGCTGTTGCTCAGGACATGTAAGCGACTGGAAGCCATAGGTCTCTTAAACAACAGCTATAGCTGTCCCTCGGGGCGCACCGTAGACGAAATACCCAATACACAAAACATCATGACAAAAGGGCAAGGATTTGGCCTCGGTTTAGGCAAAATGAAGGAGCTTGCAGACGCCTTTAAAAAGGCTCAGCAGGTCCAAGAAGGGGCTAAGCGCCTCCAGGAAGAGCTAGAAGAGATGGAGATTGAGGGGCAAGCAGGCGGTGACTTAGTCAAAGTTATCGTCAGCGGCAATCAGGAGCCTCGTCGGGTCGAGATTTCCCCCGACCTCCTCAAGGAGGAAGTCGGCGTAGTGTCGGATTTACTCACTGCCGCGATGAAAGACGCCTACAACAAATCCACCGCCACTATGCGTGAGCGGATGGAAGAGCTTACCGGCGGCCTCAATCTACCGGGTCTCTAGCGTTAGGACGCTTCGATCTCGGTCAACCTTAGGCCACCGGCAAAGAGGGCTGCTTAAGTGCGCTGGAGAGAATGGAGCTGGGGTAGGTATCGTGGGGCCAGCCAAAGGCGTGGCGAAACGAGGCCAGCTGGCACGCCTGCAGTTGGGCAAAGTCGATCACGTTGTAGGTAAGTAGGTTCTCGTACTCAAACGGCAGCCGTACATTGTGCAGTCCGGCGTTGTCGGTGCAGATGGCGATGTCGACCCCTGCGTCGAAGCAGCGATCGAATACGACCTTGAGCTGCCCCAGCTCCTGCAAGGTACCTGTTTTGAGGTATGTGGTTGGACATACCTCCAGACACTGCCCTCGGGCCGCCACCTCCTTAAGCAGGTGGGGATGGCGCAGCGGAATTTGGATGCCGTGGCCGATGCGCATTAAATAGGGCAGCAGCTCGGGATAGCAGCCGTCGGTGGTCTCATACAGATGGCCAGTGGTTTTAAGGCCCTGCTCCCGGGCGTATTCGTAGAGGGACGCGTACTCCTGGAGGCGATCGCAATAGTGAGCGTCCCCGCCCGCTAAATCCACGGCGCAGACGTAGGGTGATGCTGCCGCCAGATCCACGATTGCCCGGTTGACCTCATAGGAGAGCCGGGAGTGCATACACAAAATCTGTCGCAGGACGATGGGATAGTCTCCGATGCTGCCGGCCTCGCCGACAACCTCCACCACTCGGGCCATGGCGTCAATGCGATCGCTCTGGCCAAGGTGCTCTGGGGTTCTGAGGTAGGGCGTGTAGCGCAGCTCCAGATACGCCAGATTCTCGAAAATATAGGCGCCTCGCACGAGCCGGTAGACGAAGTAGGGCAGGGCTGATTCGGTCTGGACTCCTTCCACGAGGGTATGCAGCTCTAGGTACTCGTCCAGAGTGTTGCGCGGGCGCGTATAGAATTCCTCGAATTCAGAGTACTCGGGAAAGCGCTGCGCCAGCTCGGCGTCGCTGCGCTGGAAGTAGCGCCATAGCACACGGGGGACAACGGACCCCCCGAGATGTCTGTGCAGTTCAGCATGAAGGGCCATAGATGTCTCCTTTTAAGATTAAGCGTTTGGTATTAAGCGTTTAAGGGGCGTTGGCGCAATGGTTGGGGCGACGTTAGCCAAAAGATAATTGATTCTGGGCTAACCCACAACGTAAGCTTGCGATGCTTACAGATAAAGTCGAGAGGTCGCCAAAAAAGAGTTGACATAGACCCACAAATTTAGAGATAATAGCGATTTGTGACTTTAAGAAACGCGTAAGAGATTGGCTAACGTCATTGTAATTGGGGCCCAGTGGGGCGACGAAGGGAAGGGCAAGATCACAGATTTGCTGAGCAAGTCTGCCGACGTGGTGGTTCGATATCAGGGGGGTGTCAATGCCGGACACACCGTCGTGGTCAAGGCGCAGACATTCAAGCTGCACTTGATCCCATCCGGTATTCTGTACCCTG
Organism: Elainellaceae cyanobacterium; assembly: GCA_050330955.1. Taxonomy (GTDB): domain Bacteria; phylum Cyanobacteriota; class Cyanobacteriia; order CAKZMO01; family CAKZMO01; genus JBCCAG01. The sequence continues at coordinate 21,699 of JBHJHJ010000134.1, read as the reverse complement.
AAACGACATGCATCATTGGTTCGGGGACCGTCATCGATCCCAAGGCGCTGATTACCGAGCTAGACCAGCTCGATGCGCTCGGCGTCATCACCAAAAATCTGGTGATTTCGGGGTCTGCCCATGTCACCATGCCTTATCACCGTCTGATTGACCAGGCGTCGGAGGAGCGCCGGGGCAACCAAAAAATTGGGACAACCAAGCGCGGCATTGGACCTACCTACGCCGACAAGTCGGAGCGTACGGGGATCCGCATGATCAACCTCATGGATCCCGACGGCCTGCGGGAGCAGCTCCAGTGGACCATTAGCTATAAAAATGTCCTACTGGAAAAGCTTTATAACCTAGCGCCTCTAGATCCAGACGATGTCATTCAGGAGTACCTTGGCTACGCAGAGCGTCTACGCCCCCACGTCGCCGACACATCTCTGCTAATCTACAATGCCATCCAGGACAAGCGAAATATCCTGTTTGAGGGGGCTCAAGGGACGCTCTTGGACCTAGACCACGGCACCTATCCCTACGTCACCTCGTCCAACCCCGTGGCGGGCGGGGCCTGTGTGGGCGCAGGGGTGGGACCCACCAGCATTGACCGGGTGATCGGCGTGGCCAAGGCCTACACCACCCGCGTCGGGGAAGGACCGTTTCCCACTGAGCTAGACAACTCTCCTCTGGGGGCTCACCTGTGCGATCGCGGGGCCGAGTTTGGCACCACTACGGGCCGACAGCGCCGCTGTGGCTGGTTTGACGCCGTCATTGGCCGTTACGCCGTGCGCATCAACGGTCTAGATTGCCTTGCCATCACTAAGCTCGACGTGCTCGACGAGCTGGAAGAAATCCAGGTGTGCGTGGCCTACGAGCTGGACGGGGAAACCTGCCGCGATTTGCCCAGCAACGCCCGCCAGTTTGCCCGCTGTCGCCCCATCTATCGGGCGCTGCCGGGCTGGCAGCAGCCCACAACCCACTGCCGCACCCTAGAGGATTTGCCGCCCCAGGCCCTGAGCTATCTCAAGTTTTTGGCCGAGCAAATGGAGGTTCCCATCGCCATTGTCTCCCTTGGGGCCAGCCGCGACCAAACCATCATTGTTGAAGACCCGATTCACGGGCCAAAGCGAGCCCTGCTGCAGGAGCAATCGGCGCTCCACGCGGCTCAGGTGTGAGCCTTACAGACCAATCAACCACAGCTCTCAAATCACTCAACCTTAAATCAGTAACCCATCATGGAACTTACCCTCAACTGCGAAACGCGATCGCCTGAGACCAAGGCGCGGGCCCTCCGCCGGGAAGGCCGTATTCCGGCATCGCTCTACGGCCACGACGGCAGCAACTCAGTCGATCTATCCGTCGATGAGAAAGAGGCCACCACTCTGCTGCGCTATGCCACCGTCAACGGCTCCCTAGTGAAGCTGACTATCCCCGAGATGTCCTGGAAGGGCCAGGTGCTGATTCGCGAGGCGCAGATGCACCCCTGGCGCCCGATGATTTACCACCTCAGCTTTTTCTCCGTGGCGAATCAGGATTCCGTTGACGTTGTGGTGCCCCTCAACTTTACGGGTGACGCCGTTGGCGTCACAGAGGAGAAGGGCATTCTCGACACGGTGGTGAATGAGATGCCCATTCAGTGCGACCCCTCTGACATTCCTGAGGTAATTGATATCGACGTGTCTTCCCTAAAGGTGGGGGATATCCTGCACGTGGGCGATATTGCTTTCCCCAAGGGCGTGAAGTCTACCCTAGAGCCCCAGCGAACGGTGGTGTCAGTGCAGGCGCCCACCACAGCACCTGCGGCCACAGAAGAGGGTGAGTCTTTGGTGGATTTGGTCGCGCCCGACGGCGGCAATTCTGCAGAGGAGTCTTCCGAGTAAGCGCTGCTTGAATCCTCGAGCCCCAGTTCAATCTAGGGTTGAACGAGCTAAATCAGTGCGATAATAGCCAAGCCAGGAGCTGACTCCTGGCTTTTGTTGTGTTGGACTCCTGTCTATGAGCGATACGATGAGGCCGGCTCTAATCAATCAGATGCTGAAGCCCGACTTCTATCCCCATCCGGTTCAAACGCCGATTCAGCTCGTCCAAACCCACATTTCCTATGTGTTGTTGACGGGTGAATTCGCTTACAAGGTGAAAAAGCCCCTAGATTTCGGCTTTTTGAACTACGCCACCCTAGAGCGGCGCAAGCACTTTTGCCATGAGGAGCTGCGGCTAAACCAGCGCGGGGCACCCGAGATCTATCTGGAGGTTCTGCCCATCACCCAGCAAGGCGCAGATTATGCCCTAGGTGGCACTGGTGAACCCGTTGAGTACACCGTTAAGATGCGGCAGTTCCCGCAGGATACCCTACTGCGTCACTACTTTGAGCGCGGTGAACTAACCGAAGAGCGGCTGCTCGCCTTGGCGAGTCGAATTGCGGCCTTTCACCAAGCCGCCCCCTCCAGTGACTATGTCCGCAGCTTTGGGGAAGTATCCCAGGTCAGACAGTCCATTGACGAAAACTACGACCAAACTGAGCAGTACATCGGTGGTCCCCAAACCCAGCAGCAATTTGATGAGACCCGGACCTACACCGATCGCTTCTTTGAGGCGCAGCAGGCGCTATTTCGCGATCGCATTGACAATGGCTGGATTCGTGAGTGCCACGGCGATTTGCACCTGAACAACATCTGCTACTGGCAAGACCGGTACATGCTGTTCGACTGCATCGAGTTCAACGAGCCGTTTCGGTTTGTGGACGTCATGTTCGACATTGCCTACATCGTTATGGACCTAGAGGCAGGGGATCGGCCCGACCTCAGCACCCTGTTCCTCAACGCCTACGTCGAGCAGACGGGGGATTGGGAGGGACTGCAAGTTCTGCCGCTCTACGTCAGCCGCCAGAGCTATGTCAGGGCTAAGGTGACGTCGTTTTTGCTCAACGACCCCAGCGTCTCCGTCGAGGAAAAGCAGACGGCGACGGAAATCGCCGCGCGCTACTACCGCCTCGCCTGGCGCTATACCCAGCCCAGGCAGGGCAGCCTCACCCTAATGAGCGGGCTCTCGGGCAGCGGTAAGTCTACGGTGGGCCGCCAAATCGCAGCCCAAACCGGGGCGATTCAAATTCGCTCTGATGCCGTGCGCAAGCATTTGGGGGGCGTTCCCCTGAATCAGCAGGGAGACCAGAGCCTCTACACCCCTGAGATGACGCAGAAAACCTACGGGCGGCTGGCTGACCTGGCGTTCAAGCTGATTGACGCGGGCTATTCTGTCATCCTAGACGCCAAATACGATCGCGTAGCCCACCGGGGTCCGGTCCTAGCCGAGGCGAAGTCGCGCCAGGTGCTGCTGAAGATGGTTTACTGTGACGCCCCTGAAGATATAAGGGGCGATCGCCTCCAGTCCCGGCGCGATATCGCAGATGCTACGGTAGAGGTGATGAAAAAGCAGTCGTTCGAGCCATTCACCGCTGAAGAGCAGCCCTACGTTCGTTCGGTCGATACGACCCAGCCCGTTCCTGATCAGCTCAGGCCCCTTGGGATAATCGGCTAGCTTTTTGTTCTTGACCCTATTCGATGTAGCGTACTTGGATATTACCCCCATGACCTTGCGCCCATGATCAAAGTTGCCGCCGCCCTCAAATTTTGGCTTGTCTTTTTGCTGCTATTTCGGCTAGCGGGATTTACGGCGGTGCAGAGCATTTTTCTAGGCGGGCTTGCCGGCTGGACGGGGGGCTTACTCTCTAAATGGTGGTCGATTAAAGCCGTAATCGACGAAGACGAAGAGGAGCCGCTGCTTAAACCCATAACGCTTATAGCCCGGTTTCTCAGCAGCGGCACCCTGGGCCGCACCAGCGCCGAGCGTCACCAGGCCAATCGCAAAGCTAAGCCCAGTCCAGGGTGGTTTGGGCCGTTTGGACCGCCCAATCGGCGGCGCTAAATATCAGCCGCCTCAGGTATAGTCTGTTCGGCGATCGCCAAAGCGAATCAGCAGGGCGATCGCCAGGCTCACCGCCGCAATCAGCACCATGCTTAGCGCCGAGCCAAAGCCCCAGTTGCGCGCCGCTCCCAAGAACTGGTTGTAGATTAACCGGGGGATGGTCATGCTGGATGCGCCCCCTAGCAGCTCGGGCACCACAAAATCTCCCATGCTGGTGATGAACACCAGCAGCGCCCCGGCGACGATGCCCGGCAGGCTTTGGGGTACCGTTACCCGAAAAAAGGTTTGACGCGGCGTGGCGCCCAGGTCAGCCGAAGCCTCTAGCAGCCGCCGATCTAGCTTTTCTAAGGAGGCGTAGAGAATGAGCACCATGTAGGGGAGATAGCTATAGGTGAGGCCGATGAGCACGGCGGGACTATCGTTGAGCCAGCCTTGCCCCGGCAGACCTAGGGCCGCCAGCGCCGTGTTGAGCACTCCAGAAGGCCGCAGAATAGTGATCCAGGCGTAGGCTCGCAGCAGGGACGAGGTCCATAGAGGCAGCACAAAGGCCACCAGCAGCAGGGTGCGCCACCGTTTAGGCGCCATTAAGGCAATCCAGTAGGCGACGGGGAACCCCGCCAGCAGGCAGGCCATGGTTGCCCCCGCCGCATAGTAGAGCGATCGCGCCATCACCTGCAGATACACCGGCTCTAAAATGCGCAGGTAGTTGCCGATGCCGTAGTTTTCAATGGGGTCCTCGGGCCGCAGCCCCGGCACCATACTAATTTCCAAGATCAGCACCGTGGGCACAACCAGCAGCAGCAGCAGCCAAACGCCTGCGGGCAGCAGCAGGACTATGGGCTGAACCGCGCGCTGCAGCCGGCTCCAAAGCGGGGTTGTTAGAGGACGAGGCGTGGTGATGGACATCGCGGGCCAGGGAAATCTACGCTCGATCTAGACATTCTTCACTTGTACCGCAAATCGAGTTCCTCGCAGCGATTTCTCTCTAGAAGTCACGAACTCTAAGGATCAAGCGGACCATTGCCGAGCGATCCCAGCAGCTCGCTATATTTCGAGTATGGGCTGGGGCAAGACCAAGCCTCACCCCAATCTTCTGTCTACCGGCCAGTGACTTCAGGGACCGTGACGACGGCAGTCCCAAAGGGAATCAGGCCTTCGATCATGGGGGTGGTGCCAAAGATTCGATACGGGACAGTCAGTCCTCCGAGTCGGCCCCGAATGCGGGAATTGAGCATTACGATGCGTGCCGTTTCGCCATCAGGGATTGCCTCATTGAAGGTGATGGTGAACTCCTCGAATCCATAGTTGACGCTGTGGGGGATTTCGTTGCCAGCTTCATCGACGATCTCTATATCGTCAAGCTCATGGAACGTGACGCAGACGACCTTAATCCGCTCGAGCGGCCCGCCCGCGGCCTTCACGTCCACGAAGTGGTCCTGGCCTCGGTCCAGGGTGCCAGAATCGGCGACGTAGGGCGCGCTTATTTGGGCAACAGCGTCAGCGACAATTGCGGGGACAGCTGCCGTCGCCAAGGCGATCGCCGAAAGCGCACCAAACGCGGTTCTTTTCATAGTCATAGTTGAGGGTATCTCCAATTTTTTAGAGTTGATGTACAGAAATGCGGCCTTAAGAGGCCGCGATGGAAAACCGTCGAAGGATGCACTTGTGGGTGACGTTATCGCCGAAATAGTGCTAGCCCCTCAAGCCGACGAATTTGTCATCAGCCCTGGGGTAACCGCCGATCTCCAATGGGCTTAATCTAGTGGTCACGGATTAGAGCCAGATGAGTGGCCATTGAGGAGACTGCAGGAAATTCCTTGGTGAATTAGTTCATTGGCGTGAGCCCCCTATCACCGCAGACTCAGTCCCAATTCAGTTCCTCTGGGGATACCAAATAGACTCAATCTGGCGGCTTAAGGCCTCAGCTTGGGCTTCGATTTGACCCGACTCAAGCGTCGCGGTCACATGGCCTAGCTTCCGCCCTGGCCGGGACTGGCCTTTGCCGTACCAGTACACCACGCTGTTTGTCAGCTGGGCGAGCTGCTGGCGCTGCTCCGGGTAGTCGCTGTCGGCTGCTTCGTACCCCAGTAGGTTGACCATCAGTGCCCCCGGCCACTGCAGCGCCGGATCGCCCAAGGGCAAACCGCACACGGCCCGCAGCTGCTGCTCAAACTGGGAGGTGGCGCAGGCGTCCAGGGTGTAGTGGCCTGAGTTGTGGGTGCGGGGAGCAATTTCATTAATCAAAACCCGATTGTCGGCGGTCAAAAACAGCTCGATGCCGAAAATGCCTACCACTTGGAGCGATCGCAAAATAGACCGGGCGATCGCCCCCGTGGACTGCACCACCGACTGGGGCAGATCAATACCCGCCACCACCCGGCGGCACACCTGATCCACCTGCACGCTCTCCACCACCGGATAGACGGCGATCGCCCCGTCTGCCCCCCGAGCCGCCATTACCGCCAGCTCCCGCTGAAACGGAATGAATTCTTCCAGCATCCACAGCTGCGACCCTAGGGTGTCGGAGGAGACCACTCGCCCTAGGTCGGCCTGGGAGCGCACCACGTGGGTGCCCTTGCCGTCATAGCCGTGGCGGCGGGCCTTGAGCACGAGCGGGTAGGCCAGGGTTAGCGGCTGTGACGGATCTGTCACAGCGGTTGGGCTGATGTCCACTGTGGGGGTCAGGGCCATAAACCGCGGCACCGGCAGGCCAAGAGACTGGAGATATTGACGCTGCTGAAATTTATCCAGTAGCGGAGCGAGGGCTTCGAGGCGGGGGCGAAATAGGGTTTGACTTTTGGGCAAGGCCCGCAGCGCGGGGATGTCGATAAACTCGTTTTCGAAGGTAATGACGTCGCAGCGCTGGGCGAGCCGAGCGGTAGCGCTGGCGTCGGCCACCGGGGCGAGGATGGTGTCGGCGGCGATCGCCACCGCTGGGTCAGTGGCGCTTGGGGTCTGGATGATGAGTTCTACCCCCAGCGACTCGGCCACCCGGCCCATCATCCAGGCCAGCTGCCCCCCACCGATTACCCCGACACGCATTGCGGACTACCTTTGTCGTGCTACCAGGCCATTCTACGCGGCGATCGCCCCCGCGCCCACTTGGTCACCGCGCTCACTTGGCCCCAACATCACTTAACCGCAAACCCATTGAGGCTGGCCTCCCCCAGGCCGTGCCAGGTTTGCAGGCGATCGCGAAACGCTTTCCACGGCCCGTAGATGGTCTTGAACGCGGCATCTTGACCGGCAAGCTCCTCCAGCACCGCTGTAGACTGCTCCCGGCAGGCCGCTAAGATGTCGTCGCTGAAGACCTCCAGCTTTGTCCCCTGTTGAATTAGGCGGCTGAGGGCCAAGGGATTGAGGACGTCATAGTCGGCCAAGCATTTCGCATTGGCGCTGGCGGCGGCGGTTTTGAGTATGTCTTGATAGTCTGGGGGCAGCTGCTCCCAGGCCTGGAGGTTGATCATCAAATCGAGGCTTGCCCCCGGCTCCCACCAGCTTGGGTAGTAGTAATAATCCGCCGTCTTGTGGAGGCCGAGTTTCTCATCGTCGTAGGGACCGACCCATTCCGCCGCGTCGATGGTGCCCAAGTCCAGGGCCAGCAGAATTTCGCCTGCGGGCAGCGCCTGTACCGTGACGCCGAGGCGAGAGAGCACTTCTCCCCCCAGCCCAGCGGTCCGCATCTTGAGGCCCTGCAGGTCTGCGACTGTGGCTATGGATCGCTTGAACCAGCCCCCCATCTGCACGCCGGTGTTGCCCGCAGGAAACGCCACCGTGTTGAAACCGCTGTAGACCTGGTTTATGGCGTCAATGCCGCCTCCCTCGTAGAGCCAGGCGTTCTGCTGGCGGGCCGTCAGGCCAAAGGGAACCGCCGTAGCGAAGGCGAGGGCAGGGGATTTGCCGGTGTAGTAGTACGCGGCGGAATGGCCACATTGGACCGTGCCGGCCTGGACGGCGTCTAGCACCTGCAGCCCAGGCACCAGCTCCCCCGCCGCAGAGACCTCAATGGTGAAGCGGCCCCCACTCATTTGCTCAACCCGCTGGGCAATATGCTGAGCCGTGCCGTACAGCGTGTCTAGGGAGGGGGGCCAGCTGGTGGCCATGCGCCATTCGACGCGGGGCCCAGATGGGGCAGATGGGGATGCTGTGGCCTGGGCGGAGCGTGAGATTGACGAGGCTTGGCTGGCTAGGGCCGCCCCGGTGGTGGCGAGCAGGGTTCGGCGTCCGAGGGGGCGCTTCATCAGGTCGTGGCTGAGTTCCATGGCTAGACTGGGGTGAAAACAGTTGAGTCATTAGCGATCGCGGACCCACAGCGCCAGACCGCCGCCCCGTCCCCGAGCGGCAGCGTAATTCGGCGCCACAAGGAAATAGCGAAAGAAGGCCTGCGCCTTTAGGGGCTGCTGGTTAAATGCAGCCTCGCGCTCAGCGCCGTTGCGAATCTGGGTGTCGATGGGGGACCAGCCCCCCAGGTCCAGGGTCATGCGGGTGAAGTCAAAGGCCAAGATGCCGCGAGGCCACGGCTTCGTTGGGCCGCTCACCGTCATCGCGGCGCCTGCGATCGCCACCCGGTTTTGCACCCGGCCCACTGGCGCAGTATCCAATGCGTTATCTGGCCCCTTTTCTGGCCCCTTTTCTGGTGCGCAATAGGTGAGGGAGATTTCAACCCACCGAGGCACGAACCGGCCCGGCCCTAAGACAACGCCAGCACGCTGCCGCGACGATCGCGTTCCTGTAATGAAGCTTAGCCGCCAGGGTCCTAGAAGCTCGCGATAGGTCCAGGTTGAACGCTCTTGGACCGCTGAGCTACCGCGACTCGCTTTTTCAGCAGCCAGCAGCGCCGGGACCACCTGCTCCGCGGCAGGACGGGATTCGCCCAGAATCATCCACTTGTAGACCTGATTGAAGGTGGCGTCCGTCGCTTGTGTCATCGTGGGGCTATAGTTCATTTAGAGCGGCTAATTCCCCTAGTGTATAGCGTTGTTCCCTTTGCTTATGCCATCTTCAATGCGATTTGGTATCGCTATAATTCAGAGAATTTAGAAGTCAGATGGCCAATGGGCCTCAAACTGCACATGTTGCAGGACACCACAGATGGCCTAAAGGTATAAAGCTTCGAGCCAGGCATGTCCTAAGATGAAGCCATGCACTCCGCCACAGATAGCCAGCTCTTCCAGCTTGCCTTTGACAACGCTGCCATTGGAATGGCGATGGTGATGCTCGACGGCAGCTGGAGTAAAGTGAATGGGGCCCTCTGTGAGATTGTGGGCTATACCGCCGAGGAACTCTACCAGCTTACCTTCCAGGACATTACTCACCCCAAGGACCTCGCCACAGACTTGGGCTACGTGCAGCAGACCCTCGCTGGAGAGCGCCAGGGCTACCAGATGGAGAAGCGCTACATCCATAAACAGGGGCACACCATCTGGGTGCAGCTTAACGTTTCTCTGGCGCGCGACGAAGCGGGCAACCCAGTGTTCTTTGTCTCGCAGATTCAGGACATTAGCGATCGCAAGCGGCTGGAGAAAGAAATCCGCACCCGGGGTCGGCGGCTCAACGCCTTTTTCGAGGCGGCGTCAAGCGCTGGAGTTGGCTTTTGCATCTACGATGAGCAGCGGCGGTTTCTACAGATTAACCAGGCTTTAGCCGACATCAACGGTGCTTCCGTAGAAGCCCATATTAGCCGAACCACCGCCGACGTGCTGCCCAGCCTTGCAGACACTATAGAGCCCCTGATAGTTCAGGTTCAGTCCGCACGGCAGCCCGTCCTAAATGTTGAGATTACGGGAGAAACCCCCCGTCAACCCGGCAAAACGTTGACCTGGCTCGCCTCTTATTTCCCGATTAAAACGAGCCCGTCTCAAGCTCAGGTGGGCGTGATTGTGGTGGACATCAGCGATCGCAAACAGATGGAGCAGACCCTCAAGGAGATTAACCAAGAGCTGGCCCGCTCGAACCGGGAGCTGGAGAATTTTGCCTACGTGGCCTCCCACGATCTGCAGGAGCCGCTGCGTAAGATACAGGCCTTTGGCGATCGCCTGCAGGATAAGTACGGCGCCGTGTTAGATAAACGGGGCAGCGACTACCTGCGGCGGATGCGCAACGCCTCGGAGCGCATGCAGACCTTGATCCACGATTTGCTGCGCTTCTCGCGCATCACTACCAAAACCCTGCCCCATAAGTCGGTCAATCTCAATCAGGTGGTCACGGGGGTTTTGTCTGACCTAGAAGCGGCCATCGTTGAGATTCAGGGGGAGGTTGAGGTGGACCCGCTGCCCATGGTCTACGCCGACTCGCTGCAGATGCGGCAGCTGCTGCAAAACCTAATCGGTAACGCCCTTAAGTTCCACCATCCCCAGCGTCCGGCCAAAATTCGGGTGTATGAAACCCCGTCTGAGCACCCCGATCAGGTCTGCGTTGCGATCGCCGACAACGGCATTGGCTTCGATGAAAAGTACCTCGACCAAATCTTTCAGCCCTTTCAGCGGCTCCACGGTCGGCTGGAGTATCCCGGCACAGGCATGGGTTTGGCAATTTGCCGCAAAATCGTTGAGTATCATAGGGGGACGATCACTGCCCGCAGTGTCGCCAACGAAGGAACCACCATGGTGGTTACCCTGCCCACTCGCCCTTCCAGTCCAGCAAGTCCAGCACCATGACCTCAAAGCCAGCGCGACCGATTCCTATCCTGATGGCCGAAGACGACGAAGACGATCGCGTTTTATTTCAGGATGCGCTGGAGGAGAGTCATCTGGCCAACCCGCTCTACTTTGCTAAAGACGGGGAAGAGCTGCTGGACTACCTCAATCGCCGCGGTGAGTTTACCGATCCAAACACGTCGCCTCGCCCCGGCCTGATTTTGCTCGACCTCAATATGCCAAAAAAGGACGGGCGACAGGCACTCGCTGAAATCAAGTCGGACCCTGCGCTTCAGTCAATTCCAATTGTCGTGCTAACCACGTCTAAAGAGGAGCGGGATGTGATTCACTCTTACGATCTGGGCGTCAACTCGTTCATCGTCAAGCCTGTTACCTTCATCAAGCTTGTAGAAGTCATTAGCTTCATTGGCCATTACTGGCTTGAGCTGGTGGCGCTTCCAGAGGCTGCAAGCGAGGCCTAGTGGAACGTCAAACCTTAATTTGTAGGTTGAGATTGATGTCAGGAAATCCAACGAACCGATTGCTATCGTTGGGTTGGGCTGCGCTTAACGCCAATCTACGCGACCCCAATTTTTAGCTTTGGCAAAGCACTAGTCCTTTAGGGGGACCTCCTGATCTCAGGGTGCTGCTCATGCGCGAGCATGCTGGGCTAGCACCTGCTTCAGGTAATACCCTGTATGGGACTCTGCCACCTCCGCCACCGCCTCTGGCGTGCCCACCGCCACCACCTCACCGCCGCGATCGCCCCCCTCCGGACCCAGGTCGATCAGCCAGTCGGCGCAGCGAATTACGTCCAGGTTGTGCTCGATCACCAGCACTGAGTTGCCTTTGTCCACTAGGCGCTGCAGCACGTCCAGCAGCTTGTGTACGTCGTAGAAGGACAGCCCGGTGGTGGGCTCGTCAATTAAGTACAGGGTTTTCCCCGTGGCCCGCCGCGACAGCTCCGTCGCCAGCTTCAGCCGCTGGGCCTCCCCGCCCGAGAGGGTGGGGGCCGTCTGCCCCAGCCGCACGTAGCCCAGCCCCACGTCCACCATAGTCTGCAGCCGCGCCTTGGCCTTGGGGATATTCTCGAAAAATCCTAGGGCCTCTTCCGCCGTCATGCTGAGCACGTCAGATATCGACTTGCCCTTATACTTCACCTGCAGGGTCTCCCGTCCATAGCGCGCCCCTTTACAGATGTCACACTGTACGTAGACGTCTGGCAAGAAGTTCATTTCGATCACGTTCACCCCCTGCCCCCCGCAAGCCTCACAGCGTCCGCCCTTGACATTGAAGGAGAACTGCCCCGGCTTGTAGCCCCGGGCCTTGGCTTCCACGGTTTGGGCAAACAGGTCGCGAATCACGTCGAATACGCCCGTATAGGTGGCGGGATTCGAGCGAGGGGTGCGGCCAATGGGGGACTGGTCAATCACCACCGCCTTATCCAAGGCGCTCAGCCCCTTGATTTCCTTGACCTCCTTTGGGAAGGGCACCTTGTGTCCAAAGTGGTGGCGCAGGGCCGGGTAGAGCAGCTCGTTTACCAGGGTGGACTTACCCGACCCCGAGACCCCGGTGACGCAGGCCAGCACCCCCAAAGGAATGGTGACGTCGATGTCCCGCAGGTTGTTGCGGTGGGCGCCAAGGATGCTGAGCTGGCGGTTGTTGCCCTCCCGCCGCTCGGATGGGGTGGCGATGCTGCGGCGCCCGGAGAGGTAGGCCCCCGTCAAAGACTCCTCTGAGCTGAGCAGGTTTTCCAGACTGCCCTGGGCCACGATGCGCCCGCCGTGGACCCCGGCCCCCGGCCCAATGTCCACTAAATAGTCCGCCGCCCGAATGGTGTCCACGTCGTGCTCCACCACAATCAGGGTGTTACCTAAGTTGCGCAGCATGTTTAGGGTCGACAGCAGGCGGCTGTTGTCCCGCTGGTGCAGGCCGATGCTGGGCTCGTCTAGCACGTAGAGTACGCCGGTGAGGCCGGCGCCGATTTGGGTGGCCAGCCGGATGCGCTGCGCCTCCCCCCCCGACAGGGTCATAGCGCGGCGGTCTAGGGTGAGGTAGTCTAGCCCTACGTCTAGCAAAAACTGCAGCCTGGCCTTGATTTCTTTGAGCACCAGCTCGCCAATCTGGGCCTGCCGCGAGGTGAGCTGCAGGGCGTTGATCCGGTCTAGCGCGATGTGAATGGGGACGCTGGTGAAGTTTTGAATGGCAAACTGGCCGATGCGCACCGACAGAGATTCGGGCTTGAGGCGATCGCCGCCGCAGACCTCGCAGTTTTGATCGACTAGGTACTGCTCCAGCTTTTGCCGGTAGCTGTCTGAGGACGATTCTCGGTACTGGCGCTCCAGCATGGGCAGCACCCCTTCGTAGCGGCGCTGGTAGCCCCGCTTGCTGCTGTAGCGCGAGTCAGTTTCAATTTTGATCTTCTCCTTAGAGCCGTGGAGAATAACGTGCTGCTGCTCTGGGGTGAGGTCTTCCCACGGCGTCTGGATCTCGAAGCCGAAGGCCTGCCCCACGCTGTAGAGCAGAGAAAAGTAGTAGGTGTTGTCCTTCTCGGACCAGGGGGCGATCGCCGAGTAGACCGGCAGCTCTGGTTTAGGGATGACCAGCTCGGCGGAGAAGGTGCGCAGGCTACCCAGCCCGTGGCAGTGGCTGCAGGCGCCGTAGGGGGAGTTGAAAGAAAACAGTCGGGGAGACAGCTCTTCCATTACCGCGCCGTGCACCGGGCAGGCAAAATTTTCGGAGAAGACAATCTCCGTCTCGGGTTCGGCCCCAGGTTCAACTTGAGATAGGGCGTCGTATGGGGTGGCGGTCTCAGCAGCGCGGAACACCTCGCCGCTGCCGCGCCACTGCTCCATGGAGACGACATTGTCCTTGGCGCTGCTGCCCTCGGGTTTAGCCTCGCCCCAGGAGACGATGTCCGCGATGGCAATGCCTCCAGCACGCTTCAGGGCCGTGCTCAAGGAGTCCACCAGCCGCTCCTGGATATCGTCTTTTTGCACCAGCCGGTCTACCACGATCTCAATGTCGTGGGACTGGTTCTTATCCAGCTCGATGGAATCCGATAAATCCCGCACCTCGCCGTCGAGCCGCACCCGGGCAAAGCCCTCGGTGGCTAGGCCCGACAGCAGCTTCTTGTGGGTGCCCTTTTTCCCCCGCACCACCGGCGCTAAAATTTGGAAGCGGGTGCGCGGAGGGAGAGCCTTGAGCCGATCGCACATCTGGTCGATGGTTTGGGGGGCGATGGAGCGATCGCAGTGGGGGCAGTGGGGCTCCCCGGCACGGCCAAACAGCAGCCGCAGGTAGTCGTAAATCTCGGTGACGGTGCCTACCGTGGAGCGAGGGTTGTGGGAGGTAGACTTTTGGTCGATGGAGATGGCGGGGCTGAGGCCCTCGATGGCGTCCACGTCGGGCTTGTCTACCTGGCCGAGAAACTGGCGGGCGTAGGCGCTGAGGGACTCGACATAGCGGCGCTGGCCCTCGGCGAAGATGGTGTCGAAGGCGAGGGAAGATTTGCCTGAGCCGGATACCCCCGTGAACACAATCAGGCGATCGCGGGGCAGCTCTAGGTCAATGTTTTTCAGGTTGTGCTGGCGAGCGCCACGAATGCGAATCACTTCGTCTTTCTGGCGAGGGGCGCTGGCGGGAGAAACCGTCAAGTCCTGTTTGTCTGTCCCGCTGCGTCCGCTGCCGTGGCTATTGGCGCTCCCTGCCGCTTTGGCGAGGTCGGCCTGAACAGACCTGGGGGATGTGGAGTCGGACATGGTGAGTTGGCGGTGTGGGGAACGACGGCTAGATGCCCTGAGCAACCATTTCTACGTAAACATTTTTACGTTTTGTAATGATTTTATCGTCTAGCGCCTTATGCTATCACAGGCTTTTGGTATAGGTACAGGCGTATTTATAGCAATCTACGTGATTTGTAAAAGGAACTATGACGTTAGAACAAGAGCTATATGGATTTAGCGGGTTTACGATTGCCTGGGCACTGCTGGCGCTGCTCGTGTTCGGTGGCCTCAACCTGCTGGGCATCTCTACCGGCAGCTTCGTTGCTTGGGCGATCGCAGCGGCTATTTTTTGGTGGCTGATCACGATTACGACCGTCCCCTGGAATATCTACTTCAGCGCCCAAGCGATCTTGGCGGAGGTCAAGCTTTCTCGCCAGAAGCAGATTGATATCGATGAGCAGGCCTGCAGCTATGTAAACAAGGTGCAGCGACGGGTGCTCGTGGTTGCGATTGGGCTCCACGTCCTCTCTGCGATCGCCCTATACCTGCTCGCGGCGACGGGGGTAAGCGCGATTGGATATCTGGGATCGGTTGCGGCGCTCCTGCTGACGGGACTGCGCCCCACAATCGCGTCATATCGTTACTTGATGCAGCGCTTGGCCAATATTGGCAGGGAGCTGAAGTATCCCCGCGAAGACATCGTTGAGGTGAAGAGCGCCATTCAGGAGCTGAAGAGCGAGCTTGAGCGGTTGTTAACCCAGCAAGAGGCCACAGCGCTACAGCTCAACCCCGATGAAGACAGCTCGTGGGCGGCTCGGCAGCAGCGCAGTCTAGCGCACCTCCGGCAGGATGTGGCCCGGCTCACGGCGGCCCACGAGCAGTTCAAGGCGACAAACGCCCAAGACCATGAGCGCATTGCGACGGAAGCGCGAGGTGCGATCGCTCAGCTCAACCAAGATAGTCAATTCTTAGACCAGGTTAGGGAGATTATTCGCTTCTTCAAGTCAGCGTAGAAAGCACCGTCTACGACGCGCTGACGGTGCGGTACCAGTGTCCTAATACGTATCTGTTTAGCGTGGCCCTCACCCCCAACCCCTCTCCCAACGTTGGGAGAGGGGAATTTGGTCCCCTTCCCTCAAGTTTGGGGGGAAGGGCTAAGGATGGGGGCTTCCAAGACGCTAAACAGGTACCCTAATACGTTAGGACACTGGCCTTAAGACGCGCCTAAGCGAAATTCACTTCAGCGATCGCCCCGCTGCCCGTCAGGGTCACATCCAGGCGGCGGACGCCTTCGATGTCCATGTCCACAGCAGCGGTGCCAAAGGCCCCGTTTGCCGTGAGGTTAGTGGTGTCGAAGCGGCCCAGAACGGCACCGTCATCGCCAAACGCGGTGATGAAGCCGCCCGTTTCTTCCACATCCAGCAGGCCGACGCTGGCGATGTTGACCAGCTCGTCCCAGGTGAACTCGAAGGTGCCGCCAGCGGCGTTGTCGTCGGGGTCAGAGGCGTCGCCGTCCTCAGAGAGAATCAGCACGTTGCCCAAGACATCGCTCGCGAGATCAGTGTCTCCGCCCGTGGGGTTAGCCGTGTCGAAGATCATCGCCTCAGGGCCGCTGGTGGACACCGTAACGCCCGTGAGCTGGTCGGTGATCACCGTGCCGGCCACAAGATCAGCCCCCTCGAAGTCCAGGCCGTCTGGGCTTTCAGTGCCCGTCAGCCCGGCTACGCCAAGGCTGGGGTCCAAATCCAGGGGCTCCGCTAGGCCAATCTGGATGATCTCGTTGTTGTCGATATCCGGGCCGCGACCGACGGAGAACGGGTAGTTGTTGTCGTTGGCCACCAGGATGGAGTCCTCATCCAGCACCAGCACGTCCTCGATGGTGACAAACGGGAAATCGAAGGTGGTTTCGCCGTCGCCGTTGAGGTCGTTGGGGTCGGCGATGTTGAGCAGGTCCACCACCTCAGTTTTCTCCACGAACCCATCGCTGATTTCGCTCAGGTCCACCTTGAAGATTTTCTTGAACTCAGCCGCGTCGCCTTGGCCGCCGTCCCGCTCAATCACCAAAAACTCGTCTGCGTTGATGGGGGTGAAGTCGCCGATGGCGTGGTTGGCCGCGTCGAGCTGATAGCGCCCGAGGATGCCCTCGAAGCTGCTGGTGGCCACGTCAAATTCGTAGATGCGCAGGGAGGCTTCGGGGTCACCGAACACCGTGCCCTCTAGCAGCGGGTAGAGGGTTTGGCGATCGAGGCTGAAAGCCATGCCCTCGTAACCGCGCGAGCCGCGCAGGTTGGCGAATTCTTCAGCGGTCTCGAACTGCTCTACGATGATGCGACCCGTCTCGGGGAAGTCGGTGAAGAAGCCGTCTACCCCCAGCTCGATTAGCTGCTGGAACTCCTCTCCCGTGGTTTGGGGGGTGCCGTCGGCGTTGAGGGTCAAGAAGCGCTCCTCATCCCGCAGGGTGTAGGGGTGAACCTGGAGGCCGGCGTCGTGGGCAAAGTCAATCAGCGGGAACACTTCGCCCGTGAGCTGGGTGGTGATTTCCGCTTCGCCGTCGCCGTTGCCGTCGACGGGCTCTTCGAGAGATTCCCGCAGCAGAATGTTGTTCTTCCAGGGGCCGAGGCCGTCGGCGTAGCTGCTGATGGCGGCGATCGCCTCGGGGTTAGCCAAGTCGCCGTAGCCGGGGTTCTCAAAGTCGATGAAGTTGACCAAATCACCGTAGAGCGCCTCGCGCTGTTCGGCGGAGAGGTCCGCGTTGGCCACCACGTCGAACGGCACGGAGAAGCCGCCGCCGCCCGCGTTGATGAACTGGCCCTCGGTGTCGCCAAATAGCTGCACGAGCTGCAGGTCATCGAGGCCCGCTGCGGGCAGAATCTCATTGCGCAGCTCGATCAGGTTCGCCACCTCAAAGGACTGGATGAAGATGCGATCGCGGTTGATGAAGCCGGTGTCCAGCAGCGTCTGCACCAGGGGCGCTTCTAGAGAGAGGCCCTGCTCATCGAAGAAGGTGGGGTGCTTGGTTTCGGGGTAGATGCCGATGTCGCGGCCCACCACCGGGCTCAGCTCCTGCACCAGCTCGATCACCTCTTGGAAGGTGGGAATTTCAAACAGGTCGTTGAATTCCTGGCTGCGGAAGTCGCGGGACTGGCGGGCCCGCACCTGCTTGATTTCGTCTAGGGTGAAGTCTTCGGCAAACCAGCCGCCCACCAAGGCACCGTCTAGGCTCTTGACGGTGAGCTTGTCGGCAAATTGATCTAGCTCCGCCACGTTGGTGGTGAGGGTGCTGTTTTGCAGGACGACGGGGTTGCCGTCAGCGTCCCGCACGATCTCGCCGTTCTCGTCTAGCTCCACCTGGGCCAGGGTGGGCTCGTGGCGAGCGATGAGCACGCCGTCGCGGGTAATCACCAGGTCGGGCTCCACGAAGTCGGCCCCTTGGTAAATCGCCAGGCGGTAGGCCTCTAGGGTGTGCTCGGGGAAGTCGCCGCTGGCACCCCGGTGACCAATGACCAGAGGCGTCTGGCCGTTGAGGGTGTTGAAGTCGAAGTCGGGGTTGTTGGGCGATCGCACCTCATCAGAAGTGAGCCTATCCACCACCGGGTCACCCGTGCGGGGGAAGTCGGTGAAGAAGCCGTCGGCGCCGATGGCAACCAGCTGCTCAAACTCCTCTTCTGGGGTTTGGGGCTCACCCTCGGCGGTGAGGGTCAAGAAGCGCTCCTCATCCCGCAGGGTGTAGGGGTGCACCTGCAGACCGGCCTCGTGGGCGCGATCGATCAGCGGGAACACTTCGCCCGTAAGCTGAGTGGTGATTTCCGCTTCGCCGTCGCCGTTGCCGTCTACCGGCGTTTCTAAGGACTCCCGCAGCAGGATGTTGTTCTTCCAGGGGCCGAGGCCAGCGGCGTAGTCGCTGATGGCGTCGATGGCCTCTTGGCTGGTGAGGTCGCCGTAGGTGGGGTTCTCAAAATCGATGAAGTTCACCAGGTCGCCGTAGATGGCTTCCCGCTCAGCCTCAGATAGGTCTGCATTGGCGACCACGTCGAAGGGTACGGAGAATCCGCCGCCCCCCGCGTTGATGAAGCTGCCTTCGGTGTCACCGAACAGCTGCACCAGGGGCGTATCGCCTAAGCCCGCCTCCGCAAGTAACCCCTGCAGCTCCAGCAGGTTGGCCACTTCAAAGGACTGGATAAAGATGCGGCTAGGGTCGGTGAAGCCGGTGTCCAGCAGCGTCTGCACCAGGGGCGCTTCTAGGGACAGGCCCTGCACGTCAAAGAAGGTGGGGTGCTTGGTTTCGGGGTAGATGCCCACGGCCACGCCAGTGTCGGCCTCCACCGTTTGCACCAGCTCGATCACCTCCTGGAAGGTGGGAATCTCGAACAGGTCGTCAAAGTTGGGGTCGCGGAAGTCGCGGGACTGGCGGGCTCGCACCTGCTTGATTTCTTCTAGGGTGAAGTCTTCAGCAAACCAGCCGCCGACCAAAGCGCCGTCCAGGCTCTTGACGGTGAGCTTGCCGGCAAACTGCTCTAGCTCTGCCACGTTGGTGGTTAGGGTGCTGTTTTGCAGCACGATGGGATTTCCGTCGGCATCCAGGGCGATTTCGCCGTTTTCGTCTAGCTCCACCTGGGCCAGTGTGGGCTCATGGCGGGCAATCAGTACGCCGTCGCTGGTGATTACCAGGTCAGGCTCGATGAAGTCCGCCCCGGCAGCGATCGCCGCCCGGTAGGCTTCTAGGGTGTGCTCCGGGAAGTCGCCGCTGGCGCCCCGGTGGCCGATTACTAAGGGATCCTGGCCGTTGAGCGTGTCGAGCTCAACCGGGTTAGGGGTGGCGATGGGCGCTTCCAGCAGTTCACCTTCGCCGTTGAAGTGAAGCAAGAAGGGACCGAACTCTTCACCCACCCAGATGTCGCCGCTGGCGTCCAGCACAAAGGACTCGATGTCGAAGTCGGTTCCCGTCAGCAGGCGCTCTTCGGTGCCGCCGTTCTCAATCTCAAAGGGAATTAGGCCGTCGGGGTCGCTGAGGGAAACGAAGCCCTGCACCTCGACGCTGCCGTCGCCGTCTAAACCATTGAAGCTGGGAGCTACCTGGTACAGCCGCAGCAGATAGTCGGTGCTGTTGGCCTCGCCGCCAAAGCCGTTATCAGACAAAAACCAAAACGTGCCGCCCTCGCTATCGGGGGCGAACTGCACAGCGCTGAAGCCCTGGACCGGCTGGCCGTCGAAGGGGCCGGTGCGGCCATTGGCAGAAATGGGCTGAATGCGGGCGATCGCATCGATGTTGCCGTTGTCCGTACCGGACTGGGGCCCTTCGGCAAAGGTGTCAGCGGGGAGAGACGCAAATCCCTCCAGGGTGTTGGTAGTAAATGCCATGGATGTCAGAAGACTCCTAAGTTATTTCTTAGGCTCATCACAAGGGCGGCAAAACGCCCGCTGACCCGTAGTACCGATAGGACCAGTACTCCTAAGAAACATAGCCATACCAACACCGCACGCCATCGCGCGCTGCCTGCCTTGCACTTCGCCCCCACTACCCTTGCATTCGGGCGTTAAGGAATCCAAACATTTCGATTAAGAAGTAGTTAAATATACTGTCCTATTCGAAGAGACCCTGCGTAGTTTTTCCTTGGTTTGCTCAAGCTTGAATCGGCGTGTATATCTGCAGGCGTAATTGCTTTGTGTAGAAACGCAGCTCAGCTTGCAATGGCGATCGCTAAAACTCGAAGAGAACATCAAGAGTTGTAATCTAAAACACATCATGCACGCCAGTGAATCCACGACGTATCAAAATGCAATTCAAACCTAAAGAAAACGTTTGCAAGCGTCAGAATTATACGCTTCACGATTCAGTATTGGGTGCTGGCCATTAGGGCCTGTCATCAATTAAGCCAAAGATCATCTGATAAACCACTTCTCAAGATGGTTTTGGTTTATTCGTTGTCGCTATCCTCGCAAAGCATCCCTCTCACTGATGACAAGGGGGTTTGGGGGCCTGCCCCCAAGCAACGCCTAACTCAGCAGGACAACCCTAAAGCAAAATCGGTAGGGGAACAGTGCCTTACCGATTTTGCTCCTCTATAAACCGCTACCGAATAGGCCGCTGCCGCACCAAATAACTCAGCACCTGCCCCTGAGCTGGCGTGATGTGAACCCCGCGAGGGGTGATCTGAATCAGCGGCGTCCAGTAGTGGCGCTCTACATAGTCCAGCTGGTGCAGCCGCGCAATGGCGTGGCGCACCCCAGCGGGGGAACCAATGAGCAGATGGCGCAAAGGTGAGTCTTCGACTGGCCCTTCAGGGTCAACACAGCCTGGGGCCGGAGAAGGCTCCAGCAAAGTAGGAATGTGGGGGGCGGCTTCCAGCGGCGACTCCAGCCGCGAGGACTGGTCTGCGGCATGCTGCGCTGCGATATGCTGCTGCACAGCGAGCCGTGCGGCCTCTTTTGCAAGGGACCGCGAAGGATATTGGATTGTCATGAGGGACTCCAGTTGTTGTTGAGTTGGAGTCCCCCAAAGAACCCGGGCATTCCAAGCGCTTAGGGGGGTTCGGTATGACTCAGGTACAATCGCACAAGGTCATCCGGACAGCTACTCCTGTCTTGGTGGCTTAGGGGCTGCATGTTGTGTCACCAACATGCGGCTCCGCCAGACCGAATCTTTGGGAGACTAGAACCGTGGCGGCTCTAGCTCCAGAGAATAGAGCATTTGTGCTGCTGTGGCAAGGGGCCAATAGATTAAATTGATGCTGGGGGATGTCGGGGCGTCGGGGCGGGTTTAGCTAAAACGTTTTGGACTATGTGAGACCGCTATTGCCAAACCCGTCCGCCCAGCGGAAAGGCCGCTGTGGGATGAGCGGCTGTGCTGTAAGAGTCGCAGTGTGAAATCTTTGATGCGATCGCGCTGCTTCAAGGTTCGCGGAGTGCGATCTTTGATCTCATGGTGCTGCTTTAAGGATCGCGGCGTGCGATCTGTGATCGCATGGTGCTGCTCTAAGATCGCAGGGCTGTGCTCTGCGATCGCAAGGTTCTGCTCTAAGGATCGCGGCGTGCGATCTTTGATCTCATGGTGCTGCTCTAAGATCGCAGGGCTGTGCTCTGAGATATGACGGGTCTGCTCTAAACGTTGACGTTACATTGAAGAGCCAGGACTCGCCTTAGCACATCGAATTGCGGCAGGTTAGAGAGCGGATTCACTAGGGGAACGATATCCTTGAGTAAGCCCCTGCACCGGGAATTGCCATGATTATTTTGCGGTGCGGCTGTTTTGCATGGTGCGGATAGAGGTCAGTATGGTTCAAGCGATTCCTGCCGCTGAGGTTAGCCTAAAGACGTTGAAACAGTCGCTGAATCTGCAGCCGGCGAGAGATACCCAGTTCTTCTTTGAGTGGCAGGCGAAACTAGGGTCTATTAGCGAGTCAGAGCAGCGATCGCTTGATCGCGTTAAAGACAATTTT
>JBHJHJ010000133.1:0-61801 GCA_050330955.1 Elainellaceae cyanobacterium | reverse complement strand
ATTTTGACCCTGCTGCCCAACATGAGCGATCGCCAGCAGGCCATCCTCAACAAAGCCTTTGGCATCTTGCGGCGCCATCGCGATGGCGAGTACCGCTGGGGGGTGAATGACCTGATTGCGGCGGTGTATGAGGCCGACAGCGCTGTGGACGAGGAGGGCAACGAGAAAGTGGGCTCCTCCGCCCCGGCTATCGAATGGAAGCTGGACCGGCTGGCGCGATCGCCCTACTTCCACCCGTTTCAGCACCTGTCCCCCAAAGATCTATTTCAGCCCGGCCAGGTCACGGTGCTGCAGATGAGCGAAATCAGCCAGGAGGAGCAGCAGGTGATCTGCGCCGCGATTTTGCGGCAGACCAACCAGGCCCGCATGGATACGCAAAAAGAGCGGGTCACCGCCGGGGACGAAACCTACCTGCCCTACCCCGTGTTTGTGCTGCTGGAAGAAGCCCATCGCTTCGCCCCGGCCCACGAACCCGCCCGCTGCAAAATGATTCTGCGCACCATTTTGAGCGAGGGGCGGAAGTTTGGGGTGGGGGTGGGTCTGATTACCCAGCGCCCCGGCAAGCTGGATTCCGACGTGCTCTCCCAATGTATGAGCCAGTTTTTGATGCGCATCGTCAACCCGGCGGACCAAGAGAGCCTCAAGTACGGCGTGGAGGCTGCAGGGCGAGACCTGCTGAAAGAGCTGCCGGCCCTGACCAAGGGCCAGGTGATTTTAACCGGGGCCTGTATCAACACCCCGGTGCTGTGCCAGGTGCGCCAGCGCCTCACCACACACGGAGGCGAGACCCTAGACGCCCCTCAAGAATGGCAAAGCTACTTCACGGCTCACCAACAAAAAGCGCGCACTGTCGCTGACGCGCCGCTGGTGGGGCTCCCGAGTGCCCATAATTTTGATGGCGTCAGTATTGATTGATTTTGAGTGGTCTGAGCCCTCTCAGGGAGGCGCCTACTGGCGCGCCGCCTGCGATCGCGCTGCAGCTTCGTACTGCTGGTAGAGCTGATGGCGGTTCTGGGCTGTGGCGTAGCGTTCGTCGTCGGGGCGAATCTGGCCCATTAGCTCAGAGGCCTGCTGCCAAGCGGTCGCAATCTCCGCCCATTCTGCAGGGGTGGATGCGGTTTGACCCGCTGTTGCTGCGGCTTCCGCCAGGCGCACGGCGTCAGCGAAAGGATCGACGGCGTCTAGCGGGCCAGAACGAGCGGCGCGATCGCCGCCATTCTCGCTGGGGTCAGCAGGGTTGCGATCGCTCTGGTTTTGATTTCTTGGCGCCTCAGAGACAGAATTTAGCACGGGGCCGTTCAAGATTTCACCAAAGCGATCTGGCGTATCTGCTTCAGAAGCCTGTTTTCTGGTCCGTGCCCCTCGGAAAGCGTCGTCCAAGCTCACTGCCCGCAGCCACCCATAGAAACCCCAGCTCAAAAGCAGTATGCCCATGCCCAGTAGCGCTCCACCCAAGAGAGCCCGCCGTAGCTGACGCTGCTCACGCTGCTGCCGATCTTCCGAAACGGAAAGAATGGTAGTTTCTTTGGACCGTTGCCAGGATTTCGTGATTTGCGTAATGGGATTTTGCCAGGAGAGAACAATATCTTCAGACCACAGCAGCTGATCGCCTGGATTGCGGTTGATTTCCTCTAGCCAAAGCTGCTGCTGTTCGTTCAGGATACGGCTATTAATGCGAACCCGGCGAATGTGCCTAGGGTGAAGCGATTCTAAAATCTGCTGGATGTGTTGAACCAAATGCTGACGCTCCAGCCGGGTAGCATCGGCTGCTTCACACAAGAGCTGCAGCACCCCGCTGACGAGAACCGCCCTAACCCGAATACCGGAGTCAGAGAGCTGCTGGTTGAGCACTTGAATGATGGCTGCCACACTGCCTTGCTCAGCCTGTATGAGAATATCGTTCGACTTGACCATAGACATTGCGTGAAAACAGACGTTTCATCTGCCAGCGAAAGAGGCGCTGCAGCGATTGCATAAAGAAATGCAAGATTGTAGATTTATAACTTAAAACGGTAGCCTGTTACCAGGTTTGTTTGACGACATGTTGCAATTGGTATTGCAATGGAAATTTTCAATTACCGGATTAACGACTAAAAAATTCACATATAGCGAGACTAAATCGCTGGTGAACTTTGAAGCGAGAGGAGGGGCTGGTTTTGTCCACTTCTCCTCGCAGAGAAAATTTTAAATTACGGCGAAAAGGGAAGCAACCCGTGAAGGATTTGCTTCCCTTTTTAAGGTTAATATCGCGTCGGCTATGCCGGTAGCGATGCCGTGCGTCGGTTTAGGATTGTTAGAACCACTGGGTGTGGAACGTCCCTTCTTTATCAACCCGCTGGTAAGTGTGGGCACCGAAGTAGTCCCGCTGCGCCTGGGTCAGGTTTTGCGGCAGCACCTCCCGACGATAGCTGTCGAAGTAGTCGAGGGACGCGCTGAAGGCGGGTACGGCAATGCCTAGGGTATTGGCGGTGGTCAACACTTCACGCCAGGCCTCTTGGCGATCGAGAATCGTCTGGATAAACTCGGGAGCCAGCAGCAGGTTAGGCAGCTTGGGGTTCTGGTGGTAGGCTTCCTTAATTTTGTCGAGGAAGCGGGCGCGGATGATGCAGCCGCCCTTCCAGATGCGGGCCGTTTCGCCCAGATCAAGATTGTAGCCAAACTCGTCTGAGGCTTTACCGAGCAGCGCCATTCCCTGAGCATAGGAGCAGATCTTCGAGCAGTAGAGCGCGTCTCTAATTTTGTTGATCAGCGCCTTAGCGTCGCCTTGATATGTGGCAGCGGGGCCACTCAACTGCTTGGATGCCGCGATGCGCTCCTGCTTGTAGGCCGACATAACCCGGGCGTTAACAGCGGCAAAAATCGTCGGAACAGGAACGCCAAGCTCTAGAGCGCTGACTACGGTCCAGCGGCCCGTTCCCTTTTGACCCGCCGCGTCCAGAATGATGTCGACGGTTGGCTTACCGGTATCGGGGTCGGTCTGGGTGAAGATGTCGGCGGTGATCTCAATCAAGAACGAATCTAGCTCTTCGGTGGTGTTCCACTGCTTAAACACCTCGTGCAGCTCTTTGTCGTTCAGACCAACGACATTCTTCAGCAGGTCGTAGGCTTCCGCAATCAGCTGCATGTCGCCGTACTCGATGCCGTTGTGCACCATCTTGACATAGTGCCCTGCTCCTCCGGGGCCGATGTAGGTGACGCAAGGGCCATCATCCACCTGGGCCGCAATTTTGGTGACAATGGGCTCGATTGATTCGTAGGCTGCTTTGGTGCCCCCCGGCATCAGGCTAGGGCCGTTGAGCGCCCCCTCTTCACCCCCGCTGACTCCCATACCAATGAAGCTCAGCCCGGCGGCTTCGAGATCTTTCACCCGGCGCTCGGTGTCCTCGTACAGGGAGTTGCCGCCGTCGATGATCATGTCATCTTCCTGCAGCAGGGGCTTTAATTGCCCAATGACTGCGTCGACAGGGCCACCGGCTTTAACCATGACTAAAATTCTGCGAGGCCGCTCCAGGGAAGCAACAAAGTCCTCTAGCGAGTAAGTGGCTTTAATATTCTTTCCTTGAGCTCGCTCCGCCATAAAGCGCTCAGTTTTC
This sequence comes from Elainellaceae cyanobacterium, assembly GCA_050330955.1. GTDB lineage: Bacteria > Cyanobacteriota > Cyanobacteriia > CAKZMO01 > CAKZMO01 > JBCCAG01. The sequence continues at coordinate 58,208 of JBHJHJ010000133.1, read as the reverse complement.
TCAGCAGTGCGGTTGTAGACTGCAACGGGAAACCCGTTGCGCTCGACGTTGAGCGCGAGGTTTTCCCCCATCACGGCGAGGCCGATTAAACCAAAGCTCTGTGCCATTTACGCTATACCTCTTTAACAAATACGAAGATGTTTGGTTCCAGGTTAGTCAAGAATCTACCCAAGGTCTGTCCCTCCAAAGACTTTCTTTAGGCTTGGGTCAGGGTTTGATGTCGTCTTGACATACGGAACAGTCATAGCATCTTCCGATGAAGGGGCGATTAACGCTCTAGTGTGGGAGGCTATCCTAGCGTGCTACGGTAATCTGCACGGTTCCGTCTAAGGCAACTGGCGATCGCCACCCCCTGAGCCGCGCCCTCATTTCCGCTAGGGCCTCCCGCCCCTCTAGGGTCGATGCCGCCTCATCGAGCAGCACCCGCGTCACTCGGCCCTGCCGCAGCCGCACTCGCCACACCGCTGTACCGCTTGTGGTGGATAGACCCTGGAGCTGACGCTGTAGGGATGCCGCGAGCTGTTGACCCACGTCATCGGTTAAGGTGACGTCTACCCCCTCTATTTCGATCTCAAGGCTGAGGGGCTGACCTGCAGACTGCTCTGGAGCTTCCTCGGTCGCGATAATTGGAGGCAGCTGGTGAGGCGATGGGGCTTGTGGGATAGCTTCAGCAGCGTCGAGGGTGTCAGCGATCCTGGTGATTGCGGAGGTCGCTCGCTGAGGCGAAGCGGCGCTCGGGGCGCCTGCATCCGCCTCAGCGGGACCAAAGACACCCTCGTAGCTCACCCCTTCTGGTAGGGCCACCGGCACCTCTACCCGGCGCCGAGTGCCGTCGGGGTCGACCCGCACTTCTTCGCTAACTGCGACAAAGGCCGTGTAGGCCGACAGCAGGCGGTAGTCCAGCGCCGTCTGGGTCACAGCCTCCACCCCTGCTACCGTTTCGCCGCCGGCCATCTCCAGCATCAGGTCTTTGATACGGGCGCGGCCCCAGAGCTGGGCGATCGCCACATTTCCGGCCTCGTCAAAGCGGACAGGCAGCCGGGTTTCGTAGGGTTCTCCGTTGGCTAAGGTGCCGGTGACCCTAAGCGCGCCGGGCTGGCTGCTGCTGACCCGCCCAAACAGCACAAGGGGCTGCTGATCAAACAAGTCAGGGGCCGCCTGGGGATAGATTACGGCTTCCTCTGGACCTTCCCAGGTTGCGGATAGGTTCGTGAGCACTGGGTTACTGATGCGGCCCAAAAAGCGATCGATCACGGCCTCCACTGGCTCATCCTGGCGCACGAAAAGGGAGAGCCCCCGCCCCACTTCTCCCAGGCGATCTAGCAGGAAGCGATTGACCGAGCTACCCACCCCAAAGCTGTAGAGGCGGTTACCGGCCTGGAGCCGCTGCTGCACCTCAGCAATGACTGCCGCCTCGTTGCCAATGTAGCCGTCGGTGAGCAGCACCACGCTGCGCAGTCGTCCGTCTTCAGCGGGCGGAAAGCTGAGCACTTCCTTAACGCCATTGAGCAGCTCGGTGCCGCCGCTAGCCGTGAGTTGGTCAACATATTGCATAGCGCGGCGGCGGTTGGCGTCATTATTCGCTAGCGGCGTTGGAGAGAGGCGCGTGGTGGTGTTAGCGAAGTCAATGATGGTGAAGGTGTCGCTGGGGTTGAGGCCGTTTAGCATGCGCGCCATTAGCCGCTTTGACTGGGCTAAAGGTTCCCCTTGCTGGGAGCCGGAGGTGTCCATCAGGAAGACCACGTCCTTGGGGACAATGTCCTCAGGGCGATAGTCTACCGCTGGAATCAGGTAGAGGGCAAAGTGGCCGCCCTGCTCATTGGCCTGGGTGAGCAGGGCGGCCTGGGTGGTGTCGCCACTGACCTGATAGCGGAGAATGAAATCCTTGTTGGGCAGGGTGTCGCTGGGGGCAAGCTGCACCTGGGATACGCCCAAGGAATTGTTCTCCGACATCACAATCTCGTGGGAGGGCGATCGCACCTGTCGAATCGGCATCCCGGCGTCGAACTGCACCGTCACCGCCAGATCGTGGCCTGACCTGGTTTCGGGCGGCAGCACCGGCGGCGTGATTCGGTCTGCATCCGGCACTTGGTCGGTTCCGTCCTCTGGCCTACTCTCAAGCGGATTGCCAGGGATATAGCGGGGGCCGACCACTGTGGGAAAGACAAATTCATAGCTGTCAGCTTCAAAGGCGAGGGACTCGGTGTAGCGCAGGGTGACCTCGATCGCCTCTCCAGGACGAATATTGGCCACGGACTGGGTAAAGATATTGGCCCGCTCCTGCTCTAGCAGCCCTACCGTGCGGCCTTCTTCTCGGGCCTGGTCGTAAATCGCCTGGGCTTCTTCCCGCGGCTTAATCTCCCCACGAATGACGCGATCGCCTAGCCGAATTTCCATATCGTCTACGGCGGCTTCGTCCGGCAGCGGAAACACATAAACTGCCTCTAAGGGCTGATCAAACGGGTTGTGAAACGTCTGAGTGACCTCAACCCGGGCTAGATTCCCGCTGACCTGGGCCTGCATGTCCGTGTGCTGCAGCGTAAAGGTCTGTCCCACCAGGGTGCCCTCCGTTCCGTCTGCGGTATAGAGGCCAGCGGGTTGGGAGACTGATTCGCTAGAGCCCGGCGTGTCAGACGCCGGTGCGGCCCGGTGCGCGGGGTAGGGAGGCGTCTGTGCGACTGAGCTGGGTCTTGGCCCGGCGGCAATTCCGCTAGCGGCCAACGGCACCAGCGCCGCGATCGCCATCAGCCGAATCCGCCCAATCCTTGCTAACAGTCTTCCCATGGGCTTTACTCCGCAACATCCCCTCCACTGTGGCACGGCGTCTGAGGTGGTACAGTCAAGGTTTCAAAAAGCGCAACTGATTTAGCAATCGCGGTTAGACACGGTGCCGTTGGGCATTCGAGTGTTACATAACAGGGCGCCGCCTAGATCAACGCCCTCCAGCTTGGCGTCGGTCAGGTCAGCGCGGCGCAGGTTCGTCTCTTGGAGAAACGCCCCCCTGAGGTCCGCGCCCTGCAAATCGGCTTGAAACAGCCCTGCATTGCGGAGGTTGCTGCTGCGGAGGATGGCCTGGGACAGGTCAGTGTCCCTGAAGAAGGCTCGCGATAGATTGGCCTCAGCCAGATTGGCTTTAGAGAGGCTGGCGCTGCTGAGGTTAGCGTCCCGGAGGTTCGCCTGACGGAGGTCGGCCTGTTTGAGGGAGGCCCGCCGCAGGTCGGCCCGCCGCAGGTCGGCTCTAAAGAGGTCCGCATCGTCTAGGTCCGCATCGCCTAAATTAATCCGCACCATCTGCGCCTCCCGGAGCCGCGCATTTCGCAAGTCCGCGCCGTCTAAATCCGCCCGCTGCAGATTGGCGTCCCCCAGGTGGGCTCCCTGCAGATTGGTGCGAGTCAGAATAGCGTCTCCCAGCACCGCATTGTCCAAAATCGCCTCTTCTAAGGAGGCATCCCCGATATAGGTGCCGCGCAGGTCGGCCTGAATCAAAATGGCATTGTCGAGCACTGCGCCGCTGAGCACCGCGCCGCTGAGGTCTGCCCCCGCCAGGTTGGCGTCTGCCAGGTTGGCGCCACTTAATACCGACTCCGCCAAATTAATGCCGCTCATGTCGGTATCCACCAAATCCACGTCCCGCAGGCTAGCATCATAGACGCTAGTATTGGCCAAGTCCGAGTTGCGGAGGGTCACCCCGTCGAGGTCGCAGCCATCGCAGCTCCCCGTTTCGAGCAGGCGATTGATGCGCTGGGTTTTGACCACCTGCCGGGATAGCAGGGCCAATCCCAAGCCCGCCAGCAGGGTCACAAAAATGGCAATAATCGTAAAGGCGCGGATGTCGCGCTTATCTAAGGTCCAAGCCATCATAGCGACGTCCTAAGGGAAGAAATTACAGGGCGTTGAGGAATCGAGGTATGAATTTGCCGCCTTAGATAAGCCCAAAGTCAGGCGCAGGGACATAGCACCGCCGTGTTCCTACAAAATGCAGACCTAAAAACCAGCAACGCTAACCAAAAATTCGCGACACGTCCAGTGTAGCCAACTGCCAGATAGCCCCATCGGGATGTCAACTAAACGTTAAGCCCCAAAAGTAAACCCTCAAAAATTGAGCGCCTCTGCCGCCGCCTCGACCCGCGCTGGATCTCCCAGAACTGCTGCGGGACGCTGGCGCTGCGGGGGTAGGTCCCCTGTCTCCGCTTCCCCCCAAACTTGGGCGAGGGCCTGAAGTAGATAGTCCTGCTGGGCTCTAAGCTCCACCAGGTTACTGCCGAAGTTGATAATCGAAAACCACACGAGTCCGCGATCGCGAGTGGGGAGGGCTCCTGCCAGAGCGCTAACGGTGGCCAGGGTGCCAGTTTTCACCGCTGTGTCCGGTGGAAGCTTCCGGCCCTTTAAGGTTCCCCGGTCTAAGCCCGCCACGGGAAACACGTCCACTACTCCCAAATCCCACGGACGCAGCCGCGCTTGGATAGCCCGCAGCATGGCGGTAGCCGCCCGAGCTGAAAGCTGGTTCTCCACCCCCAGTCCCGAACCATTGGCCAACTGGATCTCATCTGTGGGTACCCCGGTAAGCTCCGACGACCGGCGGCTCAAAGCGGCTCCCCCCCCCAACATATCTCCCAGCAGGTCCGCCATAAAGTTGTTGCTATAGAGGTTCATCAGCTTGAGCAGCTGCGCCAGGCGAAGGGAGCTGTGGTTCACCAACGGACGAGGCGAGAGGCGCTCTACCTGGGCGCTGCCGAGGGCGGCTACCCCCCCCTCAATAGTGATGGAAGGTCGGGGCGTCTCCGCTGGCATTAGGGCGTACTGTTGCGCAATTTCGTTGCCCCACAGCGCCCCATCAAAGGCCTGTAGCAGCAGCGTCCCCGCCACAATGGGGTCTAGCTCGTAGTTCATAAAGAACGGGCCAGTGACAATCAGCTGCCCAGCCACCCGCTCTATCCCTAAATCCTGAAGCTGGTTGGCGACAGCGATCGCCTCTTCCCAGACAAATAGCGGGTTACCGCCCCCCTGAACCACCAAATCTCCTTGGAGCACGCCGTTCTCTAAAGTTCCGATGGCGCTGATGCGGGTTACAAACTGGTAGTCGCTGCCCCAGCGGTCCAGGGCAACGAGGGTCGTGGCGATTTTGGTTAGGGAGGCTGCCGGGAGGGGGACCTTGCCTTGATTCTGGGCCAAAACGTCCTGCCCCGACTGCAGCCATACCCCCTGCCCTTCTGTGGCCCAGCCATAGCGCTCCAGCACGTCCAGATAGGCCTGCAGGTCCCGTAGGGCCGCTTCGTCTGGTCTGGTTTGAGGTTCTAGCAGGGCCTGCAGGGGAACTTCAGCGACCCAATCAGATAAGTTCGTAGATCGCAGCAGCGGTGGGGATGGCGTGATGGACATCATCCAAGCTGCAATCAGCTCAAGCACAAGTTACTCCTCCTATGATTGAAGCCATAGCACAGTGTAAATCGCCAGATACAGGACTAACGAAAACGTGGCCAACCCAGACTCAAATGTTCTACTGCGGCGGCTTCCCATTATAGCGGGTGGCTTGGCCGGTACCCTACTGCTCCTCAACCGGCTGCTGACCCCTACCCTCACCGATAGTCAGGCCCGTTCAGACGTGCTGGGGGTGGTGATTAGTGCCGTGCTGATTTTGACGGGCCTGCTGTGGCAGCGGGTGCAGCCTGTGCCCCCTGAAACCGTAACCCTAGTGGGGGATTCGGGCTTCGAGTTGGCGGATGGACTCCCAGAAGCCGCCCGGACGGAGCTAGCCTGGGCCTCCCACCTGCTGCTCACCAATACGGTCACCCGGTCGGTGGTGGTGTGGCACGATTGCCGGGTCCTGCTGCGGCGCGGCGTGCTAGGGCCCTCTGCCCAGGTCGTGCCGGGGGCCATCGTCAACCGGGTGCTGGAGACCCAGCGTCCGGTCTATCTGGTGAAGCTGGCGATTTATCCCGGTCGGGTGGAGTTTGACTACCTGCCAGAGAACACCCAAGGGGTAATCTGCCAGCCCCTGGGCGATCGCGGCGTGCTGGTGCTCGGGGCCAACGCCCCCCGCAGCTATACGGCGCAGGACGAGCGCTGGGTAGCAGGGCTAGCCGAAAAGCTGACCAATACCCTAGAGGCTTACGGCAGCAGCTAAACGGCAGGCGTCAAGGCTGAGCTGCGTCGTCCGCTGGCGGCTTGACAAATCAACTAGATTTGATTTGAATGAAGCATATTGCTTTAGACCGCGTAGGTTGCTCCCTTGGTGAAAACAGGGGACATAGCGGCACAGAATTCTAATCAAGCCTCAATCAGGCCATTTACCATGACAGTCCAGCAGCCCCAACCCACCTCTAAGCCGGTTCAAGCCGGCGGTAAGCTCAGCCGCTTCGAGCGCTACCTCACCGTCTGGGTGTTCTTATGTATTTTGGCCGGCATCGTGCTGGGGAATGTCTTCCCTAGCCTGGCCGAGACCCTCAACGCCATGAGTGTCTACCAGGTCTCCGTTCCCATCGCCGTCTGCCTCTTCTTCATGATGTATCCCATCATGGTGAAGATCGATTTTTCCCAGGCTAAGCAGGCAGCGCGATCGCCCAAGCCCGTCGCCCTGACCCTGGTGATCAACTGGTTCATTAAGCCCTTCACCATGGTGGCGTTTGCCCAGTTCTTACTCGGCTGGCTGTTTCGCCCCCTGCTGACGGGCAGCGAGCTGATTCGCGGGGTGGAAATTTCCCTGGCCAACTCTTACATCGCAGGGGCGATTCTACTGGGCATTGCCCCCTGCACCGCCATGGTGCTGATGTGGGGCTATCTCTCCTACAGCAATCAGGGCCACACCTTGGTAATGGTGGCCATCAATTCCCTAGCGATGCTGTTTCTCTATGCACCGCTGGGGGGCTGGCTGCTCTCTGCCAACAATCTGCTGGTGCCCTGGCGCACCATTGTGCTGTCGGTGCTGGTTTACGTGGGGCTGCCGCTGCTGGCGGGGGTGGTCTCCCGCACCTGGATTCTGCGGCACAAGGGCAAGGCCTGGTTCGACAACGTTTTCCTTAGGTACCTCAGCCCGGTTTCCATTGCTGCCCTGCTGATTACCCTGGTGCTGCTGTTTAGCTTCAAGGCAGAGCTGATCGTCAGCAACCCTTTTCACATTTTGCTGATTGCGGTACCCCTCTTCCTGCAGACCAACTTTATCTTCTTCATCACTTACGTGGCGGCCCAAAAGCTGAAGCTGACCTACGAAGACGCCGCCCCGGCAGCGCTGATTGGCGCGAGCAACCACTTCGAGGTGGCGATCGCGACAGCGGTGACGCTGTTTGGTCTCAACTCTGGCGCGGCCCTGGCCACGGTAGTGGGCGTGCTGATTGAGGTGCCGGTGATGCTGATGCTGGTGGAGTTCTGCAAGCGGACGGCCTTCTGGTTTCCCCGAGAGCCCGAGAAGGCGACGCTGCCCGATCCCCGCTGTTTAAAATAGGACTTACGCAAAATGAAGCTGCGCAAGCAGGCGAGAAGCCGCTAGAGTCAGGGTATGAGCAGAAATATCACTCGACTCGACTATTGCTAATACCTGCTGGTTTGGACCAGACTGCATCAGCTGGCGCCGCAAACTGGGCAGACACTTTACCAGCTCAAGCAGGGACTGTTGGATGATTATCTCGTGCAGCAGTTTCAAAATTCCTCCATCAAGATGGCTCCTGCGTAAGTCCTAACTATATTTTGTCGCCATTCGTAGATGCTTGAAACCAAAACTCAATCTCCGAGGTCTCCCGCTCAAACCGCGCCCCATGCTCCACATGAGCCGGCACCCGGTACCAATCCCCCGCCCCATAGCGCGACTCCGTCCCGTCCATAATCAGCACCAGCTCCCCCTGGGTAATCACCCCCACATTATCCGTGTCGTGGCTGTGGGGCGGAATCTCCGTTCCCGCTGGGTAAGAGGCAAACAGCACCTTGCAGCCTTTTGCGTCGAGCTGGTAGGCGTCAAACGGGCCGTCAAATTTGGGGAGCGATCGCAGCTGTTGCGGGAAATGCGTCATGGCTGATTTATCTGCGTTACATATAAAACACTAGGTACGCGCGCTGTCGCTCTGCAGCTGCTGGTAAGCCTCGTAGACCCCCTGCACGTTGTACCAGTTTAAGAAAACCCGCGCTACCTCCAGCGCCAGCTGGGGCTTGCCTTGGTCAATCAGCCACTGCAGCAGCGGGGCCATCGTGCGCTCATTGAGCCGTCCTCCCAGCGACAGCCCGCCCCACAGCAGCCGGTGCAGCCAGGTCATCTGAATCATTAGCCGCACGTCCCACGATGGGTGCTTTTGGTAAAACAGCACCCCCATACGTCCCCGCTGCATCTCTTTGTCGATCAGGTTAGGGATTTGGTCGAGGGCAAAGGGCGGGTGCCAATGGTAGCCCACCGCCTCTGGGCATTTGATTAGCGTCAGCCCCAGGGCCTTTAGCCGCACGCCTAGCTCCAAGTCTTCCCAGCCATAGAGCTGGAAGCGGGTGTCAAATAACCCGGCTTTTTCGAGCCAGTGGCGGGCGATCGCCACATTCCCCGTCGCGAAGTAAGCGGCGGAGTAGTCGGTGACCTTGTAGGGCTCGGCGGTGGGCTCCTCAAAGTTGCAGGTGTTGATCACCCGGCCATAGGTAAAGGCGCGATCGCCTCCTGACTGGGTTCGGTGCTGGGCAAGCGCTTCGGCGTGGGCCTGCAGGAAGACTGGCGTGACCACCAGGTCGCTGTCGATGAAGATGATGGTGTCGCCCAGGGCCTCTTTGACCCCTAAGTTGCGGGCGGCAGCGGGGCCGAGGTGGGCCTGCTGGAGCAGGCGGACGTGGGGGAACTGATCTGAGCTGGTGAGCCAGTCGACGGTGCCGTCGGTGGAGCCGTCGTCGACGACGACGACTTCGTAGTCCCCCTTCCACTGCTGATCTTCTAGGGCCAGCAGGCACTTTTCTAGGATGGGTTTGCGGTTGTAGGTGGGGATGACGACGCTGAAAAACATCAGGAGCAACAGGTACATAGGTGACCGTAGGGTCACGGCATGCTCTGACCCTACGGCCAATCATATTCCATATAGGTCGCCGTCTCCCGCGCCACAGCTTCCCCCCTTAGCTTCGCCACCAGGCAAGATGAAGATTCCAATAATTTTGTAGCTGAATATACCAAAAGTACGACTCGCAGCGGGCAGGCATTCAGTACACTGCCAGTTGTAAATATTTTTAAATTTATTGTATTTGGCACCATGCGTATCCTACTGAAAGATGTAGCAAAGTGGGCCGTGGGCGGGGTCCGCCCCCCCGTGGCCCTATTGAGCATTCTGCTGTCAGGCTGTGCGCTGTCGGGCACCCAAGCCAGTAGTCAGGGCGGGTGGGACAAACAGACCGTGGGCTGGATTGAGTCCGCTCAGATTCTAGGCGTTGAGGCTGAGACAGAGGCAAAGCTCGATACCGGGGCCACCACCACCTCAATTAATGCTGAAATTTTAGACCAGCCCGAAAACACCACCGAAGCAGGGGGCATGATTCGCTTCCGCTTTGTGGATACAGACGGCACATCCCAGGTTTTCGAGCGGCCCGTGACCCGGTGGGTGCGGATCAAAGACGGAGACGGCGGCTTTTTCCGGCGTCCGGTGGTGCAGATGCAGGTCTGCATTGCGGGGCGCTGGATTGAGGAGGAAGCAAACCTGGCCGATCGCGACCAGTTTGACTATGCGGTACTAATTGGGCGCAACATGCTCAGCAAAGGCGCCCTAGTAATCAACTCCGATGAAACCCGCACCGCACCCACCAACTGCCCAGAGCGGGAGGGCAACAATGGGTAAGACAACCCACGCCCTGCTGCTGGCCCTATTTCTTACGGCGGTGGGGTTGACCATCTTCTTTCATAAGGTGTTTGCGGCCAACGTGCCCCTGCTGCCCACCCAGGTGTACAAAAGCTGGTACGTGGAAGCCAAACTTTCGGTTCAGTCTCAGCGATCGCTCCTAGAGTCGGAAGAAATGCTGCCGCAGACCGTTCAGGTGCAGCTTCCTGACGAATCGAGCCGCTTTACTGTAGTGCGGGAGAACTTTGTCAACGATGGCTTCACCCGCGAGATAGACACGGTGCCGATTCGCGGGGAGGGCGAGCCGAGCCGAAGCGCCGCAGATGAAGGCGTCAAAGATAAAGGCGTCAAAGATGAAGGGGCCGAAGCTGGTGAAACCTCACCGCAGCAAACCCAGACAAAATCAGGAAATCGAGTCGCCCTATTCACCAACGAAGGGACAAGGGGCGCTCAGACTCTGTTCTACCGGGCCATTGTGGACCAAAAGCAGATTCCCGACCTGCCGGGAGAAGATATTCTGCCCTCGGCCCGCAGGCTAGTGAGCCAGCAGTACGACTCATCCGGTGCGGGCGAGGTGGCTGACAACCTGAAGGAGAACCTCCCCAGCGCAGAAATCGAGGCCCTGATCGCCGAAGCTGAGCAGAGCGCAGACGACAACTTGGCGATCGCCGCCAACCTCTACCAGCTGGCCTTAAGCGAAGACGACATCCGCGTTCAGGCCGTTCGCGATACCCTCGGGGCTCAGACCTCCGCAGCAGAGATGACCGCGTTTTTGCTCAACCGCGGCCAGGTTCCGGCGCGGGTGGGCAACGGTATTCTGCTCACCCAGGACGAGGCCTACTCTACAGACTTTGTCCACTGGCTGGAGGTGCAAGATGGGGACAGTTGGGTCAGTTACGACCCGATTGCCCGGCAGTTTGGCCCCCAAGAGCGCTACCTCACCTGGTGGTACGGGGCGGCTCAGCCGGTGGTAACCCAGGGGCCAGGCAGCGTCCAGCTCGATGTGCTGGTGCGGCCCAACACCGACAGCGGCCTCACCCAAGCGGTGTGGCAAAACCGCCGACAGAACAATGCCCTGATCAACTACTCGCTGCTGCGGCTGCCGCTGGCGACCCAGCGGGTGTTTCAAATCCTGGTGCTGATCCCCATCGGGGCGCTAATCGTGGCGGCCCTGCACCAAATCGTCGGCCTGCAGACCTTTGGCACCTTTACGCCCATTCTGATTTCCCTGGCCTTCCGGGAGACGGGCTTGGCCGTCGGAATTCCGCTGTTTATCTCTATCGTCATCCTAGGCCTGGTGATTCGCGCCTATCTGAATCAGCTTCAATTGCTGATCGTGCCGCGGCTGGCCTCCATTTTGACGGCCACGGTGCTGATTATCGGTCTGGTGGCGATCGCCATGCACGAGCTGCAGATCACCTTCGGATTGTCGGTGTCGCTGTTTCCCATTGTCATCTTGGCAATGACCATCGAGCGGGCGGCGGTGATGTGGGAGGAGGACGGCAGCCAGGAGGTGATGGTGGCCGGACTGGGCAGCCTGTTTGTGTCAATTTTGGGCTACCTCTGTCTGGTGAATGACTACGTGCAGCACATTGCCTTCGCCTTTCCAGAGCTGCTGTTGGTGGTGCTGGCCCTGACAATTTTGGTGGGGCGCTATAACGGCTACAAGCTGACGGAGTACCTCCGCTTCCGCGCTATGCAGCAGCAGCTTCAGCAGTCAGGAGGTTAGACCATGATCCTGCCATTCTTTTCATCGCTAGATCAGCACGGCATTCTGGGCATCAACGCCCGCAACCTGGACTACCTGTTTCCCTGCAATCCCCGCCGATTGTATAAGTACGCCGACAGCAAGCTGGAAACGAAAAAAATTGCCGAGCGCATTGGCGTGGCGGTGCCGGAGACCTACGGCGTGGTTCAGTTTCAAAACCAGGTGAAGCAACTGCCGGAGATTGTGGGCGATCGCACCGCCTTTGTGATTAAGCCGGTGGGGGGCAGCGGCGGCGACGGCATCGTGGTGATTAAAGACGTCAGCGACCAGGGCTACCACAAGGCCAGCGGCAAAATCCTTTCGCTGGGAGACCTGCAGTATCACCTCTACAACACCCTCAGCGGCATGTTTGCCCTCTCGGGCACCAGTGACAGCGCCATCATCGAGTATGCGGTGCAGTTTGACCCGGTGTTTGAAAACATCGCCTACCAGGGTATCCCCGATATTCGGGTAATTATCTATCACGGCGTGCCGATGATGGCCATGCTGCGCCTGCCCACCAAAATCTCCGACGGTAAGGCAAACCTGCACCGGGGCGGCGTCGGCGTGGGCATCGACATTGCTACGGGTAAGACGACCTTTGGCATTCAGCACAACCGCTATATCGAAGCGCATCCCGAGACGGGAAACCCGCTGCGGGGCATCGCCATTCCCCACTGGGAACCCATTTTGGAGATGTCTTCTCGGTTGGGGACGGAGACCGAGTTTGTCTATCTGGGGGTGGACTTTGTCCTAGATGAGACCCAGGGGCCGCTGCTGCTGGAGATGAACGCCCGTCCGGGGCTGTCGATTCAGATTGCCAACCAGGAAGGGCTGATTCCCCGGCTGGAGGCGGTGGACGGAGTGCGGCATAAGTTGGGCGATCGCGCTGAGAAGATCGATTTCGCCAAAAAGATGTTTGCGGCCTCGTAATCCAGACCGCGTCTGGACTAATTTTGGTTTAGCAACAGGGCTAAAGCGATAGGTCCTGAACAAACCTGAATTGACTCCTGAATAAACCTCAACTCTTCAGTATTTTCTTAGCTGAGGGGGGTTGCCATACTTGGTTCATCGAGAGCGCAGCACGCGCTCCACGCCCCCGGAGCAAATTGGTCATGAACGAAGAATATAAGAAATCTGTCGAGGCCTTAGAGCCTGTGGAAATGGTGCTTGGCAACGCTGGGTCGGCGGTGTCTAACCTGCAGTCTGCGCTCCGGGCTGCTGGATACTACAAGGGCGCCATTGACGGTAGCTACAACGTTGAGACCGCCCAAGCTGTAGCGCAGCTACAGGGCTACTTTGGCATCACGGCGACCGGGATTTACGACACAGAGACCTGGTATGCGCTGAGCTTTTGGCTCTCAGAAGAGCAAGGTTGGGACGTTTGCGGCGCTATGGTCCCGTTCAACCTGCTCGATGCGCTCCGGCAGTTCTGTTTACGCTTTTCCCGTCTAGCGCAAATGTCTTGACCAGTCAGGTCATTTACGCGCCAATGTAAGAAATCAGCGGCAATCGACCGACTCCCCCTAGCGACTCCCCCGTATTCATCCATCTCGTCTCTGTTCCCTAAGGTATTGAACGATGCAGACCCTCATGAAGCCAGCACCCGTTATTACATCCCCCTATTCTGCCCGCGTTCGCAGTCTGGTTGAAAGCGCGCAGCAAAAGCTAAGCGATCGCCGTCTTTCCCACCGGTTAAGGGTGTGGTCTCACCTGCGGCTGATCTGCTTGGCGATGTACCAGCATGATTTAGAGATATCCGTAAACCGATCGCGGTTTGGCCCTAGAAATCCATACCTGAGCTACTTGAGGAAGCTGGCCTATTTTTCAGAGACTTGGTGGGAGACCTGCAGGGCTACCTCTGACTTGGTGCTAAAGTCGAGCAATCCAGAAATTCATGTGGTGCTGCTCTCGATTCGGAAGTTTATTCGCGATAGCCAGCAGCCATGGCTTATGGAGTGGCCGCAGTAAGCATAGAGGATGCATTTTCCGTGGGGGTTCCGCTCGCTTTGTCGATGGAGATGATTATAGAAGCGACGTAAGCTTAAAACTTAACGGAGAACTTGTACATCGTGCGCTTATCCCACTAAGATAGCGGACGATTTCAAAATTCTATGGCGATACAAAATCGCTTATGAAGTGTAAGTCAGAGGAGACACGGGCGCAGCCCGGTATCTGTTTAGCGTCCTGGAAAGCCCCCTTCCCTAGCCCTTCCCCCAATTTTGAGGGAAGGGAACCAGACTCCCCTCTCCCAATTTTGGGAGAGGGGCCGGGGGTGAGGGCCAGCGTTACGCTACACAGATACGCAGCCCGCGTCTCCTCTGACCAATCATTCAGGGTTGCTACATTCGTAAAGTAATATCACAGGCAATGAATCGCTCCAAACAGAACGTAGAACGGTTGGCCATCTTAAACGCCTGGGTCACATCTGGTTTAGTGCTCACCAACCTGCTGCTGGCATTTATTGTATTCAGCATCAGGTCATTTAACGCGCTGTCCCTCGTCATCTTTACGGCTGGAACCGTCGGCGGCGCCGCCAGCAACTATCGTCGTCTGCAGGAGGCCTATGTTCAGCAGCTTGGAAAGGCGATTCAGGCCGAGTCAAAAACCTTTCAGGTCGCCGTCGAGCAGCCTGTTCCACAGGCCGGCGATCGCCCCACGAAGGAATTGGCTGCTGAAGTCGCCGCTAATTCTGTCCCTGCTGCTGTTAGTCGCGACGTTACGGTGAATGAGGCCACGGTGGATCAGGTCGCGGTCGAAGTTCGCAAACCCGATGCCAAAACCATGCTATTAGAGGATGAGGCCGCGCTGCTGCTGCTGAAGCTGCAGATCTTCCTATCACCTATTTTCGGCGGACTGTTTGCCTTCGTGCTCTATATCGTATTTATTTCAGGCATTATTCAGGGCGAAATTTTTCCTCGGTTCGGCGGCGTTGAGGAAAACTACACCACGCCCTACGAGGCCTCTGTCAAATCCGTCCCAGCCACAAATGGAGATCTGGCCAAGGCCGTCCTGTGGGCCTTCGTGGCTGGGTTTGCGGAAGGGTTTGTGCCCAACTTTATCGATAAGCTCGTTAAAGACGCTGAGCAGGGAGAAGAATAAGGGGGCTTAGCGCGCACGATCGCCCTTCAACGCTGTCGCTGAGCTAGAACACATCGCGCATTGGCAAACCCATGTCAATATTGAGGGATGCTGAAGCACAGTGATATGTAATGACCTCCGAAATTCTCTTGGGCTCACTCGCCATCTTTCTCTCCCGTCTTGCCGATGTCACCATTGGTACCCTGCGTATCAGCATGCTCGTTCGGGGCTACCGGGCGATCGCTACGGGCCTGGGCTTTGCTGAGGCGCTGTTCTGGCTTTTCGCCACCAGCAAAGCCATTCAGGGCATCGACGATCCCCTGAAAATTTTCGCCTTTGGGGCTGGCTTCGCCTCCGGCACCCTCATGGGTTCAATCATCGACGGCTGGCTCGCCTTAGGGAGCTGCGTGCTCCGCATCGTTGCCCCAATTGACTCGCCCCAGGTCGAAGAAGCCCTCCGGCAGCTAGACCTTGAGGTAACCGTGCTCAACGCCGCTGGGGGTAAAGGTGAGGTGCGCCTCACCTACAGCACCATCTTCAAGCGGCGGCAGCAGGAGGTGCTGGAAGTGATCAGCGCCGTCAATCCCGATGCTCTAGTGAGCATCGACGATGTCACCACTGCCGATTTGCGCAGCTATGCGGTCTCTAGCCAAACGGCCACTTGGCTACCGCGCTTGGTGAAGTCTTAGCTGAGCTAAGGCCCAGGTTTTGGGTAAGTTGGCGCTGTTTGTCAGCAGAAGAACGATCTTAGGTTCAGAAATCTGTACAGACGCTATCCTAGTAATTGCTCTGCCCGATTTTTAGTGCAGATAGCCTTCCCATCTACCCTCTCAAGTTCAATGGATGACTCAGCTTCAAGCTCACTACTGAACCTGGCCCAGAAGCGCTTTGAACAACTTGAGCCACCGGAAAAGCGCCTGCTCACAGAAGTTGCCCAAAGGGTGCCGATTAACCTCAAAGGCGAGTCGATTAGGGCGGAGTGCTTGGCATGGCTGTGCTCTAATCGGGCCCGACCACACCTCACCCATCAAGGGATTCAGCTTCAAAATGTCAAGGTTGTCGGCGCGTTAGACCTGAGTCATGTGCGGCTAGATGCCCCCCTCCTTCTTACAGAGGCAGAACTGGAAGCCGTCGATCTGACCTACGGCGAGCTATCGCTGCTCAATATATCCAAATCAACCCTCAAAAGCTTTACCGCAACCGGCCTCACTGTCGCGCGCAGCTTAAAGCTTATCGATGCAGAGGTGGACGAAACGGTGCAGCTGAAGCTGGCCTCTGTCGGCGGAAACCTAGACTGCGGCGGCTGCAAGATTTGGAATAAGTTTCGCGATCGCAGCCCAAGTCAGAATGCATTTGATGCGGATAGCATCAGGGTTACCGGGAGCGTGTACCTCGATGGCGAGTCTAGGTTTGTGAGGTTCATGAGCAATGGCCGAGTGTGCCTCTCTAGCGCTCACATTGGCGGCGAGCTGAGCTGCAAATACGGCAAATTTGATAACCCTGAAGGTGAGGCCTTTGCAGCAGATTATATCCACGTCGGGACGCAGCTTTGCTTTACTCGGGCGGAGCTTGTGGGCACCACTTCTTTGGTGGGGGCCAATATAGGGGGCGACTTAGCGTTCCGAGGGAGTGAGCTCACGGCGAAACGCCTTGAAGATGCAGCGCTTCGTCTCGATGCAGCCGCTATTGGACACGATCTTTTTCTCGATGGAGACGGACAAAGCCTCAAAGTCTACGGCACCCTCAGCTTGATCAATACTAGAGTCGAGGACAGCCTCAAGATTCGAGACGTTGAGCGCCCTGAGCAGATGGTTTTAGACCTCAGATTTGCTAAGGCTCGTATGTTTCTTGATGACGATAGAAGCTGGCCTGAATCTGGAAATCTGCTGCTGACTGGATTTGAATATCAGACGTTATTTCGAGGCTACTCGGCCAGTAAAAGCTCCAATAAGAAACGGAGAATTCTTCGCCATGAGGTGAATGCCCACCTCGATTGGTTGAGGCGGCGGAGCCTTCAAGCTTTCGATTCATACGATGTGCTAGCGGCTGCCCTCACACGAAACGGAAAGGAAAAAGTCGCAAAGGAAATCAGGATCTGGAAGGAGCGTGACCAAAGAAGGCAGCAGGATAACTGGCTTTATCGATTCATCAAGTGGGCGCTTCTAGATGCCACGATTCGTCATGGTCACTATCCACTTCGACTCCTTCGCTACTGGATATTTTTTCTAGTTCTAGGCTCTGTTATGTTTGAGCTTGCTTATCAGATTGAGCTGATGGTGAGGGCAGACTATGGCTCAATGACAGTGGTCGATGGCTCATTGATAGAAGGCTCCCTAGAGTTTTCCGTCGATATGGACTATTGCCGTGGCAGTTACCCTCCCTTCCAATCCATTGTCTACTCCCTAGACACGCTTGTACCAGTCATTGATTTACAGCAAGATCGGTATTGGTACATTAGCGATCGCCCTGAGAAACTAAGCCTGCGGCAGGCGATATGTTTTGACAAAGTCAACACAAGGTTTTTACGCTTTGACAATGAGAGATTTGAGTCTCTCATTCGGGGTTATCTTCGAGTTCATATCCTTGCAGGCTGGGTAATGACGACCTTGCTTATCCAAGTTGTCGTGACTCGCTTCATGCAGCAGCAAGACGCTGATTAAGACAATCGACCCAAGAAACTCTTCTTGCGAACTGCCTCCGCCATCGGGTGCTCCGCCCCATCCGGGTCATCAAAATGACTTGAGCCGCGATAAGCACGATGCCATCGATTGAGCTGACCCACAAGCCGCTTTTGAAGAATATCAACCACCTGAGCGCAGGAAAAATTGCCGATGCACAGCAGATCCTTCAATAACTCCTTCAGCAGCAACTGCGGGTCAGGCACATCCTTGACCAGCGGCGGCAGCTCGTCCGCTAAAGGCGGTGCTGCACTGGCGGCAATCACAATCATGCCGTCAGGCACTTTGGCGCAGGGGGGCTCGCCCAGTTCGCTGCACAGCGCCTCCAGAGTATAACTTGGCCTACCGTGTGACAGCGCATCAAGCACCCGGTAAAGCGCATACATCGTCTCCACCTGAGCGCTAGAGAAGAGCTGATCGCTCTGATCGGGGTCAATCCGCGGCATGCGCACCAGCTTGCAGGCGTATAGGGCGCAGGTCAGCGCATTGAGCAGGTCCGCCCGGTCCACCCTATGCGGCTTGGGCTGGCTCAAGAGGTAGATCTCTGCCTGGGTGAGGTAGAGGGTAAAGCTCGCTGGTTTGAGGCTCAGAGATTCTGAGTCAATGACGCGGCGTCCTAGGGACAGCAGACTGACCGCATCTTTGTGATATTCGGGCGTGCCCATTCTCGCCGAGAGCCGACTAGCAAAGCAGAGATGGCGCGTGGCCTGCTGCCGGTAACCGATTTTGGCGGCATAGTGAGACGATCGCAAAAACAGGTCGATCGCCTGTGCTACTTCGACATCGACATTGGGCGTGTTCGCTGGCGTGGCGTAGTAGAAGCTGATCAGGGCCATGGCGGCGCAGAAGCTGCCCGCAGCAAGATAAACTTCGAAGTCAATCACCCCTTGTCGGACCGTCTGGGTGTATTCACGAAAGTCCTCGAAAATGATGCCCCGCTGCGTGACGCGCTCGTTCGGCAATCGCTGCCGCAGCTTGTCTAGCTCTGGGCTACCCACCATGATGCGGTAATGGGTTCTGGCGGAGACGTACAGGGCCGTCATAGACGCGAACCTGGGGTTGGTGGTTTCTTCAAAGTCACCCCGGTAGAGCTTGTTATTTAAGTCATCTAGGGTTTCCCTTGCCTGGAGGGGGCGATCGCTCGTCAGCTGGGCATAGGCGAGGGTAACCCGCGCCAGCAAATTTTTGCGGTCCAGCTTCACCTGATGCTCTTGGCAGTAAGTACGGTACCACTGCTCATCCGATGGCGGAATCCGATTCTCGTCCAGGGGACTTTGCAGCAGCGCTCTAAAGTCCTGGGTTAGGGTCTGCAGCGCTTTGACCACATCTTGTTCAATCGTGTCTTTCACCCGCTCAAATTCGAAGGCGTGGCTAATTGTGCTGAGAGCGCCGAACTCCCGCGCGTTGAAAATTTGCACCACGCTGCTGTCAAGGGAGCGCTGCACCTGACTAGCGCGCTCGCAGAGCTGGTAAAACGTTTGCAAATGGGTGCTCCCTAAGTAGCGCTCAAACCAGCTTGTGGCGGCTTGGGTAGTCGCCTGCAGAATGCCGAGGATGGTATTTTGCTCAACCCATAGGCCCTGATAGGTCTTTGCGGACTGTCCCTGAGCTTTAGCCGCCAGCGTCACCGAAACCCGCACCAAGCTCTCTGAGCTCTCTCCTAAAGACTTAACCTGCAGCCGGTCCATGGTGAGGCTCGTCGGAGATAAAAAAGACCCCATGCCATCAGACACCGCAATGAGCACCGCCTCAACATGCGTGCTGCTGGAGGCGTACCGAAACGTTAAAGGCAAGCGATCGCTGGGCAGATTGCCTGATTTGCCTGCGATATAAAAAGTCGCCAGGGCATCGATGACGGGGGGAAAGTGTTTGGGCGCGGCGGGAACACTGCCGTTCGTCTCAGTCTTTCCATCCTGCTGCTGGGGTGCGGGCTGCCTCGTGCGCAGCCAATGCTCTGAGGTGTCGTATTCTACCTCGAGGCGTTTTTCTAGGTCGCGCCGCAGCTCCAGGCGATCGCCCAGGGGATTGTGCAGAAGGTTTCTCAATAAAATAGAGACCGTTTGTAGCTCGCAGTCAATCGCCTTGGGTTCATTGGTGTCCAAATTCAGAGCGTGGTTTTCATCGATGCCTTGATACAGCTCAAACAGCTCTTGAGGGCAAAAGCGGAGTTTACCCAGCTTCACGAAGCGATCGATTGTCTGCTGATAGGACTGAGCAACCGGTGTTGCAGCATCAACCTGGAGGGCATTCTGAGGCCAAAACCGGGCTTGATCAGCAGTAATGTGGTCTGATGCCGTACCAGCCTCTGAGGTGTTCAGCAGGTAAGCGCCCTTATCAGAGATGACATTTAGAATAGTGTCAGTGATATCTCCAATCTGGGAGTCGCTGATCAAGGGGCTCGTCAATCGCCGCTGCACCCGCATAACTTGGGCCGAAGAGCCCTGATTCATCTGACCTGTTGGTAAAAAACCTGCCGCTTCTAGCAGCCTGTCGCAAAGCCGGGGTTCGCGCTGCCGTAGGGCTTGCCGTTTCTGGCGTGCCGCAGCAGAGAGCTGAGCACTGGTTGAATCTGGATCAGTAATGTACTCCCAGAGCTTCAAAACGTTGTATCGCTGAATGGGGAGCCCTTGCTCCGGCTCTTTCATAAATTTATAGAGCCGCTGTCGGCTCAGATCCAATCCCTTAGCGATGTGGTCATAGGTTAAATCTAGCCCGAGTTCGTCACGCCTCAGATCCTCTAACATCTGACGAAACTTGTACCACAGCCTGTCCTGCTGGACTTTCAGCGGATCCTGCTGGGCTGTCTTAATGTCTGCGGCATAAGCATCTATGGGCATGGCTAACTCCTCGTGCGCTCATACGGGTGTCGCTGAACCTTTAAATGGCGTGCACCGGAGAATCCTGTCCTTCTCAGAAGGCTACTCGGTGCCCAGCGTAGTTCAAAACAGATGTTGCGTAAAGACACTTTAAAGCACATTGACTAACGGCCTTATATGGGCATTAGAAACTCTGCTCAAAGCGGGGGGCTGACAGAGGCTCAATCTAAGTGCGTCAAAACGCGTTGCGACCTGAGACCTCTATCTTTTTATAGGTTACCCTACCCTAAATTTAGAATTGTCGAACCAGCAACATCAAAAACAGTTGAACATTTAGATGAAATTGTCGAACTGTATAGATCGACAACTTTATTAGCCAGAAAATTTCATAAAATTGCCAGGATTTCGAGCATATGAAAAATTCTATTCGAAAGGCCTAGTAAATACATTAGACAGAAAAGCTAAATATTGATCAAGCAGATAATAGAAGAGAGGCGGCTTAAAAGCTTATTCAGCAAAGCTTTCTGAGCAAATCGCCTTAAGAGGCTCCAGATATGCAAATCAGTATTTGTCAATTTTTTGTCTAAATAATTTACCTAAAATCTCAAACTTGTCACTTTAGACAACAAGTATTTTTTATATTTTGGACATTAGACAAAAATTAGTGTTGCCAAAACACCTAAACTTGTGTCAGATTGAGATTATTCATCACCTGCAGCGAAAACTTCCGGATCGTTCTTCTGCGAAGTTAGCGAATAACCCACAGTTCCTAAGTCACCTGCCAAATTGCTAGTTCTCAGGGCTGTGAGCTTCTAGAGAGATCTATCTCTAAACCAATGCTGTCTAATCTTCTGACCTGCTTAACGCTCGCATCATGAATCAATTACAGGGCCTACCTCCCACCAGCGGGTATCTGCAGTCGCGTGATGGGCCACCGACAATCTCACCCAGACCCCGAAAGGTAGAAATGCCTGGGCGAAGAGTTGAAACTGAACGTAGCAGCAGTCCACCTCTGCCACGCGCTATTTCGACCGATAACCCGACGCGGACCACACAGCTGCGGGCATCAACACTGCCTTTATCGAGACGATTCTCTCAGCCTCATAGGCTGAGACGATTCGCCAGAACGTTTCGCGAAATGCTGCGCTCGGCAGATCAAGGGCTCATCCTGCCCTTGCTGTCCTACGGCGCAGCTCAACGGTCAATTGTAGCGGCCAGCTCTGCTGGGACAACGCAAAATGAAGTGATTACCGCGGCAAGCTACTCCTCAACTCCCAGAGGCTTCACCGTACTGGACTCTGCATCTAGTGATGCGCCTGTTGTAAATAATGTGCAGGCACTATCGTCCACGGCTACGGAAACTGTTGCTGATGGTCAAGCTGTCGCCTTGTCGCTTGAGGCGCCTGCCGTGGTCGTTACTTCTCAACCTAATAATAGTGACGCACTGCCTGACGGTGCGATCGCCCCCCCACCTGAACTCAACTTTCCCGAAGCTGAGCTTCAACATAGGCCTGCTGCCGTTGACGAGGCGATGTCCTTAGAGAGGCCTTTGCCCTCTGCAGGAGAACCCCCTGATGCCTCAGCTGCTTCTCCGACAGTTGCGCCCCCCAGGACTCTTTCTACCCGCATCTCCCAAAGTGCGGCTTCCTATACTCTCGTGAGCTCAGCAACTCCAGACGCGCCCATTGAAATGCCTTCCTCTATCCCCCCCCAATCAGAGGAAGGCGCTAACGAAGGTGGGCCGAATCGGGGTGGGCCGAATCGGGGTGAGCTGAATCAGGGTGAAAACGGTGACCTCCAAACTGGGGCATCAGCTCCCCCAATTCAGCCAAGGGATATGCCTACAGTCGTAGAGTCTCAGGATAATGATGCCGATTTGCCCTCTCAGCCGGCGCTCCCTGAGGAGCCACCTTTGTCACCCACTGACATTGAAGCGGTTGAGGCTGAAGCAGTCGACGCTGAAGCAATCGACGCTGAAGCAATTGAAATCGAAGAACCCACAGACCAAATGCCAGACGATGACATTGAAGCGATTGACGCGGAGGAGCCTATAGCCCAAATACCGAATGAGAACACCGAGGAGCCGGGTCAGCCTCCCACTCTCCCTGACGTGACGGAGGACACGTCAGAATCTGACCCAGACGACACCACTCCACCCCACCCAGACGCTATCTTAAATGAACAGCCTATTTTGGTTGAGAATACGGATGGCAATAGAGTCATTGACGTTTCAGTCGGCCAGACTGTCATTGTTACGGGCTTTACCGGTGTGGGGAAAGGCCCAACGCCAGAGAATCCAATCGAAGAGATTGATGTTCTCAGGTTTGACGGAATAGGGCTTACAGCAAACAATCTGATCTTGACCCGATTTCCTGCTCAAGCGCCTACCCGCGAGGAGCCTTATGATTTGGTCATCACCTTTGAAGGAGTCGCCAATACTCAGGTCATACTGAGGAACTTTGCGCTTGAGGAACTAGATAACCTAGGCTCCCACACTCAAGAGGACTCGTTCACGATTGATGGCGTCGCATCTCCGGTAGGCAATATCTTATTTGATGACAATCGTACTGTCGTAGGTGACGGCGAAGAGCCTATTGAAATCAGGACTATCGATGATAGCTTTGATGTCTTTGACGCCCCTCCTGGAGAAGGAGAGGAAGGCGAAGACTATACTGAGCGCTCTCGATTGTTTAGACCTGATAGCGTGACGTTCTTACACGAAGAAGCTAATACTGTCCATGGCTTCGACGAAGGTAACGACACCATTCACGGGCTTGGGGGCAGCGATGCTCTCTACGGCGCAGGCGGTAACGATACCCTCTACGGTGGATTGGACAATGATGACCTCTATGGCCAAGCCGGGAACGATATTCTCGTCGGTGGAGCCGGGAACGATATTCTCATCGGTGGTGATGGAAATGACCGGCTCATTGGCGGAGCCGGAGACGACCAGCTTACGGGCGGGTCGGGAACCGACACCTTCGTTCTTACGTCAGATATTGGGACCGATACCATCACTGACTTCACCATCGGTGAAGATTTAATTGAGCTTGAGGCCGGGCTGAATTGGGATGATCTCACCGTCTTCCAAGGCATCAGCCCAGAGACCAACAACGTCTACACCGAGATTTTCTTAACCGGTCAACAGACGCCGCTGGCGATTATCTCAGGTTCGACCTGGACCCCTAGCTAGAGGCTCAAGGTGCACAGACGATTTTAGGATGTCGTCTGTGCACCGCCTCTAGCCCAATTCAATACATCTTGATCACCTTTTGATCACCTTTCACCCATGATTGGTAAACTTGCATCGTGGTTTTGTCCTACCCCCAGCAATCAGGACGCACCAGAATCGTCAAACCCTATAAAAGCGATTAACGCCACGAGCGATCGCGTCCGAGAGCTGAAATGCCGGGGCATCGAGCTACGTGACTGTGGCAGCTATGACTTAGCCAAGCAGATACTCTTAGAGGCACTCAACCTTACAGAAAAGTATAGTGGGCTGGACCTGCTTCAAGCCAGGGTCTTGCATGAGTTGGCATATTTGGAAGAGGTTCGGGGTAACGCTCGTCAGGCTGCTGAACTTTATCACCATTGCTTAGCGCTTGAAACTCGCCTCTGCGATGACGAGGGCAGAGGCGCCACCCTTTACCAGCTCGCCCACCTCAAAGATAGTCAACGTCAGACTGAGCAAGCCCTCAAATTATATGAGGAAGCTCTCGCGGCGCAGCGAGCCGCCAACGATGTTTCAGGGCAGGCCGCAAGCCTCCACCAGCTTGCCCATCTGACCCAGCGGGAGAATGTTCCAGCTGCGATCGCCTATTTTGAAGAGCTGCGCCGTATCGATGAGGCAAGCGGCGATCGCCAGTCGCAAATTGCAGCCCTCCATCAGATGGGCAGTCTCTTGAAGCAGCAGGGGAATATTGACCAAGCCCTCGCGGTTTACCGCGAATCCCTTGCTCTAAGCGAGCTGTCCGAAGCTCATCTGAGCCAGGCCTCGACGCTAGCTCAGATTGCAGACATTGAAAAGCGCCAGGGTAAGCTGAGTCAGGCAGAAACGACGTACCGCCGTTCTCTAGTTCTACTGAAAAGGCTAGACCCCAGTGAAACCCAAAATCAACACGCAATTGTACTCCACCACCTGGCTGCAATTAGGGCTGACCTGGGCGATGTAGATGGGGCGATCGCGCTCTACCAAGAGGCCCTGCAGTATGAAGGCGAACTCCACGGTAGAGCGGCTACGCTAACGGCTCTGGGATACCTGCTTGTGGAAGAAAAGCAGTGGACCGGGCAGGGTATCGCTTACTTAAAGCAAGCGCTCGAACTGTTAGAAGAAATTGGCTCTACTGAGGCAGACCAGGTTCGAGAGATTCTCAAGTCTGTTGAATAGACCGGTATCTTAGCAAAGCAGGCCCCTAGTGGATGTCGACATGTTGAGTGGCGATCGCCTCCTAAGAGAATTGACGCATGAAGCTGAGCCCAAACTGGCGGAGGCAATCGCTCTGCCTGAGTTCTTTGAGCAGTAATGCAATCGCATTCACCAGCGCATGAGACTGCTTGCGCTATTACCTACTTCTGCCTGCAAAGCACGACCGTCAGACCAAAACCATAGTCACGCATCATAAGACTTGACCAGTAGCGATAAAAGTGGACTGAAGCGGAAAGGGCCAGCGGACATGCGCTTCGTTAAACCCCACATTCCGCACTTTGAATTGGCACATTTTTAATTAACGCTAGAAGTACTGATATTGCTAGACTTCAGCGCCTCATAGTTCAATCGAACCATAGAGTGTCGATTCTCATTAGGCTCGTGCTGTTGATAGCGTCGCCGATAAAAATTCTTGTAACCCTCATTGCTTCGTGTTATAGCAGTCGCCACTTCGGTCAGGACAAGGTGCGTTCTAGACCCCGCGCTCCGCGCGGGGTCTAGAACTTACACCGTCCTCTAACGCCTGGCGAGCGCTATAATTATCCGTTGTGCCAGTTGGAAGTGCGGAAGACGGGTTAAACGCCCCTTGACATCGAAAACTCAGAACACATCAACCCGGCCAGCTTCCTTAGGACTTGATTCAGAACCTTCTTCGATAGTTGTATTTTGCTCCTGCTTTTGCTAGACACTGTCAGGTGAATCGTTAATATACACATTCACGATTATATTTCCGGTTACTACTAAGCCTGTAGCCAAAGCTAAGGATGCAAGAAAAATTGATATTATTGGCAAGTTTTTTCGTTCATTGACTATCATTCTCTGATGCTCTTCTCGTCTTATTTTTTCCTCGATAAATATTTTGGTTCTGTGAACATCGCTAAAAAGATTTTCAATTGCTTCGAGGTACTCTCTGTCACTCGATTCAAAAAGAAATATTTTTTGTCTCTATACTGTTCATAAAACCTCTTGATTCTCTCAATATAGAAATTAATGAGGCCTAAGCCACTGTTTCCATCTAAAGCAACGGCAAAGTAAGTAGCATCTTCTCTATCCCATTTGCCCTCAAGTGCTTGTTTTTGACAATAGCTATGAATCTGACCATTAAGACGTTCAACTTGCCCTGGCCCGTCTAAGTGCGTAGCCATAATTAAACGAAAAGGGGAGCGGCCCCCGGCGGGGGCCACTCCCCCTGACAACTACGTTTACTTACGGCGCTCTACTTATTTTATGCCAATCAGAGAAGTTCCTTACAAAACGAATGTCTTGAGAAAGCTTAAGAGCACCTCCATACTGAGTAGTGATTCGCAGTATACGTTGCCTTATTTCTTTAACGAACTCTTCTGCCATTAGTCTGAGTTTTGTAAGTGCAATAAATTATGCTTGCTGGTAGACAACACACCTTACAAAAGACTTTTCTCTCTAAATATGCACACTCGCTACTTGAACCCAGAACAATAATGACTCCTGGGAATCTTTACTTAGATACGCTAGCAATCAATTAATGAGCGAATATGTCGTCCAACACTCCGGACAGTTTTTGATGAGCAACCAGAGAATCAGGGTTTTAGCCCTCTCTCATGGCAGTCGAGCGAACGAGAAATCGAGGGTTTCAGAGCTTGCCTAGAAACTTGTCCGAACTATTGGTCGTCACATCATCGGATCTTATAACCTTAAATGACCGGTTAAGACTTCATGAGTTCCCGCTATATTAGTATTTTTTTGCGGCTGCTCATTTGCCTGCTGTAGATTACTCCTTTATGGTAATTCAAGGCAATTACGAAGTTGACTATAAGCGTAAATTGGAGCAAGAATCTACTCTGATTACCTTGAGGCTTGCAATTCGACCCGTGACATCAGACTGCTCCACAAGGCTACACATCGCTAACGCGATCGCCCCGAACGCTGGTAAGTTAGGGAGCGACGCGCTGATGTAGGACAAAGCCATGCCCCCCCGCCGCAACATTGCCCTCGTCATTGCCGGAGGCGCCTCCCTCGGCAGCTACGAAGCCGGAGTCATGACCGAGCTGCTGTATGCGCTGGAGTACCTCAACCGCACCCGCAAACCCGACGAGCCCGAATACACCATCGACGTCATCACCGGGGGGTCAGCCGGAGCGCTGACCGCAGCCCTCACGGCCCGCATCATGATGTACGACACCAAAGCGCGATCGCGGCTGTACGAGGCTTGGGTGGAGCGGATCAATATTGTCGAGCTGATGCGCCGCGCCCCCGACAACGCCGTCCTCTCTAAAGAAGTCATTCGCACCTTGGCTAACGAGTTCATTGTGGAGGGCACCGAAGACGCCGCTAACCGCACCAGCGTGGCCTCCTTCGCTCCCAGGGCGCTGCGCATAGGCCTCAGCCTCAGCAACATGAACGGCATCGACTATGCTCTGCCTGCCCTGTCCTCTGCCATGGCCACAGGCCGGCGCTTTGTCACCACGCTGTTTTCCGACACCGCGCAGTTTCAGCTCTCAGAGCGTAATCTGTTTAACCCCGCGGTGTGGACCGAAATTGTGGAGGCGGCGATCGCCAGCAGCAGCTTTCCCATCGCCTTTCAGCCTGAGTCAGTGGGCCGCAGCCCCTCTGACTATCCTGAGTCACTACTCTCCCAACCGCCAACCCAATTCTTTCCGCATCCTAATGAAAGCGGCAGTCGCGATCGTCCCATGACCTTTCTAGACGGCGGCATCTTCAACAATGAGCCGCTGCAGGAGGCGATTAAGCTGGCCCGCGACGCAGACGGCGGCATCCCCAACCCCGATCGCCTCTTTCTATTAGTTGACCCGGCGATCAATGTTTCCAGCTTCGAGGCTAACATTGACCCCAAAGCTCCCTTAGAAAACCACATCAGTCGCCTGATCACGATGATCTTCAACCAAGGACAGGCCATTGAGTGGCTGCGGCAGGCCTATCTCAAGAATACAGAGATTGCCTGGCGCGACGAACTGGTGAAAGGCATAACCTACCTGGTGCGCACTTCTGACATCGCTAGCAATGCCCAATTTGTGGATGGACTGCAGCGGCTGACCCAGCGGGTCATTCGCGAGAAGAGTCGTGTAGCGGAGGAAGAAGACCTCAAGCCGGCTCTAGAGGCGCTGCTCAAAACGATGGAAGAACAGTTTCCGCAGGAATATGCCAGTTTGTCAGATTCGCCGCGCAAGCAAGAGATCTTCCGTAACTTGGTGTTTATCCTTAACACCATAGCGAATCTAGAGGATAAGTCTATCCTCAGGTTTTCTATCATTGGCTCTACGCCGCAGCAGACCGCCGGCGATCAAATTAGCGGCTTTGGCGGCTTTTTCAACCAAGAATGGCGCCAATATGACTACCGACAGGGACGCATTGAGGCCCATATCCGGCTTACAGAGATTTTAGCGACGGAGTACCCTAGGGAACAGGTTAATGGGCGCACCAGTGACGACTACCGCATCGAAGAAGACTTTTCTAGCGTCACCCTGAGCGACGCCGATCGCCGCCTTAGGCAAGACATTCGCCGCACCATATTAGATAGGCTCTCTAAAGTCGTCGGCAACACGCTGAAGGTGCCCACTTCAGGCTGGTTTGTGACGCAGCTTTTGCTTCGTCGCCGGGTCAGCGAGCTGCTAGAGCTATAGCCCTATGCCTGTAAACCTGAGCCATACCCATAGCGTCGGCGCAACAGAAAAAATTTGCGCAAACAAATGTTACATTGTGAGGTGTCTTTGACGCTTTGACGAACTTGGGAATAACAATGGGCTTCATTCAACTGGGATTAATGCGGTTGCTAACGGTTCTGCTGGTGGGAGCGATCGCCCTGAGCGCGTCTTTTGGCACCTCTCCAGCGCTGGCAGCCAGCTCTAGCGTAATTAAACTCCAGGACGACGCCAGCTTAACGAAAGACTACGCGGGTAAGACCTTGATTCAAGCTGAGTTTTACAACGACAACCTAGAAGGAGCAGATTTTAGCGATGCCGATTTGCAGGGGGTTGTGTTCAACGGTACTCAGCTCCAAAACGCTAACTTTCGCGGTGCTAACCTCAGCAACGGCGTCTCTTACCTCAGCAATATGTCGGGGGCCGACTTTACCGACGCCATCCTCGACTCCGCCATGCTGATGAAAACGAACCTTAAAAATATCACCATCGAAGGGGCCGACTTCACCTTAGTCGTAATCGACCGCCAGCAGCAGCGGCAGCTTTGCGCGATCGCCAGCGGCACGAATCCCGCCACAGGCGTGGACACCCGCGAGTCGCTGGAGTGCCGGTAGCCCTGTAGCAGCCACGCCCCTCGGCAAGAGCGGGTTACGCCTCGGTAAGGGCGGGTTTAGCAGCAGCCCTGTCCTCATCCCCAAGGCGTTACCCCAAAACCTTAGTAAGGGCGGGTTTAGCAGCAGCCCTGTCCTCACCCCCAAGGCGTTACCCCAAAACCCGCCCCGACGCCCCGACTCCCCGACAGCCCCTAAAACCGGAACGTCGTCCGCAACGTCCCCACCACAAAATCATCATTGGCCTGATTTTGGTCCGGAGCCGTAATCCAAATCAGGCCCGGCGTAATCGCGATGTTGTCTGTTACCTGATAGCGATAAAACGCCTCCACATGCACCGACGTATCGTTGACAATCGCAAACGACTCCACAGATTCTCCCGCCAGGTAAGGCTCTACTCCTACGGTAAAGCCGCCCAAATTGCCTTCCTCAAATAAGTCGGGGAACGCTAAACCCAACCCGTAATACCAAATCTCGCCGTCCCCCTGACCTGTAAAAATGGCGTCCGTAAAGCCCCCAAAGGCGTTGATGGCGATCGCAGGGCTGGGCTGAAAAAACGCCTGCAGCCCGTAGGAATTGGTGGTGGCAGAGGTTTCTAGGGCAGTGTGGCTGGCGCTCGCCGCCGTAGTGCCGACGAAAAACTCATCTCCAAATCCTGAGTCGAAGATAAAGTTGTCTGCCGTGTGGTGGCCGTGGACATAGGTGGCCCCCAGCTTGAGGCGATCGCTCGGGGCAAAGGCAATCTGTCCTAGGGCAGCGTAGTCTCCATTAAACAGGCCGCTCCCGCTCTCAGGGCTAGCCGCCTCGTCTGCTAAATATCCTCCAGTGAGCACCAGCGAGCGGTCAGTGGTGAGGGCCAAATTCAGGCCGACGCCCGCCCCCCCACCAATGCGGTAGATCGGACTGCGCTGACCGAAGGTGGAAATCGCGCCGTGGCCGCCGTCGCCGTCGTCTAAATAGTCATTGAAGGTGCTGAACAGGTAGTCTTCGTGACGGCCTCTGTTGGCGGCAATATGCACATCGAGGCGATCGCCCAGAGGCGCGCTGTAAGATAAACGATCTAGCTCAAAATCGTTGCCGGTGTTGCCCCCCACCCGGTGGGCTAGGGAACCCTCTGCCGTTGAGGCTGCCACTCCATCAAACGGGCCGGGCCGCGTAAAAGGCTCCACGCTGCCTGCGGCAAGGCGAGTGAGCAGCAGATCTTCTCCGGTAAAGCTGGTGGCCAGGTTGAGCCGCACGCGATCGCGAAATACAGTGTTGTCATCTGAGTCGGCGGGGCCAAAGGCCAGGTCGTCCCCGCCGAAGCGATCGCTAACGTCAAAGATCACCTCACCCCGAAGCTTAGTAGTCGCCGAGAACTGATTTGCCTCTAACGCGGCAGCTCGGGACTCTGCAGATGTCGCGCGTCGCCGTAGGGCCGATAGCTCTGCCCCAAACTCCTCTTGAAGCCGCTGCAAAATCTCGATGTCCTGGCGGCTAATGGCGTTCGTTTCAATCAAATCGGCGATCTGGTTTAAGCAGGCGTTGAGCCCTGCTGCAAACTCGTAGCGACCCACGGCAGTACTCCCCCGAAAGGTGGCGTCAGGGTACCCCGAAATGCAACCATAGCGAGCAATCAACGCCTCTAGGGCCGTGTACGCCCAGTGAGACGGGTCCACGTCCCGCAGCTCCGACACAGCAGTGACTTGGGAGAGGGCATCAGACTGAATGTCTGGTTGAGGGTCTGAAGCCTGGGCCGGCAAGATAACTAGACCCACAGCTGGGGGAAGCAGTAACCACCTCAGGGGTGCAAGCAGGGGACGGCATGTCATTGAGACCTCCAGCCAGCGTTAAATGAGCAAGTCGCAACAAACCAACGGTTTTGGCTTATTAGTTTCGGCTTATTAGAGAATAGCCCACAGACTGGCAGGTTTAGTCGCAGCCGGTAAGCTATGGCGCACCGCTAGCCGCGATCGCCGCCGCCACGGCCTGCTGCCGCCGCTGCTGATCGGCTCGAATGCTTTCCAGAGTGTTGCCCAGCCCCGGCGCATTCCACTGGTTGGTTTCGGGGTCAAGGTAGGCATACACGCGGGCCTGCAACACAGCCTCTGAGCCGGCGTAGCCCAAGTCATAGGCCTCCTTCAGTCGGTCTAAGTATCCGTCCTGGCTGAGTGCTGCCAGCGGCGCTTGATTCGCCAGATCCAGGGCATTGAGCTGCTCTTCTAGGCCCCAGGGCACCCCCAGGCGCTCGGCCCACTGATGTAGCTCAAATCCCTGCCGCCGCAGCCGCTGCATTTGCTTATAGTCTGCCTCCTCTGGGGAGTATGCCTCGTGCTGGTAGGAAAACGTGCCTTGATTCCATGCCCCGTTGCCGGGGTCCACGTGGCCATAATAGGCAGGCGTTTTTTCCCCCGTCGGCATACGGGTTCCTTCAGCAGCGCCAATTGCCTTCGCCACTAAAGACTGTGACTCTCCCTCAAATAGTGCCTCTAGGTCAGGAGGCAGCTTTACGGGAACGGCGCGAGGCTTGCGATCGCCCCCAATGATACCGTCACCGATAACGCGGCGTAGGCCAGCGCCAAGATTAGGCAGCTCGAAGCTCAGCACTCCCTTCTGTTCTGGGAGCCCAACCGCTTGCAGCGGAGCCTGGGCCGCAGCCGTGGGCCGCTGAATTTGGCGCTGCTGGTCCCGCACATTTCCAAGGGACGTGACAACACCAGTAAAAATCAGCAGCGCCACCAGCCAAGGCGGCAGAGCGTCTCTATATCTTTGTAGATTGTGCATCATCAGACCAGGATCTACAGCATTAAAGAAAGCGGGAAACGATGAAATTGCAGGATGAGTTAGGGCGACAAAAATCGACTTAGCAAATCGCGAGACGGCTCAACCATTGCCCAAGTGCCGTCGGGCTGCTTGCGCAGGGCGGCAAAGTGCAGCATCTGGCCGCTGCCGATGCGATCGCCCGCCTGTAGGTTGCCGCTGCGCATGCGCCGCAGACCGCACAGTCGCGCCAAGTAGGCCGGCAAGTCCGGGCTAGAGAAGATGGCGCAGCCTTGGCCGTCAGGCTGCAGGCTGCCGCCAAAGGGGGCATAGACGCTGCCGCCATTGAGCGCAATCGAGATATCTCCCAGGCCACCCACGACTTGACGTTCGGCAATCACGGTCCCGGGCTGGAGCTGCCACTGCTGCTGAATGGGAGGTTGGGGAGCAGTCTCAAGGGGCGGCTGACAGGCCACTCCCCCTAGCCCCACCGCTAGACTCAACGCAGCGCGAAGGAGCTGGCGGCATCGCCTTCTGATGGCGATCGCCCTAATCATTAGGAAACTTAAAATCGTAGCCCGCATACTCCTCTCCCTCGTACAGAACAATCAACCAGGCGTCCGGGTCAAAGGCTAGGGGATAGGCCTCACGCTCAGCTGGAATGCCGGCTCGCACCTCCACGGGCGAGAGGGTGCAGTAGGGCTCCCCCAAAGCTTGCTTTACCGTAGCCTTTGAGTCTCGCTCTGGAATAGCCATTAAACTGGCCAAGTGCTCCCGCGACAAATAGGCATCGGCTTGGACTACGGACTGACACACTGCAGCTTCGGTTTGAGGCTGTCTGAGGCTGCCCACGTCCACCATCAGCATCAAACCCGCGACAATTGAGCTGCCCGCCAGCCAGTAGCGGGGTCGAGATACCCCTCTGGGGTGTCCTCGACGCCCTGGGTCATCAGACACCATGACTGGGTTGCGCTGAGCATCCCCGCCCCGAAAATCGTGCGGCTGAGGGGCGCTGTGAGCAAAATTGGTAGAGGCCCCTGACGACTGAGGAATAGAACCAGCCGTACTATGGCCTGTACTAGCTTGTGGCAGAGCAGTCTTCCCGTAGGGTATCGCCCTATGACGGGGAGAGGGGTTTGGAAGATGAACGCCAGAGGGTTTTGTCATAGGAACCTCCTTATCAGTCAACGGGCAAGCCAGCGGGAAAAGCGGACGCTCAAGATCGCAGATTTGAGGAGTGCGGGTGAATAAGCCCCGTTGAGGCTCTCCTGAGCACTGGTGCAAACCTCTTAAGTACAAGCGTACTATAACAGTATAGGCCTTAAGACAGAGCTATTTACTAAGAAAAATGTCTGTTTTGGTCCAAATCTGGAAAGACCGATAGGGAAATCGGCTGGCCTGATTTAGACGGAGGCGATCGCAGGCGCCCGGCCTACCGCTGAGCAGGTTAATCTAGCAGCACGACCCTCAATCCGGCATATAGAAAAAGGCCTGCCATGCCCAAAATTCGCCAACGCGCAATTCCCTACTTGTTTCTCGCACCGGCTCTCACCGTGCTCGGCCTGACCGTCTTCTACCCAGCACTTCAGGCCCTCCTCCTAAGCTTCACACAGTTCAACTATGACATTACCCAGCCGCCTCGCTGGGTCGGTTTGGCGAACTTTGAGCGGCTGGTAACCGATCTGGTTTTTTGGCAAACCTTAGGGAATACCGTGATTTACCTCGTGATTGTGGTGCCCATTCTAGTTATGCTGCCGCTGGGGCTGGCGATTTTGGTCAACCGAGCCCTTCCCGGCATCCACTGGTTTCGCGCAGCCTACTATGCCCCCGTCGTCATTTCAATGGTGGTGGCGGGCATCGCCTGGCGCTGGCTCTATGCTGAGAACGGGTTAATTAATCAGAGCCTGCAGTGGCTACGCCTTTCTGAGACGGGCGTTCCTTGGCTCACCAGCACTCATTTAGCTCTGTGGAGCGTCATGGCGGTCACGGTATGGAAGGGACTGGGATATTACATGGTGATCTACCTGGCTGGGCTGCAGTCTATTCCCGCTGAGCTGTACGAAGCCGCCGCGATCGACGGTTCTGATGGCTGGCTAAAGCATTTAGACATTACCCTGCCGCTGATGCGGCCTTACCTGTTTCTGGTCGCCGTGATCTCGGCTATTTCAGCCACTAAAGTGTTTGAAGAAGTCTACGTGATGACACGAGGGGGGCCGCTCAATAGCTCTAAAACGGTGGTGTACTACGTCTATGAACAGGCCTTTGACCCGACCAACCTGAACGTCAGCTACGCCTGTACTGTCGGGCTAGTGCTGTTTTTGGTCATTCTCATCCTGTCTCTGATTCGCCTGGCGCTGGGTTCAACAAGTTCAACAGGGGTGCCGCTCTAGCACCCTGCCCAATAAAACAAGTGCAGGTCATGAACCAGGGCGCTGGCGGTCACAGCAGCAACGTAACCTGGCGCAATCTGCAGGCGGGAGGTAAACCAAGTGGGGGGCGGCTTCAGAGTGGCTAGCCTATAGATACCTTCCCCGGTTGCTTTGGCATAGGCCTCCTTTTGGGTCCAGAGTTCAAAAAAGCGTCGCTGCTGCGGCAGGCCTGAAAGGGGTTCTAGACTGGCGCACTCTTGGGGGGAGAAGTATCGACGCGCGAGTCGGGTCAGGGCAGGGACGGTGCGAATGCATTCTATATCAATGCCGATCGCTCCTTGAGTGGCGATCGCATAGACCGCTAGACCTTGAGAATGGGAGAGATTGAACTGAAGTGAACATTGATCTGGGTTAGCCCTCTTGAGGAAAGGCTTACCGCGATCGCTGTAGGTAAAGCAGATATCTTCTGGATGACACCGCAAATATTGGCTGAGTATGAGGCGCAATGTGCTGCGGGCAGCTACAAAGCTGTGACGGGCGGGTTGCCGCAGTCGATGTGCTCGCTCAATCTCATCGGCAGACAGCAGTCCTGCTCTCTGATGAATATAGAATGGTGCAAGATTAAGAGGAGCTTTCCAAATGTGGATAGCTCCTGGCACCAGTGGCATGAGTTGACAGGGAGACTGCCAGTAAAGAGGAGATGGCAGCGCCATAGACACCGTACAGCGGTCGAGGCTCTGGACCCTCAGCTAGTTTTGAAAACTCAGCTTAGGCCGAAAGCCATGCTTGACCGAAACCTCGCCAATGCGAAGCATGTTTTCCACAGTAATTTGATTGCGCCCCCAGGAAAAATTGGTATGCCATTTTTCAAACTCCAGCAGCATTGACTCAGCAAAGCAGGCAAAGAGCTGTCGTCCAGGAATGTCCATCTGCGCAATCTGCATAATGCGCCAGTCAATCTCCAAAGAATGCTCCACAATGCCCCCCTCTAAAACATGGATATCGGGATGCTGCAGTTGGGACCCCATATTCTTTGGGTAGCCCCCATCTATCAGCAAGCAGGGATGCTTGAGGGTGTGAGGGTCAATCTCAACCCCTTTCGGCAAACTGGCAACCCAAACTACGATATCGGCTAGCGGCAGGGCCTCAGTCAGACCCATAATCTTGCCGCGCCCTAGGCTCGTCTGTAGCGCGGCAAGTCGCTCTTGATTTCTGGCAATCAGCAGCAGCTCCTCGACGTCTGTACGGGCATTGAGCCATCGGCAAACCGCGCTGCCAATATCCCCCGTAGCGCCGCAGACCGCCACCACTGCCTTTGAGAGGCTAATGCCTAGTTTGGCCGCAGCCTGCTCAACCTGACGACAAATGACATAGGCCGTGTGGGTATTGCCTGTTGTAAACCGCTCAAACTCTAGCTCAACATTGCGAACCCGCTTGTGTTGGTCCAGGTTGAAGTTTTCAAAGATAATGGATGAAAATCCACCCAGCGCCGTGATATTCAGGTTGTTCTTCTGAGCTAAGGCCATGGCATTGAGAATTTTACGAATCGCGGTTTTGACCCGTCGGTTCGTCAGCATCTCGGGCACAAAGCAGGATTCTACATACTGTCCCTCAATGGTTTGACCAGTCGCGCTCGTCACCGTAATGGTGTCAGCCAGAAGCGGCGGCGCTGAGCACCAAAAGTCGAGCCCCTGATCGGCATACTGTTGAAAGCCTAGGTGTCCGGCGGCCCGCCGCGCGTGATCAAGGCTTGTGAGATGACCAATCAACCCAAACATAATTAATTCGCTCGCAATCGGTGTGTAATAACTCAAGTAGAATCGTGTAAAAGCTTAGCTTTGGGTCGCTGGCACGGCTTTGCCGCAAGCTTTCGAAAAGACCGCAGAGGCACCACAGGGCTTGGCTACGCTGTGCAGAATGCTGCGTAGAACCCCCACACCACTGTAGAGCATTGCAGAGAACAAACAACTTTATGCACCTAGTTCAGCAGTAACCTCGCAGAGTAAAGCAGCGGTCAAGGCGCCTAAAGTCGAGACGTCCGCCATCTTGTAGCTGCACGTCTCGACTGTCCTTTATCTACTCCGAGAAGTAATTTCTAGACAGCGGCCAGCCCATGAGAGGACATCCGCATAATCTCTGCTGTGCTGAAACCAATGTTACCCAGAGCTTCGCCGTAGCTGATCATGAAGTCTTCGACCAAGGCCTCCTTCTCCATTCCCAAAACAGCAGCATCCCGCTCGACCTGGTTGAGCATGCGCCAGACGATAGGCAGATTTTGGCGGTTGGCTTCCTGAAGCTCATCGCGAGATGCCTCAAAGCGCTCGCTTAACCAAACTTCGCCAAAGTTGAGGTGCATATACTCATCTTTCACCACACCCTCGGTGATTTTGCGAGCAAAGGCATCGGCAACGGGAATATAGATGTTGTAAGCG
Organism: Elainellaceae cyanobacterium; assembly: GCA_050330955.1. Taxonomy (GTDB): domain Bacteria; phylum Cyanobacteriota; class Cyanobacteriia; order CAKZMO01; family CAKZMO01; genus JBCCAG01. Next base: position 21,892 of record JBHJHJ010000133.1, on the reverse strand, counting down.
GCGATCGCAAACGCCTCAATAATCAAAGATTGAATCAAGAAGCAGGTGACAACGTTACCCTGTGCAAGTGCAGTCTTAAAGTTACCGTGCAGGTCGGCAAAATAGTCACGGGCGAAGGCCATGTCGGGCTCAACATCGAGGTTACGTCCGCAGGCCATAAACCCCTTCTTGTGGCGGTTCTCCATCTTAGCCAGGCGGGTCAGCTCCTCTGCAGACTCCGGCAGCAGGGTGGCGATGCCAAGATAGTTATCATACGCTTCCTGCTCGCCCTCAATGACGATAGCGTTGATGCGACTGTACGCATCTTTGTAAGCATCACTACTAAAGTTAATCTCTGGCGTAAGTGCGAGCTCTTGCATGTGATTTCAACATCCCCTTAAATTCTATTAAATCGCAGCCGGGCTGAATCAGCTTAGCAACTTGCAGGTTCTAAACCCTTAAACGGTGCTTATCATAAGGCCTGATATCCCAGCACTGTCAAGTCTCTGATGTCCTAATCTTGGCGCATATTCGCCAGGTTTGGGATGTTTCCATCCCATCTATAAGGTGAACAAATCAGTAACCTTCGGCAAGGGCAGTTAAAACGATGCACAGAGCGTAGGCAGCACCTGATCCAGCAGCCTAATTAGCATAAGGAGTACTCTAATCCTCTCACCAGCAGACCTAGACCACTATTAAAGCTGTCACAGTGCAGGCACTAGGCTATCGTGGCGCAAGCGCTAGACAATAGACGTCGCTGTAGCGGCCTCCACATTGCCGCGGGTGCCAGAGTATACTAAGCCTCGCTTCAAGTCCAAAGTCAAAATTGTGCCGTCTCGAATAACGTCGGTCGCATTTTCAACCCCAAGGATGACCGGAACGCCCAGACGTAGACCAATGGTAGCAGCATGGCTCGTCAGACTGTCATCCTCAGTGATGATGCCAGATGCGTTGCGGATAGCTTCGACATAATCAGCGCTCGTGTGGGACGCCACTAAAATCTCACCAGGGTTAAAGTTACCGGCGTCCATCGGACTGCGGATGATTCGGGCTCGTCCGTTGACGGTGCCTTGGCCAATGCCGACACCTCTGCCCATGACCGCTGTAACAATTTCTACTTTGATTAGGTCAGTGGAGCCAGCGACGCCCTGCAGCGTGCCCGCCGTCATTACCACAAGATCGCCTTCCTGCAGCAGATTGACCTCCTGGGAGACGCTGAGGGCCGCTCGGAACGTCTGCCCGGCTGAAGGTAGATCTAAGACCAGCAGGGGCTTGACCCCCCAGGATAACTGGAGCTGGCGGGCTACGTCGGTATGTGGGGTGACCGCTAATATGGGCGTCTGAGGGCGATATTTGGAGACATTTCTAGCCGTTGCACCAGTTTTTGTCAGCGTCATAATGGCTGCTGCGTCGAGCTGGGCCGCGATGCGGCCTACGGCTTGGCTGATGGCGTTGGGAATTGTATGGCCCAGCTTCTCCTCAAAAGTGCGGCTCGTGAGCTGATCGCGCTCTAGACGCACCGCAATCCGTGCCATGGTCTCCACGGCCAAGACAGGATATTCACCCACGGCAGTCTCATTGGAAAGCATGACTGCGTCAGTGCCGTCTAGAATCGCATTGGCCACATCAGAGATTTCGGCGCGGGTTGCGCGGGGGCTGTGGGCCATGCTGTCCAGCATCTGAGTGGCGGTAATTACTGGAATACCAAGGCGATTGGCGATTTTGATCAGGCGCTTTTGCAAAATGGGCACCTCTTCCGCAGGCACCTCCACCCCAAGGTCCCCACGCGCTACCATCACGCCGTCACACACCGAGAGAATGGCTTCCATCTGTTCAATGGCTTCGTGCTTCTCAATCTTGGCAATCACGGGCACATGCTTACCAGAGCTGGAAATCAGCTCTTTGATTTCTAAAATGTCCTGCGGATTGCGCACAAAACTGAGGGCGACCCAGTCCACGCCCTGGTCTAGACCAAACACCAGGTCTTTGCGGTCTTTATCCGTCAGGGCCTTAATAGAGAGATAAATCCCAGGAAAATTAACCCCTTTGTTATTGGAAAGCTTGCCACCCACGACCACGCGGCAGTGCAATTCCCCAGTTTCGGGAGAGACCTCTTCGGCCACCATTTCCACCCGGCCATCATCGATGAGAATCGTTGCCCCTGGAGTAACTTCCTTTGCTAGTTTGTCGTAGGTCACCGAGCTAATGGTTTGGGTGCCGGGAATCTCTTTACTGGTAAGGGTAAAGGAGTCTCCCTCCTGCACTGTAATGGGGCCGTCTTTGAACCGACCCAGGCGAATTTTGGGACCTTGCAAATCTTGGAGAATTGCCACAGGCTGATTGAGCTCAAACGAGAGCTGTCGAATCAGACGAATATTGCGCTGATGATCTTGATGGGTTCCGTGGGAGAAGTTGAGCCTCAGCGTTGTCGCGCCTGCTTCGATGAGGGCGCGGAGCATTTCAGGCTCGCTCGTAGCTGGACCAATGGTCGCAACGATTTTGGTACGGCGAATTGTGTCGTGGTCTGGGGTAGGCATTCTGGACTCCCAACAGAGAACGTTCATCTCCACTCTGCATATCCGAGTGCAGAGGGCAACGCGCATCCTAGCATGTTTACGTTATCGAAACATTATCAGCTGCTGTGACAAGGAATAATAATTCCCCTAGCTCATGCTAGTACGTGTTTAGCGTATCGAAGGCCCTCACCCCCGTCCCCTCGACCAATGCTGGGAGAGGGGAATTTGGTTCCCTTTCCTCAGAATTGGGGAAAGGACTAGGGATGGGGACTTCCAGGACGCTAAACAGATACTCATGCTAGGGGCATTATCAGAATCTCAACCTAGCGGAATGCCTCTGGGTCTAGCACTCGCCCCGGAGAACTGCCCCGCAGCGCTGCACCAGTACCCCCATCGGCTGGGTCTAGAAACGGACGGAGGTTGAGGGCTGCGCTAGGCTGGATCGAGCTAGGGGCTGAGCCACTGCGCCTCGTAGGCAAGTTGAGGCCCAGCTCCCGCCCGATCTGTCTCAAAATGCCGTCATCGCCGCCGGTGTAGGTGTTGACTGCTGTCGTCTCCTGGCCCTGGTTAGCGATCGCCAGGTTCTCAAACACCCGATCTCGGGTTTGCAGCGGGTCTTGGCCTTGGGGCACTGTGAACACAATGCGGCACTCGCTGCTAGCCTCTGTAGTGGCGCAGACGGTGTTGTAGCCGTTTTCAACATCGGTGCGCAGTTCCAGCAATCCGTCGGGGCGGTAGAGCTCTAGACGCCGGCTAATTTCAGCGCAGCGGCGGTCAGCAGACCAGCCACCTCCCATATCGCCGGGGGCGGCCCAGGCGTAGAGGGTATTGGGCTCACTTTCCGGGCTGTACATCACGGTATATTCTCCCTCGGCAAGCTGGCAGCTAAACCGGGTAGAGCTGCTGGAAGGTGAATTAACATCGCCGGAGGTCTGGGCCAAGGCGCTGGGGACAAGTGCGCTAGAGATAATCGCACTGGCGGCGGTGCCGATGGCGATCGCTGCTGCAGCAAGCTGAGCTGATTTGGAGTTCATGGAATAAGTCATAGCAATTTGGGCAAGTCGAAAAGAGTAGACGAGGCTAAGCGCAAGCAGAAGCTTGCGGATTCGGGCCAATATGGGCTGTAGCCATAACTAAGGGGCGTGAGAAGGATGGATCCGGTGCATCAGCGGCAAATGCTTAGGCATTAGCAAGCATTATGGCTTCGCCCCAAATTCTGTGTAAAGTTTTATGAAAAGGATCCGTATATCTTGCTACACTAGCCCCTGGAAGTGAGACGAGACCGCCTCCGGTCATCGTACGGCAGCCAAGGGAACGCACAGGGCTGACCTTTTCCGCTGGATATGGAACGTTCGAGACTGCAACGCTATCGTATCAATTTGACAGAGACAGAGCTGGCCTTTGCGGGCCAGCTTTTTAATTGGTCTAATCGGGGCAGATCACAAAAATCAACGCCCCAAGTAGGCCTCTAACACGTCTGGATTTTGCTGAATCTCTTCTGGCGCGCCATCTGCCAAATTGCGCCCTTCTGCCAGCACCCAGATGCGATCGCACAGCGACATCACCACGTCCATATTGTGCTCGATCAGCAGGACGCTGAGCCCCGCCTGGTTCCAGGCGCGAATGTACTGGCAAATCTGATTAATGAGCGTCGGGTTCACGCCCGCCGCAGGTTCATCTAGCAGCAACAGCTTGGGCCGGACCATGAGCGATCGCGCCATCTCCAGCAGCTTCCGCTGACCGCCCGACAGCGCCCCCGCATAGCTGTGGGCCATTGCGTCAAGGCCAACAGACTCCAGAATTTCCATTGCTCGCTGGCGCTGCTGCTGCTCCTGCTGGGCCACCTGGCGAGGCCGCAGCCAAACCGTCCAGAAATTTTCCCCTGCCTGCTCCTGCGCCGCCAGCATCATGTTCTCCAGCACCGACAGCCGCGACAGCACCCTCGCCCGCTGAAACGTCCGCACTAGCCCTTGATGGGTGATGGCGTGGGGAGGAAGGCGGTGAATGGGCTGGCCGTCCAGCAGCACCTGGCCGCTATCTGCAGGAATAAAGTTGGTCAACAGGTTAAACAGCGTCGTCTTACCCGCACCGTTGGGGCCAATCAGCCCGGTGATGCTGCCGCGTGGGACCCTCAGGGAGACATTGGATACCGCTTGAACACCACCAAAGGCCTTCGAAACGTCCTGAACTTTTAGCAGGGGACCTGCCGTCGCGCCGTCGCGCCGTTGGAGCGGAGGTGGTTTATCGGTCAAGGGTCAGCTCCTCTGAACGCCCCAAAATTCCCTGGGGCCGCCAAATCATCATCACCATCAGCAGCAGGCCAATCACCATGATTCGAAAAGCCCCAAGCTGGGCGCTGTCGAGAGGCACCACATCTTCCAAGGTAAAGCGCGTCAGGGTTTGATACGTCCAGAAAATCGCCGCCCCCAGCAGGGTACCTGCGTTGCTGCCTGCGCCCCCTAGCACCACAATCGTCCAGGCGTTGAAGGTCTCTAGGGGGCGAAAGTTGTCGGGGTAGACCGTGGTCAACTGCCAAGCGTACAGCGCCCCCGCCACCCCTGCGATCGCCCCCCCCAGCATGAGGGACTGAAGCTTGTACCAAAAAGCGTTTTTCCCCAGAGCGCGGGCCACCTGCTCGTCTTCGCGAATGGCTTTTAGCACCCGGCCCCAGGGCGAAGTCACCAGCCGCTGTAGGGCCGCGTAGGTTGTAGCAACAATGACGACGCAGAGCCACATCAGCCCTGTTTTGGTGGGGTTGCGGTCGTAGTGATAGAGGGCTGAGGCGGCGTAGCCGTAAACCCAGAGCCCCAGCGCCCCAATGGCGATCGCCGCCGTCAGCACCACCGCTTCGCCTTGGGCCGCCAGTTGGAACCGCCGCGCTAGGCGCACAGCCAGCCAGCCCACTAGCCCCATTAGGCTCAGCAAAATGAGGCTCAATCCCCAGTCTGGAACCGCTCCAGACTGTCCGCCAGCGCGGTCGATAATTTGGGTTGTCCCAAGGGCGCCAGCGATCGCCCCCGCCAGCGCCCCAAGATAGGCCAGCAGGCCCGCCACACCGCGCATTAGCGCTGCTAATCTGGCCGACCTGATTTGCCGCGCTGCCCAGCGCCACAGCCGCCACAGCCCTAACCCGGCGATCGCCGTCAGCACCGCGATCATCAGCAGCCGCATTAGAGCACCGGGCTGAAGCTGGCTGAGGGGCAGCGGAAACTGCTGAATGCCAAAAGTTCCCCGCGTGAGCCACTGCTCATTGAGGGCGACGAGCCGCAGCATTTCCGCCATGCCGATGGTGACGATGGCCAAGTAGTCTTCTCGCAGCCTTAGAGTGGCTAGCCCCATAAGCAGACCCAAAAGCGCTGCCGATAGCGCCCCCAACAGCAGCGCAACCCAGATGGGAAGCTGGGCCGGAAGCCTGCTGCTCACCGCCGGGAGGATACGGACTAGGGGAGTAGCCTGCATCCAGGTAAAGCGCTCTAGCATCTGCAGCGGAATCTCTTTTAAGTAACCCTGGGTGGTCAGGATAACGACAAGATAGGACCCGACCACCATAAACGCCACGTGGCCGAAGTTGATTAGGCCCGTGAAACCCCACTGTAAGTTGAGTCCGAGACTGAAGAGCGCAAATATGGCAGTAAAAATAATTAGGGAGACGATGTAGCCTTCCATAGACCTACGACCGGCAGTCAGTGATGTTAGTGGCGGTTAGAAGCAGCATAGCAGCGATTTGCGACTAGAGCGGAGCCCTCAAGTCAATCGCCGCCGGACCTCATGGGATTAGCTTGTACGGTCTTCAAAATGGGTTTTGAACCCAAGCTGCTCGATGCAATATGTGTTTCGCGCCTGTTTGGCCTGGTACAGAGCTTCATCAGCCCGAGCTAGCGCATGCTTCAGGGTGAGCTGGTCAGAAATGTAGACCGCTACAGCTCCCATGCTAACCGTAAGGGACTGTCCACTGTGTGTGGGGTTAGCGATCGCAAGGGCAGCGACAGCCTGCTGAATCTGTTGAGCGATAGATACCGCCCCGGAGTAGTCCGTATCGGGCAGCAGCAGCGTAAATTCTTCCCCCCCGTAGCGAGCAACCAAATCCTTCGGACGATTAACGACGCTTTGCAGCGCTTGGGCCACGCGGTGCAGGCAGACGTCCCCTGCGGGATGGCCATACCGATCGTTGAAGGTTTTGAAATGGTCGATGTCAAGCATGATGAGGGTCAGCGGGCATTGGGTCTGCTGGTGCCAGTGCCACTCCCGGTGGAGAGTGGCCTCGAGCTGCCGCCGATTGGCAACTTGAGTGAGGCTGTCAACCGTCGCTAGCTTCTCTAGCTCGGCGTTTTGGGACTGGAGCGCCAGTTCTGCTCGCTTGCGATCGCTGATATCCGTCACCCTAACGAGGTTGAACTGCTGCCCCCCAAACTCGATTAGCTTAGCGGACAGATCGCCCCAAAACTCCCGCCCGCTCGGGGTTACATACTCTGTCTCCGTAGCCCAGAATCCTCGCTGTATGAGCTGCTGCCAGGCAGCATTTCTTTCTGCTGGCGTCAGCTGCCGCTTTTGGAGGGTGTGTCCTTCAACGTCAATTAGGTCATTTTTGCGCGATACGCCAAACAGCTCAACCGCCCGCTGATTACAGTCTAGAATTCGTCTTGTGACCACATCGACGAGGAACAGCGCATCAGTAGACTCATTAAAAAGGAGCTCTTTGAAGTCCCGGGTTTTAACCAGCTCCCGCTCAAGCCGCTTCTGCTCACTAATATTGCTGATATAGCCAATCTGCTGAATGGCCCTGCCCATCGTGTCAAAACGGGTTGCTCCCCGCTCTTCTACCCAGATATAAGTGTCATCGGGCCTTAGAAACCGAAACTCAAGCCTGTAGACACTGGACGAGTTTCTGCAGACTGCTAACATTTTCTCGAACGCAGGTCGATCTTCTGGATAGATGAGCGAGATGTAGCCCCCCATATCTGCAGGCAGTTGATCGACTGGATAGCCCAAGACCTCTTCTGTATTCGGTCCCCAGCGTTGTTCATCCATCGTCCAGTCGTATTCAAACAGCACCTGGCCACTGGCCCTAGCTGCCATATCGTAGCAGTTGCGCCATTCTGCCAGCTCCCGCAAATACTGCTGCTGCTGTAGCTCAGCCCATTTGCGATCGCTAATGTCGGTAGCCGTACCCACCAGCTCAACCACTCGGCCTTGGCCGTCAAATACGGCCTCTCCCCGACTGATGACGCAGAGGGTTTTACCGTCAGGGTGGTTGAACTCGTGCTCAACCTCGTAGGGTTGCCCTGTGGCGATCGCCTGCTCAACAGCCGCTTTCAGCACATCGCGATCGTCCGGCGGCAGGTGGCTCAAGAATTTAGTGCAATTGGGTCTGGGCTCTGCCCCCTGCAGGCCATAAATTTGCAGCAGCTCATCAGACCAAAGAATAGTTTCGGTTGCCACATCAAGCGTCCAGCTTCCCATCATGGCAATGCGCTGCGCCTCTTTTAGGTTAGCCTCACTCCGTCGCAGCTCTGCGGTCTGCTGCTGCACCTGGCGCTCTAGGTTGGAGAGGAGTTCTCTAAGACGTGACGCCATCTGGTAAAACGTCTGCTGCAGAGAATTGATTTCCTGTACTCGCGTCAGGTCAGGCTGATAGGCAAGCTCGCCCCGCTCGAAGGCCTGGGCATTTTGGTTGAGCGCCACAATGGGGCGCGTTATCCGCCGGGCCATCCAAAAGCAAAGGGTGATCGTACCCAGCAAAATCAGCGCAGATACGGCAAGCATGCGGTGTAAGCTGCTGTAGATACCGCCAATGAATCGATACTCAGGGACAACTGTAACAATCAGCCAGCTCAGGCTTCTGCCGCGATCGTAGGGTGTGACTTGGACAAAATACTGGTTATTATCAATTTGGATTGAGACTTGCTGCGGAGTTTGAATTTCGTTGAACGCTTCGAACCGAGAGAGCAAATGTCTGGCCGTTTGACGGATTAGAGCATTGTGGCTTTTAGCGGCAGCCAACCGACTGAGACCTTGACTTTCCCTTGGGCTAAAATCAGTTTCAGATTGTGCAACCGGAGCGATGTGAGCGGCCCTGCTAACTGAATCTGCAATGAGCCGTCCATCCTGTTCTGCCATAATAAATATTGCACCAGTCTCGCTAGGCTCCAGATAGTAGAGGAACTCGCTGATTTTGTTGAGACTGATGTTGGCACTAAACACGCCCTGCAGAGCCCCTGATGCGTCATACACGGGGGTATAGGCATTGAGCACCAGCAGATCGGCAACTCTAGAATGGAAAGGCTCCACCCATCCCGACTGGCCGCGCTCAGCCCCCTGGCGGTACCAAGGACGCCTGCGGATGTCAAAGTCCTTTAAGGTCTCCAGCAAGCGATTCAAATTGCCTGCAGCGTCAGTACTGTAGAGCAGTAGTTCCCTAGAAGGACCTGACGTGGTCAAACCAGCCTCAATCAGCAGCTCAGATTCCGTGAACTGTGTCGAGCCCGGCGTAATGCGTTCGGGTTCAACCCTGTGAACGACTCTAGCATCACCTTCTGGCGTTGTGAACAGTAATGAGGTTAGGTCATCGTGTTGCTGGAGTTCTAAGATGAGGTATCGATGCAGCTGTTCCAGACGTTGAGTATCGAGTAGACCTGCTTGAAAGGCAGTCACATGGTTCTGATTGACTCGCTCCGCTAGCTGAAGATAGGTATCAATCTGCTGCACCACGCGGTGGCCAGTTTCTTCCAAAAGCTGTAAGGCAACATTCTCAGTGGCCCGTCGTCCCCCCTGAAAGATAATGTGGCCGATAAGTGCCGTAAGGCCAATGAGCTGGAGCACTATTGGCAGCGTTATGAGCAGGCGCAGCGAAATAGTGATGGTTCTATAAGATTTTTGCTTCAACGCAGTCTATGGGATAAAGTGCAAAACTCATTACTCTGTCGCCAGGAGAATAATAAGTGGGTAGCCCAAAGTTTTCGATACCATGCCAACGGCACGATGGAAGTTATAGCGATTCGTGGCTATATTTACTTATGGCTACACTTACTTATGGTTGCCTATTCAATAATTGGGGGCAATGCACTTCATCATTCTGCATATTCTGCTGGGGGTTCTTACCAGTTTCACCGATATTTGATGTTTCAAACAGGGCAATTTCCTTTTTTGCGCTCTGCACCTGTTAATTTATTTAAGCATCCCTCCAGCTACCCGCTGTACTGACCCTATCGGCTCGTTGACCCTGCTACCCGCATGACTGTCGCTGAAGTTTCCACTCAAGCTGGCGCTGTCGAGGTCTCGCCAGCCCTACGCGATACGGGCTCCGCCCACGCTGGCGCTGTCGAGGTCTCGCCAGCCCTACGCGATCGCCTCTCATTGCCTCTGCAGATCGGTGCCGTCAGCATAGCGAGCCGGGTGCTGCAGTCTCCCCTATCTGGCGTCACAGATCTAGTGTTCCGGCGGCTGGTGCGCCGCTATGCCCCCCATTCCATGATGTATACCGAGATGGTGAGCGCCAGCGAGCTTCACCACCTCAAGGCGCTGCCCCAGCTTATGGAGATCGACTGTGATGAGCGGCCCGTGAGCATCCAGCTGTTTGACTGCCGTCCCGATTTTATGGCGGAGGCTGCTCGCCGCGCTGTGGGCCAGGGCAGCCTCACCATTGACATCAACATGGGCTGCCCGGTGAACAAGATCACCAAGAAGGGGGGCGGCTCCTCTCTGCTGCGAGACCCAGATATGGCGGTGCGGCTGGTGGCAGCGGTGGCCGAGGCGGTTGCTGTGCCCGTCACCGTCAAGACCCGTATTGGCTGGGACGACGACCACATCAATGCCATAGAGTTTGCCCGCGCCATGGAAAACGCTGGGGCGCAGATGCTCACCCTGCACGGTCGCACCCGCGCTCAGGGCTACACGGGCCAGGCCCGCTGGGAGTGGATCGCTCGCGTCAAGCAGTCCATCGGGATTCCGGTCATCGCCAACGGTGATATCTTTTCGGTGGCGTCGGCGATCGCCTGCCTAGAGCAGACGGGAGCCGACGGCGTGATGTGCTCTCGCGGCACCCTGGGCTACCCGTTTTTGGTGGGGCAGATCGACCACGCGCTGCGCACTGGGGAAGCGCCGCCGCTGCCAAAGGTGACCGAGCGGCTGCGCTGCGCCCAGGAGCACCTGCAGATGCTGGTGGACTATAAAGGGGAGCGGGGCATCCGTCAGGCCCGCAAGCACATGGCCTGGTATGCCAAAGGCTTCCCCGGCGCGGCGGAGCTGCGAGATAAGCTCTGCCGCATCGAGTCGGTGGCAGAGGGGCATGATCTGTTGCAGGGAGCGATTTCAGTATTAGAAGACGGGTAGGCTGCGATCGCAGTATTCACACCAGGCTAGCGCTTCGCGCTCTACGGACGTTGTAGGTGGGAAACGTACCGTAGTGCTTGGCCCAAGGCATCTGGCCTACATAGTCACAGCTGAAGCTGGTTTGCCCCTCCGAAGACGCGATCGCCGCAAAAGCCTGACTAGCGTAGACCTTACCCGGCGGGGTGATGGGTTCAATCCGAGCGGTGTGGTTCACGTGGGTGCCCACATAGTTTGCCTGCCCGGTCAGCGGATCCACCTTGCTAGACACTGGCCCGGCATGCAGAGCAATTCTTAGGTTTAAGTCGGCAGGCAGTCCCTTCTCGCTCCAGTTGGCCTGCTGCACCAAGTCGCATAAATCTAGCGCTGCCTGTCCGGCGTGCTCAACGGTGGCAAACACCATATAAATTGCGTCTCCCCAGGTATTTCGCATCAGAGGTCGATAGCTTGAAGCGTCTAGCAGCCGGGCCACAGCCCCCAAGAAATGGTCCGCAAACGGGAAAAACTGCGCTTCGCTCAGGCGAGTGTAGTTAACCACGTCGGCAAACAACAGCGCCCGCAGCGCTTGGTCGGAAGCGTCTTCAGAGGGCGCCGTCTGGGCGGAGGGGGTAGATGGTGACGGCAGGTGCAGCGGCTGGGCCTTGAGCAGCGCCGCCAGATCGACCACCTCTACGGCCTCACTCCACTGATGCCACTGACTCACCGTACTAGCCGTTCCTCGTGAGCCATTCCCCGGCTGTCCATCCCAAACCGTCAAGGGAACCAGATCGGTGCCCAGCTGCTCTGCCCGAATTTTGGCCAGCCCGTGCAGAAGCCGGTTGGAATAGTCGTAGACTACGGGGCTCTGCTGCATCTTATGCTGGGACGTCACCACCACCTCGCTGGCTTCCCCCATGACCCGCTCAAACCGCTTTTCCCACTGCCCGTCGGGCCGAATGCGGACGGCATCTTCAACGAAATCTTTTTGGTTGTAGGGCAGCACAATATGGAGCTCACCCTGCAGAGAGTGGAGCGCCTCTAGAAACAAAATATCGGCCCCGCAGGCCGCAGAGGCGTAGCCAAAGCGGGCACCGATGCGCAGGAGGCGATCGCGAATGGCCTCGTACACCTTCGGCTCTAGCTCAGGCGGAAACCGGGGATGCGGGCGATCGGGGGTGTCAATCCGATGGCCACAGAAAACGACCACCTGAGGAATATGAAACCACTGCTTAATTCGCCCTAGGTCCAGGTCTAAGTGCTGACCTAACAGCAGCGCATTACGGCGGCTAGAGCTAAAGTCTCCGAACCGGCCCTGTCCCTGGGCAATCGCCTCACCGTAAAAGGCTTCTGCAGCAGCCCAATCCTTCAAGATAAGTGCCGCCTCTCCCAGGGTCGCCAGCAGCCAATAGGGGTCCCCACACCCCTGATCCAGGGCGGCAAGCTGGTCGAGACAGCTCTGTTTAATCACCTGCGCCAGCTCCTGGGCGCGCTCCAGATGATTCATCAGGCAAGCCATCGTCGCAGCATTAATGCCCACCCAGATGCTGCCGGTCAGATCGTAAGCCTGCTGATAGCGCTGGGCCGCTAAGCGCAGGTGCCTCGCCGCCTCTTCTGGCGCTAGGGCCTGTGTCCAGAGATCTTTGTGGGTCCGGGCCAGCAGTCCGACAGTCTCCTCGTCTTGATGCCCATGCTCCACCAGACAGGTTAGGAGGGTGTTGGCCGCAACCGTGGAGCCACTGCGGGCTAAAGCCAAGGCCAGGAGCTGCTGTAGCCTGAGGTCGTTGGGCCACGGCTTGAGCCCTTCAGCCAAGACATCGTAGGCCATCAGCGGTTCACCAATCTGCAGGATGGCTTCCCCCAGCGCACGATAAATTGAGGGGGACTGGGGCCGGAGCTTGATGGTTTGCCGCTGCAGGGTAAGCAGGGAAGCTAGGTTTAGATCTGAGGATTCTTTGAGGGTGTTGAGGGCAAGGGCAATGTCTGGCAGTTCAGCCGAGGCTAAGTCTCTAGAGGCAGTGGACCCTGTGGCGATCGCACTAGGAGAAACCAGGGCGGTCGCGTTAGGTGCGCTCTCAATCCGGTAGCCCAGGGCCAGCAGCACTTTCAAAATGGTCTTGACTGCAGCACAGTCCCCCTGCAGCGGTCGTGGCTCTTGGGTCCATAGGGCTTGAGCCTGCTGAGCAACCCGCTCAGCAAGTGTAAGCTGTTCTGGCGTCAGCGAGATACTGGCGACGTTGAGGAGCTGCGGGGTATGACTCAAGTGCTCACCGTAAGTGACAATCAGCAGGAGATAACTGGCAACATCAAAAAAAGCCGGGGCAGCTTGCCCATACTAAGAGATGACCCTGAGCACTATTCATCTCCATATTAGCTTTCACAGCATGAGCTTTCACGGCATAAATCTTATGCTAGGGGCTGACGACCAGGCCGCTACACCAATGCCACATTGAGAAGCTGGACTGCGATGCCATTAGCAATGGGTAGCTTTTGTTACAAAATCTTGACAAACGCTTTGATACGCTTGTCTTCACTATCAGCAAAGACATTGGTCATTGTGAACGCCATCGAGATTCAGATTATTCAAGGTAACCCGCACCTGCGATCGCTATTGAGCTGGCATCTTCAGCAAGTGGGCTTCGTCGTTCACCAAACAGCAGGGCTACAGCAAGCGAAAACCGTCGCCAACCTCTCGCAGCCCAAACTCATCGTGATGGACTCCGACATGCCCGATGGTGACGGCATCGAGTTCTGCCGGTGGCTCCGCCCGCAGACCCAGTCGCTGATTCTTATTTTATCTGCTCGCACCGCCGAATCTGATGTGGTTGCCGGTCTCAGAGCCGGGGCAGACGACTACTTGACCAAGCCTTTCGGCATGCAGGAATTTTTGGCGCGGGTCGATGCGCTCACCCGCCGCTGCCGTCCTACAGCAGCTCCTGCAATGCTGGACTACGGTGCCCTCACAATTGACCTGATCCAGCGGCGGGTCTGCCTAAACAACACGTATATTGATCTGACGCCTCAAGAATTTAGCCTTCTGTATGTCCTTGCCCAGGCCAACGGCGCGCCGCTGACGCGCTCTGAACTGCTGCAGCGGGCCTGGCCAGACGCCATCGACAACCACCGCACCGTCGATACCCACGTCCTTTCCTTGCGTAAGAAGATCGAAGCCGAACCCCGCCAGCCAAATCTAATCCAAACGGTCCGCAACGTAGGCTACCGCTTCAATGTCGAGCTCAGCGAGCCTAGCGTGATGGCCCGTACGCCAGCGTAGCCTAAAGCCGCGAAGCCCCGGTTAAATCACACGCCTAGCGCCTAGCGTTAAAATGAAGCAGGATGTTAGGACATAAAGCGAATGGAAAAGGTTCAAAAAAGCGAGCAGGATTGGCAGCAGCAGCTCACGCCAGAGCAGTTCCGTGTGACGCGCAAAAAGGGGACTGAGCGGGCTTTCACAGGCGAGTACTGGGACAATAAGGCAGAGGGCACCTATACCTGCGTCTGCTGCGGTACACCGCTGTTCAGCTCTGAAGCAAAGTATGATTCCGGTACGGGCTGGCCGAGCTTTTGGGCCCCGGTGGAGGAAGATAACGTCGCGCTTGAGGAAGACAGAAGTCTGTTTATGAAGCGCACCGAGGTGCTGTGCGCCAACTGTGACGCCCATTTGGGGCACGTCTTTCCAGATGGTCCCCGCCCCACTGGACAGCGCTACTGCATGAACTCGGCCTCCCTGACCTTTGAGCCAAATCAGCCGTCTGACCAGTAGCCCTTCATGTTGTCCGTTTGGCCGGCGGTAGTGCCGCAGGAGTCACGGCGTCAAGGCCCTGTGGGGCTTGACAAGCCTGCCGGCTGGCGCGATCGCAGCGGGCTTGAGTGGTCTGTTCACCCGCCGACGCCGTACATCGATCGCCACTGGCCTCACCTTCTGCCAGATTGGCTAGAGCCTGTTGGCTCCGTTATTCTGCTGCTTCAAAAAGCGCCCCAGCCGCTCATGGCCCTGTCAGCATCTGCTGAAGCCAGTAAGGTGCAGCTGCGCGATCGCGCCCTGGTTTTGGGCAATCGGGTCCAGACAGCTTTGCAGAACCAGGGCTACCGAGCTGCGCTATTTGATCCAAAAACGGGGCTACCGGCGGCTGGGATCCCTGGAAAGTCCCTAGACGATGTTGCCGTGGTTCAAGCGCTGCTGGGGTATCGGGCGGTGCGTGAAGGCACTTGTGCCTGCATCTGCCATCCCAGCTGGGGGTTTGCAGTTTATCCCACCACCCTGCTGTGCGCAGCAGCCCCAAGCCAAGTCGCAGCTATCGAGCCCGAACTTTGGCATACCACCACTGCTGCTCGTCGGGCGAAAGCTTAATCCAGTACATCGTCAGCACCATAGGGTCGGTGGGATACTCTGGATTGAGAATTTCGACTTGGTAAGACGGCGATCGCTTTGCTGCAATATCGGGTACAAAGCGCCGCCCCACCCGCCGCCAGCTTGGCTCTTTGCTGCGCCACTGAAGACGGCAACAGGGCCAAGGAAGTTCTTCGCGGTCGAACAGGCGACAGCAGGGACCCACAACCCGGTAGGTAAAGTGGCCGCCCGGGCTGGAAAAGGTGTGCCCGGGGCGCAGGAGGCGATCGCTTTTGACGTCCTCTCTGGCCTCGCCTTCGGAGCTGCCTTGACCAGCGTCAAAAAAGGGTAGTGGAATTTGAGTAGGATGACTCACGGGTG
The DNA here is from genome assembly GCA_050330955.1 of Elainellaceae cyanobacterium. GTDB lineage: Bacteria > Cyanobacteriota > Cyanobacteriia > CAKZMO01 > CAKZMO01 > JBCCAG01. Next base: position 6,385 of record JBHJHJ010000133.1, on the reverse strand, counting down.
CTGTCCAAGGAGGCTAGGCTACAAAACTAAACTTGAAAAATTCATCACTATAAAACCCATCTCTATATTAAAGAGATTGGTCGTAGATTACCCGCAACTTTGAACGGGCACCAGTTTTGTTGACGCACACAATAAATTTAACTGGCACTAAGACTATACTGCAGCGGAGTTTCTACAATTGCTTTAGTTGCTTATCAGCAGAGGAATCGTCATGAATTCAGGTTGGACCCGAGCCGAATCCCCTTTTCACGCTGGCGAACAAGCTGTGCAGGCCCGGATGGGGGTGCGGGAGAAGATGGAAACCTTTGGCCGCAGGGTCATTCGGGATTACATGCCTGAGCAGCATCGTGCATTCTATGCCCTGCTACCCTTCTTGATTATCGGTACCACCGACAATCAGGGCTATCCCTGGGCCTCTATCCTCACTGGACCGCCCGGGTTCATCACCTCGCCTGACCCGCATCATCTGCATATTGCAACGCAGCCTCTATTTGGCTCTCCCCTCTCAGAACATCTCAGGGTAGGGGCCGACATTGGCATCTTAGGGATCTTGCCCGCCAATCGTCGCCGAAATCGCCTCACCGGGCGCCTGAGTGCGGTAGACAAGACTGGAATCACAGTGTCGATCCTACAGGCGTTTGGCAACTGCCCCCAATACATTCAAACGCGAGAGTTTGACGTTTTGTCAGACATCTATAGGCCTCAGCAGGAGCGAGAAATCCTCCAAGGCCAAAGCCTAGATCATGACGCCCGCCGCCTAATTTCCCAGGCCGATACCCTGTTCATCGCCACCAGCTATACCCCTGGAGAAGACAGCCCCGCTCTCGGGGCAGACGCCTCCCACCGGGGCGGAAAACCTGGATTCGTTCGAGTTGAGGAGGATCGAACGCTGGTTTTTCCGGACTTCACGGGCAACTACCACTACAACACAGTGGGAAATATCCTGCTCACCAGCAAAGCTGGGCTGACGTTCATTGACTTCAACACTGGTGACCTGCTCTACCTCACAGGGCAGGCTAGCGTCGTTTGGAATGGGCCGGAGGTGGATGGCTTTCAGGGAGCAGAGCGGCTCGTTCGCATTCGCGTCGACCGCTGGATACGGGTATTGGCAAGCCTGCCTTTTCGGTTTCAGTTCGGAGAATATTCTCCGTTTCTAGAGCACACCGGCAGCTGGGATGCAGTGGCACCTAGCCCTCCACCACCGCTTGAGACATAATCTAGGCCAGGTGCTTAAAGAATTTGCGACAGGAACTTCTTCGAACGATCCTCTTTGGGATTGGTAAAGAATTCTCCGGGAGGCGCATCCTCAACTAAAACGCCGCCGTCCATCAGCACCACCCGGTCCGCCACCTCGCGAGCAAAGCCCACCTCGTGGGTCACCACCACCATGGTCATGCCCTCGTCAGCCAGACCTCGCATCACGTCCAGCACCTCCCGCACCATCTCGGGATCGAGTGCAGAGGTGGGCTCATCAAACAGCATCACCTTCGGCTTCATCGCCAGGGCGCGGGCTATAGCCACCCGCTGCTGCTGCCCCCCAGAGAGCTGCCCCGGAAACTTCTTGGCCTGCTCTAGGATACCGACCCGCTCCAATAGGCGCATCGCCTCCTCCTCAGCCTTAGCCTTATTCCAGTGGCGCACCCAGATGGGGGCCAGGGTCACGTTTTTCAGCACGGTGAGGTGTGGGAAGAGATTGAACTGCTGGAACACCATGCCGACTTCCCGGCGAATCTTCTCGATGTCTTTTAGGTCGTGGGAGATCTTGACGCCGTCGATGACGATGCTGCCCTTCTGGTAGGTTTCGAGGGCGTTGAAGGTGCGGATAAAGGTGGATTTACCTGAGCCCGATGGCCCCATCACCACCACCACTTCACCCCGATTCACGGTGAGATCAACCCCTTTTAGAACATGGAAAGTGCCATACCACTTTTCGACGTCTGAGGCGACAATCATAGGGGTACCCCTACCGTTCTGCTCGGCCTTCGTCTCGGTATAGGTTTCGGTGTCTGTATGAGCCATGGAATTTATGCTTTTCTAAATGTGACTTCAATCGGAGTGGGTTAAGAAAGTGAGCACTGGCGACGCTTTTGCTAATGCCCCGTGTTGAGCTGCTGCTCGACATAACGGCTGCCTAGAGACATGGCATAGCAGAAAAACCAGTAGATGACGCCGATGAATAGGTAGACTTCAGCGTAGCGGCCCAAATAATTGGGGTTAGCCAACACCGACTGACTAATACCCAGCAGCTCAATCAGTCCCAAGGTCGCCAATAGCGTGGTGTCCTGAAACAGGCTGATAAACTGGCCGACGATCGCTGGAATCGCCGTCTTCAGCGCCTGGGGCAGCACAATAAAGGCCACCGTCAGCGGCTTGTTGAGGCCGAGGGAAATAGCGGCTTCGGTCTGACCACGGGGCACGGATTGGAGACCTGCGCGAACGTTTTCCGCCAGGTAGGCGGAGCTGAACAGCGTCAAGGCAATGACGGCGCGAATGATCCGGTCAGGGCGCAGTCCTTCAGGCAAGAAGAGCGGGATCATCACCTGACCCATGAACAGGATGGCAATCAGCGGCGTCCCTCGCACCAGCTCGATATAGGCCACTGAGAGCCAGCGCACGACGGGCAGGGTGCTGCGTCGACCCAGGGCTAGCACAACGCCAATTGGGAAGCAAAGGGCAATACCAGTAATGGCCAGGAGCAGCGTTAATACCAGCCCGCCCCAGTCGTTCGTTCCAACCCCTTCTAGACCCAGACCTCCGCCGACGAGCCACAGCGCCGCGATGTAAGCGATAAACCAGGCCAGAGGCAGCCACTGCGCTAGACCCGGGGAGTTCTGCGTAACCGTGCGACCGACGAAGGCCGCAGCAACGGTAATCGCCACTAGCCCAACTAGGACCGTAGCGCTTAGCGGAGTGAGCAGCGCTGGCGTTTCTTCTGATCCGAACAGCGCCGGAATGATGATGATGATGGCGCACATCGCTCCCAAGACAATCAGCATAGGGCGGGCCAGGAGCTTAGCCGAGTTACGCGTCAGCACCCCCCAGCTAATCCCCGCCAGGGTCACAACCAAGCCAAACAGAGTCCATATGCGCCAGTATGCTTCTCGGGGATAGAGGCCCGTCATAAATAGGCCCAGGTTATTTGGAATGACCCGCCACTGCGCCGCAGTGAAGGCCCAGCCCACCAAGCTCCAGATAGCGATCGCCAAAATCGCTACCACTACAATCGTCAGCAGTGTATTGAACCAGCTGCTAAACAGGTTTTCCCGCAGCCATTCAACAGGGCCGGGTGAAGAAGATTTAGGCGGCGCTGAGGAGACCTGGTCGGGGGTTGCAGTGGTCATGCTTAACGCTCCTGAAGCTGAACAGAGTTGTTGAGCTGGTTCATGCTAACGGAGATCAGCAGACACAGCAATAAGTAGGTGCCAATCAAGATAATAAAGATCTCGACCGGCTTACCGGTTTGGTTGTAGGTGGTATTTGAGATGGCGTACAGGTCGGGGTAGCCGATGGCGAAGGCGAGGCTGGAGTTCTTGGTCAGGTTCATGTATTCGCTGTTCAGAGGCGGAATAATCACCCGCAGAGCCTGGGGGAACACAACAAGCCGCATGGCCAAATCCGACGGCAGCCCCAGGGAGCGAGCCGCTTCCCACTGCCCTTTAGAGACAGACTGAATACCGCCCCGCACAATCTCAGCAATGAAGGCCCCTGTATAAAACACTAGGGCCGTAACCGCCGCCGCATACTCAATAGAGAGCCGTAAACCGCCCGTCGCACCGCCACCGTCTTGCGCAGTCGGTGTCTGCCACCCCAGTCCGAAGACCAGCATGATCAAAATCACGACGGCGATCGCCCCCATGCCAATTCCCAGCGTCTTAGACTGATTCGAGATCCCCTGCTCCACAATGGTCTTCGTTCGCCAGCGCCACAGCAGCACCATGACTACGGCAGCCACCACAATTACGGGGAGCCAAGCGCCGTGACCGAGGTTGAACCCCTCAGATTCGCCGTCCGAGAGCAAGACTAAGCCGCGAAAGATCAAGAATAACTCCCCTAACCCAATGGCAAGGGCGATCACCCCCGACACGATGCGCTTGATGGTACCCGATACGCCGGGCGGCGGATTTAGGACGTCGCTGACTAACTTCCACAGCAGCCCTCCCAGCAGCAGGGCCAGCACCAGCATCACCAGGCCCAGCCAGTTCGAATCGCTTAGCGTAGGTCCCGGCAGGTAAAGCCCCCGCTTGTTAGCAATCACAGCGCCAAACAGGCTAAACTGCTCTTCCGGCGAGGGCACCTGAGAGAACACGGCAAAATACCAGAAAAAGAGCTGCAGCAGCAGGGGAACGTTGCGGATGAGGCCCACATAGGCCCGGCTAATTTTATAGACGAGCCAGTTGTCGGAAAAGCTTGCCACCCCCGCCAAAATGCCGACAATAGTCGTTAGCACAATGGCCACTGCGATCGCTCGGACAGAATTCACCAATCCCGCCAGTAGCACTCGAAAGTAGGGGTCTTGACGCTGAAGATCAACTAAGCTTTCACCTACGGCAAAGCCCGACGAATTCTCCAAAAAAGAGAAGCCAAAGTCGATTCCCTGACGGGCCATATTTCGACTCAGGTTGGTGGCCAGAAGCCACAGGACAGCGATAACCACCCCAAGGGTGATTACCTGAAATGCAAGCTTCCAAAATCGTTCATCCCGCCAAAGGGAGACCTTACTGGAGTCTGAGGAACTGCTGGTCATAGTTAGGCTCAGCTACTGGTTTGCCCGAGTGTTTCGGCTCGCTAGGCCCCGGCCTAGCCAACGGGACGCCCGTTCGACGACCTTCAGGGCGTGACCGTATCATCTAGTTAACGACATCGTGCACCATTGGTGCGATCGCGGATGTTGCCTTTGTAACGTAATTTAACTCTGCCGCTAGTGAAGACACGGCTGAATCTATCCAAAAAAGGTGGCCAGCGATTGGAGCCGCTAGCCACCTAATTGAGTGATGGACTGACCTAGAGGGGCCTAGCGGAATGGCGGGGAATAGAGCAATCCGCCGTTGGTCCACAGGTCATTCTGGTCTCGGGACAGGTTGAATTGGGAATCTTCGCCCAGGTTGCGAGCGTAGATTTCACCGTAGTTGCCGACATTTCTGACCACGCGGTAGGCAAAGTCATTAGGAATGCCCAGACCTTCACCCAGCTCTCCTTCGACCCCAAGGAAGCGCCTAATGTTCGGGTCTTCACTGTTAAGCGCCTCTTCTACGGTGTCTTGGCTAAGCTCAAGCTCTTCCGCTTCGATCGTTGCGAAAGTGACCCACTTTACCACGTCAAACCACTCGGAGTCGTTGTTGATAGTAACCGGCCCCAGGGGCTCTTTAGACATAGTCACTTCCAGCAGCGTGTGCGCCTCAGGGTCGGGCAGGGTAGAGCGGCGGGCAATCAGCTGAGATTTATCAGAGGTCATGCCCTCGCAGCGGCCTTCCGAGTAGGCCGCATAGGCCGCATTCGCGTCTTGAAAGACTACGGGCTCAAAATCGACGCCCAGTTTGCTCATCTGGTCGGTCAGGTTCAGCTCAGTCGTTGTGCCCGTTTCAACACAGATTGATTTGCCGCCGAAGTCTTCTAAGCCAGCAATGCCGGCATCGGCTCTCACCATCATGCCCTGACCATCGTAAAAAGTCGTGGGCGCAAATTCTAGACCCACAGAGGTATCGCGACTGGTGGTCCAGGTGGTGTTGCGGGCGAGCATGTCGACCTCGCCACTCGATAGCGCCGTGAAGCGCTCAGTTGAGTCTAGGTTACGGTACTGAACCGCTTCTGGATCGTCGAACAGAGCAGCAGCCACGGCGCGGCAGAAGTCCACGTCGATACCAGAATATTCACCGCTCTCATTCACGAAACTAAAGCCGGGAATATTGCCTTCAACGCCGCAGATCAGCTCACCGCGATCTAGGACCGTCTGAAGCCGCGATCCTCCTGCTACAGCAGTCTCACCCTCTTCGCCGCCTTCTGCCGTAGTTTCTGGTGGTGAGGCGCAGGAGGCGATAGGCGCGATCGCCAGGGCCGTAATCACAAATAAGGAACGCCACTTAGTCATTTGATATCTCACTCAGGTTTCACTAGGATTGTGTAAGAGTAATGGATGGACCACGCTCAACGCAAATCAGCAGAGCCGCCGGATCCGCCCTCAAACCGTTAATTGCTCTTAACATTCCATCGGTTTACGATCCTGGTTGTATCATGAGGCACTATTTCGGGCCTCTTTATTTCAGGCTTCTATATTTATTTCAGGCTTCTATTTTTGGCCTTTAAGTCTGAACCAGGTCGCGAATGAGTAGGGCCCGCGAACGAATGTAGCCGTCAAGGGCCACCGTTTCTTGACCGCTGAGGGGATGCT
>JBHJHJ010000132.1:0-18053 GCA_050330955.1 Elainellaceae cyanobacterium | reverse complement strand
CCGCGTCAACGTCTGGGACTTTGGTGGTCAAGAAATCTACCACCAGACCCACCAGTTCTTCCTCACCGAGCGATCGCTCTACGCCCTCGTGGTCGACGAGCGCCGCGAAAGCGCCAACTTCTACTACTGGCTAGAAGTGGTAAAGCTGCTCAGCGGCAACAGCCCTGTCATCATTATTAAAAACGAAAAGCAAGGCCGCCAGTGCCAGGTGAACGATCGCCAGCTCCAGCGCGACTTCCCCAATATCCGCGCCATCCTGCGTACCAACCTCAAAACCAATCGCGGGTTAGATGCCATCAAAGCCGCTATTCAGCAGCACATCTCCCACCTACCCCACGTCGGCGACCCGCTGCCAAAATACTGGGTGCGCATCCGCTCTGCGCTAGAAAACTACGCCCAGCACTGCAACTACATCTCCCTCGAAAAATACTTCGACCTCTGTCAGCAGTTCGGCTTCACCGACAAAACCAACATGCTGCGGGCCAGTCGCTACCTGCACGACCTCGGTATCTGCCTCCACTTCCAAAAAGACGACCTGCTCAAGAAAACCGTTATCCTCAAGCCCGACTGGGCCACCACAGCGGTATACAAGGTGTGCGACACCCCAAAGGTCCGCGAGAGCAAAGGCCGCTTCACCCGCGATGATTTAAGGGAGATTTGGCAGGACTCCCAATATTCCGAGATGCAGGGCGAGCTGCTGCAGCTGATGAAGCAGTTCAAGCTCTGCTACGAGATCCCTGGTCTCAATAACACCTTCATCGCTCCTCACCTGCTTCCGCTAGAGCAGCCTGAATACGATTGGGACGCCGCCGATAACCTGATTCTCCGCTATGAATATGAGTTCATGCCTAAGGGAATGCTGACACAATTCATTGTGGAGATGCACAAGTTGATTGAGCGGCAGGTGCTGGTATGGAAAACTGGCGTGGTGCTCACCGATGGTAGCGCTCGCGTAGAGGTGCTTGAATTCTACCGGCCTCATAAAGGGGAGATTAGGGTGACGGCCTCTGGCCCCAACAAAAAGCTGCTGCTGGAGCGAGTGCGCCATGAGCTGTGGAAAATTCACGAGTCTTACGAAGAACTGGACTATAGCGAGCTGATTCCCTGCAACTGCTCCCGCTGCAAGGGAGATAGTAAGCCCGACTCCTATTCCTATGAACTGCTGCAGAAGTACCTTCACGACGGCAGATACAATATCGAGTGTCGCCGCAGCTACGAAGACGTCGACGTTCGTCGGTTGATGGATAAAGTGATTAAGCTGTACCCCGAATACCTTGAGCTTAATGAGCATAGCATCATTAATTCTCTTCCTGCATCAGCCCGACGACTGGACAGAGCTCGTGCTAAGAGGATCTCTTATCTGGACCACATCGAAACTTACTCCGATCGCCCCAAAAAAGAAATCTTCATCTCCTACGCCTGGGGCGGCGACGGTGAGGCCATGGCTGACAAAATTGAAGCGATTTGCCAGAACTGCAACCTACCCCTCATCCGTGACAAACGCGACCTCGGCTTCAAAGGACTCATCCAAGACTTCATGCGCCGCATCGGTCGCGGCAAAGCCGTCATCCTCATCATCAGCGAGAAATACCTGAAGTCTGAGAACTGCATGTTCGAGCTGCTGGAAGTTTCTAAGAACGGCAGCTTTCTCGATCGAATCTTCCCTATTGTTCTTCCCGACGCCAATATCTACAAACCCATTCAGCGCATCCGCTTCGTGCAGCACTGGGAAGCGCAAATCAAAGCGCTTGAAGAAGCGATGCAAACTGTGAGTCCTGCCAACATGCAAGGCTTTCGTGACGATATTGACCTCTACACCGAAATTCGAGGGGCGATCGCCGAACTTACCAATACCCTCAAAGACATGAATACCCTCACCGCCGAAATCCATCAAGATTCAAACTTTGAGGGGCTGATTGAGGCAATTGAGAAGCAGCTATAGCCCACGCTCAGCGGTAGCGTAATGCTACAGAAAACAATACGCTTTTCTGGGACACACATGAGAATGCTGCGGGGTAGGTCTTGGATCAGCCACCTGGTGGGAAGCGGCTCAGCAAACCGCCACACATTAGGCAACCAACAAGTTGTTTTAACTCTGTGAAATAGAGGCTGATTTGACACAGGGTTGACTAAACTTTAAGCAATTCAAATGTTGCTAAATAGGCTTTGCTTGACAGCTCATACACTTTGCAATAAACCTAAAACAAAGTTAACTTTTTTCAGGAGCCTGTGCGCTATCCTAGTGCTTGCAAGGTTCTCATGGTTTCATGATTTTCTATGTTGTCGATAGCCTATTGATTTAAAATGAGGTTGAGAGAAGTAGAGGAGGACTGTTTGAGGTAATACACCGCCACTTCCAACTTATTCAATCATTTGCTTTGTTTTAGCTGCTTGACTCAAGCAAATTAAATGCCTATTTCAGCAGGCTTAAGACCGCAGTATTTCTTCTGTTCCGCGATTTACCTGATTTCGCTAGGAGTTAAATCCATAGAAGCTTTCCAATCTATCGCAATGCGTAGTTTGTTGATATTGGATTCGGAGGTTTTATGAAAGTTGCCGTCTTTAATACGAAACCATTCGACAGACAGTTTTTGAGTCAAGCTAATGCTGAATTTGCCCACGATCTTAGCTTTTTCGAAGCTCGCTTTACCGCAAAGACGGCGCCGCTTGCTGGAGGCTTTTCAGCCATCTGCATTTTCGTGAATGACCAGGTCGATCAAGAAGCGCTGACCCTACTGAAAGAACAAGGCATCCGCTGCATTGCCCTGCGCTGCGCCGGATACGACAACCTCGACCTCGACGCTGCCAAAGCTCTGGAAATCTCGGTAGTCCGCGTGCCGTCCTATTCGCCCTATGCGATCGCCGAACATGCGGTGGGCCTGATCCTTACCCTAAACCGTAAATTACACCGAGCCCACAACCGCACCCGTGACGACAACTTTGCCCTCAATGGGCTGCTGGGGTTCGACCTCCACGGTAAGACGGTGGGCATCGTGGGGACCGGCAAAATTGGCGAGTGCTTTGCCCGCATCATGAGCGGCTTCGGCTGCCGTCTGGTTGCCTATGATCCCCATCCCAATCCCGCTTGCAAGGAGATGGGCGTTCAGTACGTTGAGCTTCATCAGCTACTCGCCTCCTCAGATGTAGTCTCTCTGCACTGCCCCCTGGTACCCTCGACTCAGCACATCATCAGCGCGCAAACGCTGTGCTATTTGAAGCGCGGCGCGATGCTAATCAACACCAGTCGCGGGGGACTCATCGATACCCGAGCCGTCATCGATGCCATTGAAGATGGCACAATTGGCCACCTGGGGCTGGACGTCTACGAGGGGGAGGCTAACCTCTTCTTTGAAGATCTTTCCGACACTATTATTCGGGATCAAACGTTCCAGCTGCTGCAGTCCTTTCCCAACGTCGTCATCACGCCCCATCAGGCATTTTTCACCCGCGAGGCGCTGGGGGCGATCGCCCAAACAACCCTTGCCAATCTCGCCGACATCGAGCAGGGCCGTCCCTGCCCCAATGCCCTCTAGTCCAGTGAGCCACGCGGTGTGCTGTGGACTTCCATAGCTATCGAAAGTTAATGCGTCAAGGAGATTTCACCCAATGACTGTATCCGCCTTCCCGCAAACCAAGCCCCTTTCCGACGAAGCACTAAGTAAGATCCATGCCTACTGGCGGGCCTGCAACTACCTAGCCCTAGGCATGATCTACCTGAAAGAGAACCCGCTGCTTAAAGAGCCGCTCAAGCCCGAGCACGTCAAAAAGCGGCTGCTGGGCCACTGGGGCGCCAGTCCGGCCCTGAGCTTTACCTATATCCACCTCAATCGGATTATTAAGCAATACGACCAGAGCATGATTTTCATTGCTGGGCCGGGGCACGGGGCTCCCGGCGTGCTGGGGCCAGTGTACCTGGAGGGCACCTATTCGGAAATCTATCCTGATAAAGGCGAAGACGAGGCCGGAATGCAGAAATTCTTCAAGCAATTCTCCTTCCCAGGCCACATCGGTAGCCACGTCACCCCGGAAACCCCAGGCTCGATTCACGAGGGCGGGGAGCTGGGCTACAGCGTGGCTCATGCCTTTGGCACCGTGTTCGACAACCCCGACTTGATTACCGCCGTTGTGGTAGGGGATGGGGAGGCGGAAACCGGGCCGCTGGCCACCGCATGGCACGCCACCAAATTCCTCAACCCCATCCGCGACGGGGCCGTGCTGCCAATTTTGAACCTCAACGGCTACAAGATCGCTAACCCCACCCTGCTGGCCCGCATCAGCCACCGGGAATTGACGAATCTGTTCGATGGCTACGGCTACAAGCCCTACTTTGTGGAAGGCTCGGACCCAGATGAGATGCACCAGGCCATGGCGGCAACCCTGGATGTGATCATCAAGGAAATCAAAGAGATCCAGCAGGAGGCCCGGGAAACCGGCGTGGCCAAGCGCCCCATGTGGCCCATGATTGTGCTCAGGTCCCCCAAGGGCTGGACCGCTCCGGCGGATATCGACGGTAAGAAGGTGGAAGGCTTCTGGCGATCGCACCAGGTGCCCATGTCCGACGTGCACAAAAATCCAGATCACCTCCATCTGCTGGAAAACTGGCTGAAGAGCTACCAGCCCGAGGAGCTATTCGACGCCCAGGGGCGGCTGATTCCAGAGCTAAAAGCTCTGGCCCCCACTGGAGCGCTGCGGATGAGCGCCAACCCCGTCGCTAACGGTGGGCTGTTGCGCAAAGATCTGAAGATGCCCAATTTTCGCGACTACGCGGTGCCTGTCTCGGCCCCCGGCAAGAGCGAAACCGGCAACACCTACCCACTGGGGGAACTGCTGCGGGACGTCATGGCAAACAACATGACCAACTTCCGGGTGTTCGGCCCCGACGAGACGGCGTCAAACCGGCTACAGGCGATCTACGAAGTGACCAAGAAAACCTGGATGGCGGAGATGCTGCCCGAGGACCTAGACGGCAGCGAACTGGGCCAAGACGGGCGCGTCATGGAGATGCTGAGCGAGCATACCCTGGTGGGCTGGATGGAGGGCTACCTGCTCTCGGGTCGGCACGGCTTTTTCCACACCTACGAGGCCTTTGCCCACGTCATCGACTCCATGTTCAATCAGCACGCCAAGTGGCTCGACATCTCCAAGAACCACGCCCCCTGGCGCGCCTCGATCTCTTCTTGGAATATCCTCCTCTCCTCAACGGTATGGCGGCAGGACCACAACGGTTTCAGCCACCAAGACCCCGGCTTCTTAGACCTGGCCACCAATAAGAGTCCCAGCGTCGTGCGCATTTACCTGCCCCCCGACGCCAACTGCCTGCTCTCTTGCGCTGACCACTGCCTGCGCAGCAAAGACTACGTTAATGTCATTGTGGCCGACAAGCAGAAGCACCTGCAGTACCTCAACATGGAGGAGGCCATTCGCCACTGCACCAAGGGCATCGGCATCTGGCCCTGGGCCAGCAATGACGACTGCGGCACCGATCCCGATGAGCCAGACGTGGTGATGGTGGGCTGCGGCGACATTCCCACTAAGGAGGCTCTAGCGGCGACGGCTATCTTGCGGGAGGAATTTCCTGAGCTGAAGGTGCGGTTCATCAACGTCGTTGATCTCTTTCGCCTAGTACCCGAGACCGAGCACCCCCACGGCATCTCAGACCGCGAGTTCGACAACCTGTTCACCGGAGATAAGCCCGTGATGTTCAACTTCCACGGCTATCCCTGGCTGATTCACAAGCTGGTGTATCGCCGCTCCAATCAAGAGCGCATCCATGTCCGGGGCTACAAAGAGAAGGGGAACATCAATACGCCGCTGGAGCTGGCCATCCGCAACCAAATTGACCGATTCAACCTGGTGATTGACGTCATCGACCGGGTGCCCTCCCTCCGCTCACGGGCCGCCCACGTGCGCGAGCGAATGAAAAGCGCCATTATTGATAACCTCAGCTACGCCGCCGAATACGGCATCGATAAGGACGAAATTACCCACTGGCAGTGGCCGTTCTAATTGCGTTGCCCTATTCCCTTAGCAAAAGCTCCCGACAGGCTGATGGCTCTTCCCGCTGAGCCATCAGCGGTCGGGCTTGTTGCTCTGGACTGAAGCTTGATATTGGGCAACCATGGTGTTGTGGATGTACAACCATGGTGTTGTGGATGTAAAAGATATCCCCACATGGATTACGCGCTACAGGTCGTTACACCTAAGATCAAAGACGAAAGCTTTCTCCATGTCCACTTAGTGAACCTCCTCTTCCTCTCCACTCCCGTTGGCCCCCTCGGCTCAGGCCTAGGGGGCGGCGTAGAACTGACCCTCAAAAATATTGCGATCGCCCTGCAGCAGCGCGGTCACCACATTCACGTCGTTGCCCCCCAAGGCTCACAGTTAGACAGCATCCCCCTCACCGCCATCCCCGGCGCCCTGCAAGTCCTTGCCCAATCCCAGAGCCGCGAGACCCCGATACAAATGCCCTGCGACGCTGTGCTGGCCCGCATGTGGGACCACGCCCGCCAAGTGCAACAGGACTACGACCTGCTGCTCAACTTTGCCTACGACTGGCTTCCCTTCTACCTCACCCCCTGGCTCCGTCGCCCAGTGGCACACCTCGTCAGCATGGGCTCTCTCTCAGACGCCATGGATCAGGCGATCGCCCAGACCCTAGGCCAGTTTCCCCATACCATTGGCGTCCATACCCAGGCCCAGGCCGACACCTTCCCCTTTAGCGATTTCCGCATTCTCCAAAACGGCTTTGACCTCTCTCAGTACGGTTTCCAGTCCCAGCCGGTGAACGAGCTGGCCTGGGTGGGGCGCATCGCCCCCGAGAAGGGGCTAGAAGATGCGATCGCTGCTGCTGCTCAATGCGAAATGCCCCTGAATGTTTTTGGGGCTGTGTCAGATGACGCTTACTGGCGCCGTTTGCAGCAGCAGTACCCCGACGCCCCCATGCGCTACCGGGGCTTTCTCCCTCTAGCGGCGCTGCAGCGGGAAGTGGGCCAGTGCAAGGCGCTGCTGGTCACCCCAAAATGGATAGAAGCCTTTGGCAACGTGGTGGTGGAAGCGCTGGCCTGCGGGGTTCCGGTGGTGGCCTACCGGCGCGGTGGCCCCGCTGAGCTGGTGGAGCACGGCCAGACGGGTTGGCTGGTGGAACCCGATAGCGTTGAGGGACTGGTGGCGGCGATCGCCCAAGTGGAAGCGATCGAGCGGGCCAAGTGTCGCCAAAAGGCGGAGGAAAAGTATTCCCTAAGGGCGATGGGGCAGCGGGTTGACGCTTGGGTAAGCGAAATTGTCAACGCCCGCCATGTTACAGATTGATACGACCTGTATGGGTTAGGCCAACGGCATCGCGATCCCTCACTCAAAATGGGAAGTGAATCTCGCTCCAATCACTTCACTAGGTTTACTCAACATCGCATATGGAGTTTCTCCACGATACGGTGGTTCTCTCGCGCATGCAGTTTGCGCTAACCGCCATCTTTCACATGCTGTGGCCCGTCCTCACCACAGGGCTCGGCATTTATCTCGTTCTCGTAGAAGGGCTCTGGCTCACCACGCGCAACAAGCAGTATTACTACCACGCCCGCTTTTGGACGAAGCTCTACGTTCTCAACTTTGGCATTGGCGTGGCCTCAGGCTTGCCAATGGAGTTTCAGTTTGGCACCAACTGGGCGCCGTTCTCCGAGGCCGTCGGCAACTTCTTCGGCAGCATCATTGGCTTTGAAGCGGCTTGGGCCTTCATGTTGGAGGCGGCTTTCCTCGGCATTATGGTGTTTGGCTGGGAGCGGGTGAATCCGGCGATTCACTACGTGGCTACAATTTTGGTGGCTTTTGGGGCCAACCTGTCTACGTTTTGGATCTTGACCGCCAACTCTTGGATGCAGACGCCCGCAGGCGGTACGTTCGTCGACGGGACTTTTATTGTGCGAGATTACTTCCAGGCCATTTTGAATCCGTTTATGGCCGTAAGCGTGCTGCATATGTTTTTGGCTACGCTGGAGACCTCCCTGTTTGTCATTGGGGGCATCAGCGCCTGGTACATCGTCAACAAGCGCCACCCCGACTTCTTTTCTAAGGCCTTCAAGATTGCGCTGGCGACCGCAGTGGTGGTGGCTCCGCTGCAGATTTATGTGGGTCACCTCAGCGGGGAGCAGGTTTACCACCAGCAGCCCACCAAGATGGCCGCGATGGAGGCGCTTTGGGAAACCGCGCCAGCAGGGCAGCCCGCAGACTGGAGCGTGGTGGCCCTGCCCAACACCAAGCTGGAGCGCAACGACTTTGAAATTAAGGTGCCCAACGCCCTGGGCTTGATTTTAGAGCTGAAGCCTAACCTGTCGGAACCGGTTCAGGGCCTGAAGGAATATGCCCCTGAGGACCGGCCCGGCGCAGTGGGGCTGGTGTATTACGCTTTCCGCATTATGATCGCCATCGGATTTTTCCTGGCGGCGCTGATGGGCGTGACGCTGCTGCAGTGGGTGCGGGGTCTGCTTTCTGAGGAGGCGATCGCGGACCAGCGTCTCCTGATGCTGGGCTGGATCTTCTCTGCCCCGTTGGGCTATATCGCCGTGGAGTGCGGCTGGATTGTGCGCTGCGTAGGGCGGCAGCCCTGGGTGGTGTACGGCGAAATTCGCACGGTGGATGCGGTCTCTAACCTGCCGCCGGGGGACGTTCTCACGTCTCTGTCGCTGTTTGCGACGGTCTACAGCATCTTGTTTGTGACAGCGCTTTTCTTCGGCAGCCGCATCGTCCGCCGCGGCCCTCGGTTTGACCTGCCGATTCCGGGGGTTGAAGAAAAGCCTGCAGTGGAGACTAAACCGGGCCAGTTTAAGCCCGACGAGCGCCCCATGGAGGCCCAGCAATAGGATGGATACCCTTGACTATTTTCTCCCTCAGGTTTGGTTTGGCATCCTGGCTCTGTTTCTGTTTCTCTACGTCATGCTAGACGGCTTCGATTTAGGGGTGGGCATTTTGTCCCTCACCTCCTCCACCGAAGAGCGGCGCAGCCTCTTAATGACCAGCCTGAGCAACGTTTGGGACGCCAACGAAACCTGGCTGGTGCTCATGGGGGGCGGACTGTTTGGGGCGTTTCCCCTGGCCTATGGCACTATTCTCAGCGCCCTGTATATCCCCGTGTTCATCATGATTTTCGGGCTGATCTTTCGGGCCGTGGCCTTTGAATTTCGGGAGCAGGCCGAGCGTAAGCTGTTTTGGAACATTGCTTTTGGCACGGGCAGCTTTTTGGCTGCGCTCGGGCAGGGCTTTGCCCTAGGGGCGGTGCTGGGGGGGATTCAGGTAGACGAGACGGGCCACTTTACCGGCGGCACGTTCGACTGGCTCAGCCCCACATCAGTTTTGGCGGCGCTCACCCTAATTCAGGGCTACGTGCTCATCGGCTCCACCTATCTGGTGTGGAAGACAGAGGGTGAGCTGCAGCAGACCCACTACCGCACCGCCAAAATTGCGTCGATTACTACCCTAGTGGGGGCGATCGCCCTCACTGCGGTGACGCCTATTTTCTATGAGGCCGCCCGCAGCCGACTGTTTGAGCGGCCTTTGGTGTTTGTGTTTGCCGTCATTCCGGTGCTGGGGGTGCTGCTAATCGGGCTACTGCTGCGATCGCTAGGCCAGGAGCAAGAGCGGCTACCGTTTATCTGGTCGATTCTGCTGTTTTTACTTACCTTTCTAGGGCTAGCGCTAGTGGTGTTTCCCTACATCATTCCGACGCGGATCACCATTTATCAGGCGTCGGCAGACCCCAGCGCCTTAGTGTTCATGCTGATCTTCATTGGGGCGCTAATTCCGGTGATGCTGTTCTACAACCTCTACCAGTACATCGTATTTCGGGGCAAGGTGACCGTAAGCGAGGGATACGAATAGGCTTTCGCCTATGCGCGAGCGCCCCGGTAGCGGAGGGTCTGCTTCAGCCGGTAGAGCTGCGCAAGCTGGGGAATGTCGCCGCGGTGGGCCATGAGAATGAGGGTATCGCCGCCGCAGATAACGTAGGATGGGCCGGGATTCATAAGAAGGATGGTAAAGAACCGCTCGGCTGGGGTTTCGAGGGGCTGCACTTCGCCATAGCCCACACCAAAAATGGTAATAATCACCATGTAGAAAGCGTCGCTCACCGTCCACCCAAATAGGACGTAGCCAATCACTGCAAAGATGATGGTTAGGCCAAAAAAGCGCCGCCCGTGGCAATGCGCTGGAACGATCGCTGCAGGTTAGACCTAAAGTCCGGGGCCCGCTTCAGGGCTAGTCGGCGCCATTGGAGGGCGCGCTATTGCAGGCAACTGTCGCGATCGCTGCAGTTCAGGGTGCCGGGCCAGCCACTTTAGCTTGCAATGGCTTCGGGCAAACGCTGCCCAAACCGAGACTCTAGATAGAGATAGATAGCCTCACTGGCGTCAAAGTAGAGGTCTACGCCGTGACCATCTTGTTCTGCAGACACCAAGTCTACGCTGTAGTGGGGTGCGCTAAGAAAGTTGAGCCAGTCTGCAATTTGCGCGTAGGGCACCGACAGCCGCCCAAGGCGATCGCCATCGACGGTTTCAACCGAGAAATAGGGGTAGCTCATGGTTCACTCGCCTTTCAATGACTGATAGTACGTTTATACCATGATTTGTCAGAGCTGCCTAGGTTCCCTTCCTGTCCGGTTAGCTTCATCGCTGCAAGGGGCTAAATTCCAAAAATAAACTGAAAAATTTCACTTCAGCTTGACAAAATGGAGCAATTCCGTAACAATGGATACAGAAACGAAGACGTTCATCTTTTGATCTGGTCTGTCCCAGCCAGCTTTATCTCGAGAGTCTGGTGCAGCTTAGGTTCAAAGACGGAAGTAGGGCTCACCCTGAAGGAACGCATTTTCGCCTCGCTTCAGCTTTTGAAGAGGCGTTCCGACTGTTCACTACTTGATTACTTGAGAGGTCACTATGTCTTTACACTATCGCGGCATTGCTTACGATCCGGCTAGCGCATCGGTCAACGTGGTTGAAACCCCCGAGACTGCTGGACACTATCGCGGTGCAACTTGGAAGATCCATCCTGCTCGGGCGATTCAGCCTAAGCGCTCGGATGTTCATCTGCAGTATCGCGGTGCGCAGGTCAGCTAGTTAGCTGTGCTGCACCCGTTACCGGGCGTCTAAGTCTACTGGGTTTAGACAGCTTAATTTATCAGCGCCTCAAGCTTTGGGGCGCTTTTTTCGTATCCTTTTAGATTGAAGCTTCAAGCGACAGCAGTCAGTCCGAAACCCTTATTTCGCAAACAGCGTTAGGCTGAGTAAAGTATCGCCTAGGCCGCTTTGCTGAGAACAGTCTCGGTACTGAACCGGAGAGTACTGCAGTCTAGCGGCTCTGCTTACCGCTCTGCCAAAGCCTCAACTCGCCCCACAGCAATGACTGTATCACCAGACAATAAGCCGCCTCAACTGGCCCAAACCGCTGTAGTCGGCGCCAGCATTGCGGGACTTCTGACTGCTCGCGTCCTGTCTGAATTTTCTGGGCAGGTCGTCCTAGTCGATCGCGATCGCCTCCCTCAGGAGAGCGCACCCCGCAGAGGTGTTCCCCAGTCGGTCCAGCCCCATGTGCTTCTGACCCGGGGCTACCGAATTTTAGAAGCGCTCTTTCCCAACATTGGCAAGGACTTGGCGGCGGCGGGCGCTATTCCCATCGACTGGGGCAGGGACTTTCGCTACTATCACCAGGGGGGCTGGAACGCCACCTGCGCTGAAGCCTCCGACCTGCGGTCCTACACCTGCACCCGCTACTTGCTAGAGGCGGTAATTCGTAGTCGGGTTGCACAGTTGCCCAACGTGCAGTGGATTGAGGAGGCCCGCGTCTGCGGGCTGACTGGTAACGGGGGGCAAGTGACCGGCGTTCGCTACCGGCCCTCAGGCCAGAAACAAAGCGCTTGTCTGCAGGCTGACTTAGTTATTGACGCCAGCGGTCGCGGCTCCAATGCAACCCAGTGGCTGGAGGAACTTAGTGCCCCCGTCCCAGAGGCGACTGTGGTCAACGCCAATTTGGGCTATGCCACCCAGCGACTGCGCCTGCCTCAAGACTGGCCGGGACACTGTAAGGTGATGCTGGTTAGTCAAAGGGCCCCTGACAATCCCCGGTTAGGCTATCTGGCCCAGGTTGAGGGGGGAGAATGGATTGCTACCCTGGGCGGCTACAGCAAAGTCTTTCCGCCGCTAGAGCAGGGCACGTTCTTGGATTTTGCCGCCCATTTGGAAGACGCTGCCTTCTACGAGGCTATCAAAGCCGCCCAGCCCGTCAGCGATATCAAGGCCCACCGGGCCACCGCGAATCGCCTCTACCACTACGAGCGACTCCCAATGCCAGCGGGATTCGCCGTCATTGGGGATGCGGTCTGCGCCCTGTGCCCGGTTTACGGCCAGGGGATGACGGTCAGCGCCCTCTCTGCCCTAGTTTTGCGGGATTGGCTCAGCAGGGCTAAACAGCCTTTGGCAACCTCGCACTTTCAGCAGAAGCTGGCGAAGGCGATTCAGTTTCCTTGGGGCGTGGCGGCGGGCTCAGATTCAAAGTTTCTGGCTTCTCAGGGCGCTGCTCCGACTAACCCCGCTGCAGCACTGCTGCAAAAATACATGGCGCGCCTGATCCATAAGTCGAAGCAGGAGGACTGGGTCAACATTCGGTTTACGGAGGTGGCCCACATGGTGAAGCCGCCCGCGGCGCTGTTCGCCCCTCGGCTGGTGTGGAAGGCACTGCGGCCCTAGCCATCGCCGTTTCGTAAATTTTGTCTAGGCTGGGAAGTAGTGCTGGTCTATCAATCCTGGGACAAAATTAAAACGCTGTAGGGCGCAATGCCCACCTCCCCCCGGTGGCCCATGCCGTCCTGACTGCCGGAATAGGCCGTCACGTCATAGCCCCCCTGCGCCCCGAAGTCCTCGCCGTAGGCTCGGGCGTCGCTGTTGAACCGCACCCGCCACTGCCCCCCATTCGGAAAGCCGATGGCGTAGGCGTCGTGGGTGCGATCGGCGAAGTTTGCCACCACCACCACATCGTCCCCCGGCCCGCCGTCTGCCCAGCGGTGGTAGGCGATTAGCTTGTCCTGGTTGTTCACGTGGTGCACATTCACGTGCTGCCCCCGCAGCCCCGCCGTCTGGTTGTCCCAGTTGCGCCGCAGCCGAATCAGGTCTCGGTAGAGGGTGTAGATGCCCCTGTAGGTGTCTAGCTTTGACCAGTCGATGGGATCCTGGTCGTGGAACCACTCATCCTCCAGCATCTCCTGCCCCTGGAAGATCATGGGAATGCCCGGAGCCGTCAGCGCGATCGCCGCCCCTAGAGTAGACCGCTTGCGGGCAAACCAGCTTCCGGGGTCTTCCGGGCTGATTTCCTCCGGCACCCGCTGCCTGCCGTTGGCCACCTCATCGTGAGACTCGGTGTAGATCACCCGCTCGAAGGCGTCGGTGTTGTAGCGGTGGGATATGGCGTCCCGCACCGCCGCCATATCCCGCTGCTCATCCGCCGCCGCGATGACGGCATCCCGTATGGGGTGGACAAAGGCGCTGGACCACTGGGCATCGAATCCAGCACCGTCAGCCTCAGTGTCTTTGGTGATCCAGGCGTTGTTCTGCAGGTCTTCCGCGATGCTAATTTTCTCCGGGAAGCGGGCGTTGATTTCATCGTTCACCCACCGCATTAGGCTCCAGCCGTCGGGCAGATCTCCCTCGCCGCTCACGGTGCGGATGTTCACCGTCGAGTCCCACCGCAGCCCGTCGACGCGAAACTCGTCTAGCCACAGCAGGGCGTTATCCCGTAGGTATTGCCGCACTTCGGGTCGTCCGTAGTCGGGGCGGGTGTCCCCCCAAGGGGTGCGCGATCGCCAGTCGTTATAAAAGTAAATGCCGCCCCCGCCGTTTTCGCTCCAGCCGTCGAAGCGCCATAGGTCTAGGTCATCGGGGCCGAGGTGGTTATAGACCACGTCAAAGATGACGGCGATGCCGCGCTGGTGGGCCGCTTCGATAAAGGCCTTGAAGGCGCGGGGGCCGCCGTAGGCGCTTTCGATGGCGAAGGGGTGGGCGGGGTTGTAGCCCCAGGAAAAGTCAGCGGCAAATTCGGCGGCGGGCATCACCTGAATGGCGTTGACCCCCAGGCTGCGCAGGTGGTCTAGCCGCTTAATGGCGCTGGAGAAGTCTCCGGGCGGGCCGCCGGGCTCGTCGTTGAAGGTGCCGATGTGCATCTCGTAGATCACCATCTCGTTCCAGGGCGGGGTGCTGAAATCCTCTTCCCAGGAAAAGTCGAGGTCGGCAACCACGGCGTTGCCGGCGGAGTTGGTCACCTCGCGGGCGTAGGGGTCGATGCGCCGCAGCACCTCGCCGGAGTCGCGGTTGGTGATCACATATTTGTATTCGTCGCCGACGCTGGCCTCGCTGACCTGGGCTGACCAGTAGCCATTGTCCTCGTGGGTCAGGGGGGTGGCGGTGTCGGACCAGTTATTGAAGCTGCTGGCTACGGCCACGCCAGAGGCAAAAGGCGCCCAAACGCGGAAGGTGACGCTGTCGCCGTGGGGGATGGCCCCCATACCGGGTTGATTGGCTGAGGAGTCGAGGCAGGCCACCAGACCAGAGAGGCCAATGGACGAGAGCAAAAGGGCGATCGCACGAGGCCAGGGGCGTGACATTGGAGAGCTTTGGCGGGAGAGTAGATGTCTACAGTTTAGGACGATGCTGACCTAGTCTCCAGGCGATACACTACTTTAATACGGTGACATCTGAAAGAGCGGAGCCATGGCGAAACGAGCGCTTCAAGACGTTAAAAAGCTGGGCAGAAAGGGTAAAGCAAGCGGCAAGACGCCCAAATGTGGTCTGTGCGGCAACACCGAAAACTTAACCAAGACCGACTGCTGCGACAACTGGATCTGCGACGATGAAGACCAGTACGTCACATTCTCCTTTGCCCACAACAGCTGCAGCCGCAACCACCGCCGCTATACCCTCTGCAGCACCCACTACAGCGAAGGACACGAGGGCCAGTGGCAAGACTGCGCCGAGTGCCGCGAGATGTTTGAAACCGAGATGTATGTCTATTACGGCACCAACGAATATAACTTTAAAAAACTAGCTAATCCCCCTGCCTATGAGCCCACGCGCTGCACCGAGTGCGATCGCGTCATTCGCCTGGGGTACGATGGCTACTCTTACGGAAAGGGCGGATACACCTGTGAGGTCTGCTCCAGCAAAAAGTTTGGGAATTTGCCCCTTTAGCGATCGCGCTTTAGGGGGTTTATTGCAGACGGTTTAGAAGAGGACGATATGGCAAAGCGAAAAAAGAAGTCAGCCCTGCGACCAACGCGGGGCTTTGGGGTAAAAAAACTGGAGCGAGAGCTCAACCGAGTCCTCGCCTACGCCGCAAAGGCAGACTGGGACACCGTCTGCAAAATTCTGCTGCCCTTGTGCGAGGAACATCCACAGGAGCTGCGGGTTTGGCAATACCTGGCCGACGCCAGCTTTGAGCTGGACAACCTCCGGCTTTACCAAAAAGCCTGCGAAGGGCTATTCACCCTAGATCCCACCAATGCAGAATACGCCTACGCCCTAGGCTCCGCCTGCCTCAACAATGTACACCCGCTCATGGCCCTCCACATTTTGCGGCAGGCGCTGGAGCTGGACCCAGACCACGAGCACGCCGGCAACGCCAGAAAAAGCATCAAAACCCTGGAGAAGTTTCAGGAGGAAGCGCTGGCCCAAATTGATTTGCCCGACACGGCGGAGTCGCTGGCGATCGCCATCCTCCACGAGCGAGGGCAGGCCTACATGGAGCAGGGAGACTACGCCGCCGCTCGCATGGCGGAGGAAGAGGCCCTCAAGCGCTACCCAGACTTTCTTTCGGTGCGCAACAATCTCAGCCTGATCAGCTGGCTGGAGGGCGATGTGGAGGGGGCGATCGCCGCGGCTCAAGAGGTGCTAGAGCGCCAGCCAGATAACATCCACGCCTTATCTAACCTGATTCACTTTTGGGTAGTGTCCGGGGATGAAGAAAAGGCAAAGCCCTACGGCGATCGCCTCAAGGCGAGCCAAGCTGACGCCTGGGAGGGCTGGACCAAGAAGGTGGAAGGCCTTAGCTACCTGGCGGACGATGCTGGCGTGGTAGCAGTTTGGGAGGAGGCCCAGAAAGATGGCATTGTCGAAACCCCAGGCGCCGCCATGTTCCACCACCTGTCGGCGGTGGCTCTGGCGCGCACGGGTGACACCAAGCGCGCCATTTCCCAGTGGAAGAAGGTCTCCTCGCGGCAGGAGATTGCTGTGATAGCCCAGGAAAACCTGACGGACATCCGCAGGGCCGTCAGTAAACGCCACGGGGCCTGGCCCTTTGACTGGAACCAGTGGCTCACAACCGCTGCTACGGTTGAGCTGAAGCAGTCCCTTGAAGCGGGGCTGAACGCCAAGGGGAACCGTCTGGTCGCAACGTTTAAGGAATTTTTGAGTCGCCATCCTGAGGTGGTAGCTGCGCTACCCCGACTGCTGGAGCGCAGCGGACCGCAGGGGCAGGCGTTTGTGCTGGAGATGGCGGAACAGGCGAAGACGCCGGAGCTGCTGAGCGCGGTCAAAGACTTTGCCCTAGGCCAGAGCGGCACCGACCAGATGCGCAACCGGGCGGCGGTGATGGCGGCCCAGGCCAAGCTGATTTCTAAGGAAAACGTCAGGCTCTGGATTAACGGCGAATGGCAAGAGGTTACGCTGATGGCCTACGAGTTTCACGGCGAGCCCTTGGCGAACCACCCCAAGCCAGTCGAGCGCTTGATGAAGCAGGCCCTGCCGCTGCTGAAGTCGGGGGATGAAGCGGATGCGGTAGAGGCGGAGGCGCTGATGAACCAAGCCCTGGAGATAGTGCCCGACGCCCCTGACCTACTCAATAACTTGGCGATGGCGTATCAAGCACAGGGCCGCGAGGACGAGACAGAGGATCTGATTCGGGATATTGCTGAGCGCTATCCGGACTACACCTTTGCCCGCGTGTCGCTGGCCAAAATGCACCTGATGGACGGGGATGTGGATGAAGCGGAGGCGCTGCTGCTGCCGATGCTGAAGCGCGATCGCTTCCACTTTTTGGAGTTCAGCGCCTTTTCGGATGCCTACATTGAGATGCTGGTGGCCAAGAAGCAGAAGGATGCGGCCCGAAGCTGGCTGGGAATGTGGGAGCAGGTGGATGGGGATGATCTGCGGCTGGCGCGCTGGCAGCGGAAGCTGAGCGGGAAGCTGGGGCTGCTAGGGTTTTGAGGGCAGGTCTTATGCATGGGCAATCTTCACCTGAGGTAAGTCGAGCGCGATAGGTGAGAGACTGTACTGCTATTGCAGGAGGCAGCTCAGATTGGGGGACTGTCGCGTGAGTATCTATTACTCTTCAGCTAGTCTTGACCACGCTTCCGCGAGTGCTGATTACTCTCCCGCAAGCGTTACTTGCTCTCGCGAGCGTTCTAATCATTCTCTAACCAGTGCTGATCGCTGTCGCTAGAGTAATGATCATGCTTCGACAAGTATTGTTCACGTCGCGGCCCGAAGGGCATCACTCTCGCGACAGCCACGATCATGCGCCGACGAGTAAAAGTTAGTCATCCGCGAGCTCCAATCACTCATCATTCTCCTTTCAAACGACGCCAGCTAGCCCCAGTACCCCACAGGTGAATTAGGCGGGCGGACGACATTAAGCCAGCGTACTGCCATTTAGGCAATACGCCTGTCGGGCCTGAGGCTGTTGGCGGCGACCGAATCGTCTAAGCTACCGTGACTCTGAATTCATGCCCTGAATTCTGCCCCACTTGAGCCTCAAGTGTCCTGACCTGACAAAAATCAGCTGAGTTATATAAGTGTGCAGGCTACTGCACAGGCAATGTGACGGGATGGAGCGGCTGTCAGCTGAGGCATGCGGAGAAATTTAGCTCGCTTTGAAAATTTCCCTACGAATTAGTTGACACTTCCACGAAATCTTCGTTATATTGTCTAAGCGGTCGAGAGAGAGGGAGCTGCGGCGAACTCAACCGAGGCCACTGGACCTAGACAAGAGAATAGTTTGAAAGCTAAGCGCATCTAGAAAAAGCTTGGATA
>JBHJHJ010000131.1:0-10692 GCA_050330955.1 Elainellaceae cyanobacterium | reverse complement strand
ATGTGGAAACCACGCCGCCGCCGGTTCCAGAAGATTTGCCCGAGGTGGTTGAAGAGACCACCGTCTCTGTGGGATGCGACATTGTGGGACAAATCAACGATTCAGACCAACCCAGTAGCTTCCTAATGACCCGTCGCGGCGGCATTCCCCCCAGCGCTGCCGATCCAGTCGGCGAAGAGCGCATCTTAGAGGATGTGGGAGCCCCCGTTGAGGCTGATATAGGGTCGGCTGTGCCTCAGATTATCGAAGCTCAGGGCTGGCAGCGTAATGCTCATGGGCAGGTTGTGCTGTTTGCAGAGCAGCCCCGTCAGATACAAACCTGTCGACGATAGACCATCTGCTGCTTAGTTTGCCGCTCAGTCTGCGGCTGGGGGCAGCGACCGGCTTCTCGGGTTAATTCCATCCAAGATTGAGTTGAATCATGCTTAACCGTCGCTTTGCTGTCTTGCTGGTTGGTTTCTTTACCGCCTTTTTTCTGGCCCAAATTGTTCCGACCGTCGCCACGTCAAGCGTCCCGACCTTGATCGCCCTGACCTCAAGCGTCCCCCCTTCAACCGCATTTTCCCTAGAGATCGCCACCCCCTCCTTTACCGCAGGGCTAGAGCGCTACAACGCTGAAGAATACGAAGCGGCGATCGCCATTTGGCAATCTACGTTAAGCCAGCACCAGCAGAGCGGAGACACCCTCGATCAGGCCCTCGTGCTGACCCACGTCGCCCTGGCCCAGCAGCACCTAGGCCAGTGGGACCCGGCCCAGCAAACCCTAGATGGCGCCCTAGCCCTACTTCCAGCCGCCTCACGCACGAGCGCTGCAGCCTGGGACATCTACGGCAAGACCCTGATGGCCCAGGCCAATCTTCACTGGGAGCAGGGAAACGCCCGGGACGCTTTGACCCACTGGCGTCAGGCCAATGAAGCCTACAGCTATTCCAACAACGTCCGTGGCCTGCTTAAAAGCCGCATCAATCAGGCAAGGGGACTGAGCGCGCTCGGACTGATTAAACAGGCCGCTGAAATCCTAGAATCTGCGAATGAGTCGCTCGAAGAGCAGCCGCCAGGCGCCCTCAGCCCCGCCCTGAGGGCAGTGGTGCTGAGGCGTTTGGGAGAAGCCTACAGGCGGCTAGGGCAGCTCGATGCGTCCCACTCAAAGCTGCAGGAGAGTTTGGCGCTGGCGCCCCCCACGGGCCGCAGTGCCGTATTGCTTGAACTGGGGAATACGGCACGAGCGTTTGCAGCGCAGTCCCAGACGTTTGGTCGAGGAGGCGCAGCAGCCACCCAAGTCGAAGCAGCGTGGGACTACTACCAGCAAGCCGCCGATGCTGCCCCCTCTGAACTAGAGCAAGCCCAATCCCGAGTCAATCTCCTCAGTCTGGCTGCGGAAGAAGACTCTAGGCAAGTTTGGGAGCTTTGGAGCATGCTAAAGCCCCAGCTCGCTGAGCTACCCACCAGCCGCGCCGCCGTTCGCGTGCAGCTCCACGCGGCCCATGCCCTAATGTCGCTGCCCACTCAGGGCTTGGATGACTCAATTGCGCGGCTGCTGGACCGCACCCTCCAGCAGGCCCGGGAGGTGTCAGACCCTCGCCTAGAAGCCCAAGCCCTCGGGCAGCTGAGTAACTTCGCCGCAAGGGCAGAGCGGCCTCAAGAAGCAAAAGATCTAGCCCGTAAGACGATTAGCCTAGCCGATACCGCCGGGGCAATCGACGTCCGCTACCGCTGGGAGTGGGAGCTGGGGCGATTGCTCAGGGCGGACTGGGAAGCAGGCGGGAAGCAGAGTCAGGCCGTGAGGACCGGGGCGATCGCCGCCTATGGTGCCGCATACGAAAGTTTGGCCACTGTGAGGAATGATTTGGCAGGTATCGACGATGCCGAGGTCGCGTTCTCCTTTGAGGGCAACATCTCGCCCCTCTACCGGGAGTTCACCGACCTGCTGCTCTCACCCAACGCCGGGGAGGAGGTTCCCGCTGAAGACCTAGAGCGGGCTGCAGAGGTGCTCGATTCTCTGCAGCAGGTTGAGCTAGAGAACTTTCTGCGCTGCAACCTGGCACAAACGCTGCAAATCAGCGAGGCGGCCCTCGACCCAACGGCGGCGATTGTTTATCCCATCGCCCTGCGTGACCGGCTAGAGGTGATTGTGATATTGCCCAATGAGGAAAACGAGGATGAGAGCGAAGATGAAAATAACAGACTCTTTCACTACACCGAGGGGACGAGCCGCAGCGAAATCGAGTCCCTCGTCGCCGATATCCGCTTAAGAACGGACGGCACTGCGCGGTCTATAGATATTGAAACCCTACCCTCCATTGAGCGACCGCAGCAGCTTGAATATCTTCTGGAGCGATCGCAGCAGCTCTATGATCTGTTGATTCGCCCGGCCCTGGGCGAACTATCGACAGCAGAAATCCAGACCCTTGTCTTTGTCCTAGACAACACACTGCGGGACATGCCCGTTGCCCTGCTGCACGATGGCGAGCACTATCTGATCGAGCAGTTCGCCCTAGCCGTGGCCCCTGGGCTCCAGCTGGTGCAGCCCTCCCCCTTGCGGGAAATTGACCCTGCGGTGCTGGCGTTTGGCCTCTCTAAGACGCAAGACGATTTTGAACCTCACAGGGGATTTTCAGACTTACAGTTCGTTGAGCAAGAGCTGCAGGAAATTGAAGGCAGCACCCGCCGCAGCCGGCGGTTTCTCAATAATGACTTTACGGCTGATGCCCTAGCGGAGCAAGTTCAGCGGCTGACGTTTCCTGTTGTTCATCTGGCAACCCATGGCCAGTTTAGCTCTGACCCTGAAGAAACCTTCATCCTCACCTGGGACGGGAAAGTTACGGTCGACCAAATTGCCGATGTGTTTCGCCGCCGAGAAGAGAGCAGGCCAGACCCGGTGGAGCTCCTGGTGCTAAGCGCCTGTGAAACAGCGGTGGGCGACCCCAGGGCTGCTTTGGGCATGGCGGGCATTGCAGTCCAATCGGGCGCCCGCAGCACCATCGCCTCCCTGTGGCAGGTAGACGATGAGGCGACCTCCCAGCTCATGACCCAGCTCTATCAAAGGCTGAATGACGACACATTGACCCGAGCTGAAGCCCTGCGTCAGGCGCAGCTATCATTGCTACAGGACGAAGACAATAGAAAATACGAAGACCCCGTTTTTTGGGCGCCCTTTGTCTTGGTCGGCAACTGGCTGTAAGGCCAGGTAACACAACTAGCCTATGTACTACCTCTCCCCCCGATTTCGCGACAAGCTCGCTATCCACATCACCAAAAACTACCTAGACCTGCCCGGCGTGCGCGTCCCGCTGATCCTGGGCGTCCACGGGCGCAAAGGGGAAGGGAAAACCTTTCAGTGCGAGCTCACCTTAGAGCGCATGGGGGTGGAGGTGGTGCACATCTCCGGGGGAGAGCTGGAGAGCCCCGACGCCGGTGACCCGGCCCGGCTGCTGCGGCTGCGCTACCGGGAGGCGGCGGAGCTGGTGAGAGTCCGGGGCCGGATGGCGGTGGTAATGATCAACGACCTGGACGCCGGGGCGGGGCGATTCGATGCCGGCACCCAGTACACCGTCAACACCCAGCTGGTGAACGCCACGCTGATGAACATCGCCGACAACCCCACCAACGTGCAGCTCCCCGGCAGCTACGACGAGAACCCCATCCGCCGGGTGCCCATCCTCGTCACGGGGAACGACTTTTCGACGCTGTACGCCCCCCTAGTGCGGGACGGTCGCATGGAAAAGTTTTACTGGCAGCCCGACGAGGGCGATCGCCTCGGCATTGTGGGGGGCATTTTTGCCCCAGATGGCCTTTCGGCAGCGGCGGTAGAGCATCTGGTGGCGGCCTTCCCTAACCAAGCCATCGACTTCTTCAGCGCCCTGCGGGCCCGCGTCTACGACGAGCAGGTGCGCCGCTTCATTGAGGACATCGGCATTGAGCGGGTGTCGCAGCGGGTGGTAAACAGCACCGAGGGGCCGCCCCGCTTTCCCCCGCCCCCCATGGCGCTGGCGCAGCTTCTATCTTTGGGGGAGAGGCTGGTGGACGAGCAGCGCCGGGTGCAGGACGGGCAGCTCGCGGAGGCCTACAACCGGGTTCTGCAGCGCGATGGCTCAGCGCAGTCCAGCGAGATGCACCATACGCCTCAGCCCAATCGTTCTCAGCTCAACCACCACCAGCCCAATGGCCAAGCTTCGATGTCTGGGGCCGCATCTGAGAGCACGCCTGAAGCGATCGCCCCGGCCTCGGCTTGCGCAATCCCCCTGGACCAGCAGCCCCTGCCGCACCTGTCTGAATCGGCCCATCAAACCATCTGCCAGCTCATCTCCCAGGGGTATCACATCGGTATCGAGCACGTGGACCGACGGCGGTTTCAGACCAACGCCTGGCAGAGCTTCACCGCCGCCCGTGAGGATGAGCAGGGCGCGATGGCGGCGCTAAAGGCGTGCTTGGCTCTGCACCCGAACGACTACGTGCGGCTGATTGGCGTTGACCCTGGGGCAAAGCGGCGGGTGATGGAGGCAATCGTGCAGCGTCCTACAGCGACTCTAGGAAACGCACCATCGCCTCGCGATCGCCCTTAGGCATCGACTTAAACGCCTGCTTCGAGGCCTCTGCCTCACCGCTGTGCCAAAGAATCGCCTCCTCAAAGGTCCGGGCCCGGCCATCGTGGAGATAGCCAGAATAGGGCAGTACCGTTTGGGCCAGCCCAACTCCCCAAAGGGAAGCCGTGCGCCACTCGGAACCCGTAGCCCCATAGTCAGGGCGATCGTCCGCTAGCCCCTCACCCATGTCGTGGAGCAGCAGGTCGGTATAGGGGTGAATTACCTGATTTTCCAGAGCCGGGTACTTGTGGGAGCCGGTTTTGAAGGTGCTGACGTGGCAGGCGGTACAGCTCGCCTCCCCAAACAGCTTCTCTCCCCGCTGCACCGTGGGATCGTCCATCAAGGTTCGGGCGGGGACCGCTAGGGTTTGGGCATAGGCCGCCGCCGCCACTAGGGTTTCCTCATCGATCTCCATAGAGCCGTCGTCATCCGGAAACAGGGGATTGGTGATGCCCATATCATTGAGGTAGGCGTCCGCGCTCTGCTGCAGCAGATTAGGGCTGTTGGCTTTCAGGCCAAAGCGCCCTAGGGCCGTGCTTCGCTGCTGCACGTCCCACACCCAGTTGGGTCGGCCCGAAACCCCGTCGCCGTTTCCGTCGTCGGGGTCTGCCAAGGCCACGATATCCGCTTCAGGAATGGCCTCCAACAACCCCAAGCCGTAGACGTGGGGTGGAATGCGGGGGGAAACCTTGACCGTATCCGGCAGGGGCTCACCGTTGGCCAAGGTAACGTCGATTTGCGGCGATCGCAGCCGATAGGGGGTGCCGTCCACGTAGGCGCCCGCCTTTTCCTGCCACAAAATATCCACCGTCGCCTCTGGCGATTCTCCCGCCACGCTAAAGTCTTGAATCTGGTTACCTAGATTTTCCACTGGAGGCGCATTCCGAAGTTTTTCATCCTCGCTCAGGGCTGCCAGATAGGCTTCGTTCAATTCCCCCAGGGCGACGCCGTCGGTGACCCGCAAGAGCAGCTGCCCTGGCTCAGGCATTCCTCGCCCATTGCGGATGTGGCAGCCGACGCAGGAGGCATTGTTGAACAGCGGACCAAGGCCGGTTTGGGCCGCATGGGGGTCAAGAACAAAGGCTTCTTCAAAGGCTTCGTCCCCCAGCTCGTGATCGATGACGCCCTGTTCCGTCAAGTTGGGCGGCGCTTCTTCGTAGGCGCTAGAGGTGCGGTTGTAGGCCGTTGCCTCTCCGGCTGAGGCTGCAGCGGAGAGCTGGGCGCTCACGGCCCCGGCAAACAATGTGCCGAGGAAGATGGTTACGGTGGCGGTCAAAATTGCCACCCCAACGAGGCCCCGCGGTTGGAGCCGACCTTTGAATAATGATTTAAATTGCATGGTGCGTTAAGTGATTGGTAGACGTAAGTTGGGAAAACGGCGTTGATGAAGGGAGGTATGGGTTCACAACACCAGCATTAGCTATGCCGATGTTGGCAGTGCCACAGGAACATGGCACTGCCCTATATAGCTTCCTGATGGCGTAAAACTGTTGAGGCTAAGAGCCCTGGACCAAGGCAAGAACCTCGGTTTCTAAATAGTCATAGACGATGGTCAATGACCCATGGGCCTCGCTCAGCGCGGCCTGGTCCTCCGGGTTTGCGATCGCCGCCTCCAGGTTCGTCAAGGCTGCGTCAAGGGATTGCTGAATGTACTGGTCAATCACCCGGTTCTCCATCGCCACCAGATGACTCAGCCCCGATGAGCTGTCTGCTGCTGCTCCATCCACAATGCCGGTGTAGGCAATGCGAACGCCAGAGACAGAGCTGTGAAGGTGCTCAAGGGCGATGGCATCGGGCAGGATGGACTCCGCTTCCCAGACCTCTAGCATCTCTGGCAGCGCTTCGTTCACAATCACGTCCAGGTGGTTGTAGAGGCCGCGGATTACTTCCTCTGTACCGGCTTCCACCGACAGATAGGCCCCGTTACCCGGCTGTCCCGCTGTGGCCAACACCGTTTCATAGGGCGCGTAGCCTTCCCAGCCCTCTTGCCACACCTGCAGAAGCGCCTGGGCATTTTCATCCGCCATCTCTGCCAAGCGGGTCAGATACAGTCGCTCTACAGCAGAAAATTCGTCAAGGCGCTTATCGCCGTCAAGCCCGTACAAAACATATGCGATCGCCTCAAACCCGTGCACTGAGGGGGTAAGCGCGATGGCCTCTACGATTGCGTCTATGTTTCCCGCTTCCAAAACGGTTGGGTCGCTCAGCAAGGCCTCAATGCTGGCCCCGTCGGCTGGAAACTCCAGGGCGGTGCTATACCCCAAGGAGTGAATCGGACCAAAGGCGAAGGCTTGGCCCCTCGCCCAAGCCGTGGTGGCATCTACCCACACTGCCCGCAGCGTCTCCAGGGTTTCTTCGGTGGGGTCAGCGGCAAACTGCTGGCTTGCCTCAGCTAAACGGGCAGTCTGCTCAGTCAGGGACACATAGGTCGGAATGACAACATCCGAGGGAAACCGCTGATTGAACGCCTGCATCATTGCGGTTGGGGAGGCGGGCAGTGTATTTTGAGCCACTGCCCGCTCTTGGGTTGCCCGTTCTGGGCTCGAAAGTTCTGGGCTCGTGAGTTCTGGGCTCGTGAGTTCTGGACTCGTTGATTCTGGGCGGGTTGGTTCTGAGACAGGTTGGGCGATCGCTCCCCCAGCAGTGGCCCAGGCCAGGGCCGTTCCCAGAAGCACGCGGTAAGTCGCGTTGCGGAATCTATTATGCGCTAGGGGCTCGAAGTATCCCCGGCCTATCCAAGCGGTTGGATGGAGCCTAGCTATCGGTTTAAGCATAGAGTTCTAAGGTAAATGCACAATCTAAACAACAGATATAGCCAGCACCCTTAGATGAATAAATCTGTTCCAGCATACAGAAAAACTGCTGGACCTGCACGTATCTTTTACTACATTTTTATGAAATGAGGCACTTAAGGTCGCCTCATACTCTACTACAACAAGAATCAGCTCAAGTCGAAGGATTGCCGAGGACGGGACTTTTTGTGGTGCTGGGAGCTGACCCAATGCCTCGCCGAAGCTGGGTGATTTGGGAGGCGCTGGTGCTGACGCCGGAGGATTCGAATAAGCGGCTCGCGGCTTAGCTGCGGGAGCTTGAAGTGGATCCGAATAGCTTCTGAGCGGGGGGCAGGCTTTGGGGGCGATCGCAACTGAGTACATAGGGATGTGCACAAAGGGTTGAGGGATGACAACTCAATGTGTGCGGCTGCGAACTAAGCGTTGGGCGATCGCAATTGAGTTTGCAGGGCTGCGAACTAAGCGTTGGGCGATCGCAATTGAGTTTGTAGGGCTGCGAACTAAGCGTTGAGGGATGACAATTGAGTTTGCAGGGCTGCGTACTAAGAGTTGGGCGATCGCGCTGGATTAACGGGCTTTATTTGTGACATGGGCGTTGGAGGCGATACGGAGCGATCGCACTAAAATTGAGCTGTGCCATAATTGCGCCGCCTGAAAGTCTCACTAGAATTCCTGCCGATGTCAACGCCTTTGCTCGTACTCAAGGTTATTGGGCCACCGCTGGCACAAGGCCTGCTGA
This sequence comes from Elainellaceae cyanobacterium, assembly GCA_050330955.1. Taxonomy (GTDB): domain Bacteria; phylum Cyanobacteriota; class Cyanobacteriia; order CAKZMO01; family CAKZMO01; genus JBCCAG01. The sequence goes on along the minus strand of JBHJHJ010000131.1, from coordinate 2,578 downwards.
CTGCCTTTGATGTTAAATCTAAGCTGGCTAATGCCATCCGCCCTAAAACCATCCAGACAGCGGTGAGTAGTTTGCTGAAACCCGGAGCAAACGACGTCGATCCTTCCCGGAAAGTAGCAGAAATTTCGAATCAGATGGCGGACGACATTCGTCCGTTGTTTGAAGGGCACGACAGACAGGTGGAGGCGTCTAGCCGGGATGCCATTGTCTGGGGGTTGGCGGAGACGTTGATTAAGGCTGGGCTGACGCAGGCCGGTTTGGCCGAGATCAATTTTGATGCGGAGGCGCTGGAGCGGCATTTGTTGAAGGCTAACCCAGGAGCTGAGCGGGATTTTTCAGCGGCTGAACGCTCGGTTTATCGGCAGGCGGTGCGGCGAGTGAGCCAGCGGTTGATTGACGTTGCGCCTTCGGTAGAGGGCTACGAGCAGGCAAAAACTGCTGAGGTTTTGCAGCGGCTGGAGGCGATCGCCAGAGAGCTTGGGGTCGAGCGCGATTTGGCGCTGCAGGCGGCGGATGAATTTGTGGGGCGCTACCGAGGCGTTGTGGAAGATGAGCTGGATCGCTTAGAGGTGTTTGGTTTGCGCCGGATGGACCAGCTTACCAGTAAGCAGAGCCTGAGCATGGCCTACATTACGCTGTCGGCTAGCGGCGTTGCTAATGAAGCGCAAGGTAACAGGTTCGCAGCCCCAGGGATAGCGCACGATATAGATGGAGAACGCAGCGGCAAAGGGCCGAGGCGCATTTTAGGTCAGGTAGACGAGGTTATCTGCGACTGTCGGCGGGTGGTGATTCGCGGCGGCGCTGGAGCAGGCAAGAGCACATTGATGCAGTGGCTAGCGGTACGGGCCGGAACCCAAAGCTTTGAGGAAAAGCTGATTGCCTGGAACGCTAAGATTCCGTTTTTCATTCGCTTGCGCGACCTGGTGGGTAAAGAATTTCCCTCACCAGAAGCGTTTCCCGCCCTGATTGCTAAGAATATTGCTGCGTGGATGCCGGATGGGTGGGTGCACAAGTATTTGGACCGGGGGCAGGCGCTGGTGCTTATTGACGGGGTGGATGAGCTACCCAAAAAAGATCGAGAGTCGTTTTTCGATGCCCTGCAGGACCTGGTGCGGGACTTTCCGCAAGCGACGTACATTGTCACCTCTCGGCCTTCGGGCTTGAAGAGTGTAGAGGGCGGCGCTTGGGAAGATTGGGAGGATTGGGTCAGCGCTCAAGAGTTTCAGACCCTGATGCTGGAGCCAATGACGCCGCTTAAGGTAAAAGCCTTTGTAGCCCAGTGGCATAGGGCACTGCCTGCCCCTGAGCCGGGTGACCCTTGCCCTGAACCAGAACAGGCGGCTCAAAAGCTAATTCGACAACTGCAGCAGCGGCCAGAGCTACAGCGGCTGGCATCAACCCCGCTGCTCTGCGCGATGATTTGCGCGCTGCACCGAGAGCGGTTAGAGACGCTGCCGAATGCTAGGCTGCAGCTCTACTACGAATGCATTGACATGCTGCTCAACCGACGAGATAAGAATCGCAAGATTGATCTGGATGACTCATATCCTATTGGTTTGGATGAGTCGCAAAAGATTGAGCTGCTGCAAAGCCTGGCACTGAAGCTGATGCGGGCGAATTTGTCGAGCTTGGAGGCCGAACGGGTCGATAGACATTTTGGCCAGGAGCTCAAGCAGACAAGCTTGCCTAGCACGGTAACTGGCAGACAGATTCGGGCGCTGTTTGTGGATAGGGCCGCGCTGCTGAGGGAACCAGTTGTGGGCCAGATTGACTTTGCCCACCGCACATTTCAGGAGTATTTGGCGGCGAAGGCGATACTAGACGACGACAGTCTTGAAGAGCTGATGGAAAAAGCGGTAGATCAGCAGTGGCGAGAGGCGGTTATTGCCGCAGCCGGGCTGACTCGAAAAGGAGAGCGGAGCAAGCTGCTGCGCCACTTAGTTAATTGGGGAAATAGTGGCGCAGCGAATAATGCCCCTGATGAAGCAGTGCCTTGGGTTGAAGATGACGAGGCGGTTAAAACGGAGAAATACATGTGTTTGCTGGCAGTTGCCTGTTTAGAAACGGCAACAACGGTTGACCCAGAGGTTCGTAGCCATGTGTTGACCTGCGCAAAAGCGCAGATGCCCCCTCAAGATGATGACGAAGTGGCGATGGTAGTGAGGGCGGGCAATGAGGTGGTGCCGCTCCTCAAGTACGAGGAAGTCTATTCAGGCGAAGAGGCTAGCCGCTGCATTCAGGCCCTCGTTGGTGTGGGAACGGACGTGGCTATGGCAACCATAGAGGACTATGCAAAGGCTAGGTTTGAGTTAGATCAAGACGAAGTGGGGCAGGCTCTTGGGCGCGGCTGGGACGTCTTTGACCGTGGCGCCTACCTAGCTCAAGTACTATCGCATACCGACGTTTTAGATTTATCCCAAGCGCAGGTGAGCGATGCGTCGCCGTAGAGCATCCTCACCCAGCTAAAAAGCTTGAATTTATCCCAAGCGCAGGTGAGCGATGTGTCGCCGTTGAGCAACCTCACTCAGCTAAAGGGCTTGATTTTAGACCAAACGCAGGTGAGCGATGTGTCGCCGTT
>JBHJHJ010000130.1:0-8917 GCA_050330955.1 Elainellaceae cyanobacterium | reverse complement strand
TAGCTTATGGCTTTCACAACGAGTTTCGCTCCCCAGCTTATTGGGCAGAATGGATACACCGTTGTTCCACTGGTCACAATTGGTGAAACGATCCCGGGTACGACAGGTGCGCTAAACGCGTCCACGGCTGGCGGCTATCAGCCCGTTGGCATTCTAGACGGGGCGGGCGCGCTCCGTTTGGATGAAGACACAGTGCGTGCGTTCACCAACCACGAGCTGTTGAACGGCGATGGTGTTGAATACACCATTACTCAGGGCACCGCGGACCCCAGTGACGACTTCACCCTGACGGGCGGTCGCATCTCCTTCTTTGACATCAACACAAATACTTTCGAAGTAGAGGACGCTGGACTGGCCTACAACACCATCATCGATGGGTTTGGTAACGTTGCAATCGACAACACCTTCCAGCCAGAGGCCTTCTCGACAAACTTTGGCGAAGGCCCCGGTGATGGCGAAACGCTGCTCGGCTTCTCTCGCTTCTGCTCTGGCGGTTTAGTAGAAGCCGATACCTTTGGTGAAGGCCGAGGCATCGTCGACAATATCTACTTTGCCGGTGAAGAAGACGGCGGTGGCTTCAACAGCGTTGGTGGCGCAAACTGGGCCCTTGACGTAGCCACTGGCACAATTTATCAGGTGCCTGCCCTAGGCCGGGGATCTTGGGAGAATACGACGCCTGTTGACACGGGCACTACTGAGTTTGTTGCCTTTGTTCTTGCTGACGACCAGTCCCCATTCGACTTCAGCGGCGATGGCGTTGACGATGTGACGCCGCTCTACCTATACGTGGGCCGGAAAGATGACAGCGACCCGAACGACTTCTTAGCCCGCAACGGTCTGAAGGACGGCAAGCTGTACGTTTTCGTACCGGGTGAGAATCAGGATGCTGACCCCAACAACGATATTCTCGATGCCTTAGACTTCAGAGGCGCTGGCACCACAGCTTCCGGTACTTGGGTCGAGGTAGACAACTCTCAGAATCTAGCTTTGGCCTCCCAAGATGGCTCCACGGGCTTTGATGAGTATGGCTTCCCCACCCAGGGCAACCTCATCACCCAGGCCAACAGCGCCGCGATCAACGCGCTGGGTGTGTCTCGCCCTGAGGACGTGGCTACTAACCCCAATGACGGAACCCAGGTGGTCCAGGCCCTAACGGGGGTGGATGACTTCGCGGTTGACCCGGTTACTGGCGACGGTGCCGATACCTTTGGTCAGATTCTTTTAATCGATACCGATTTCACCAATCTCACCGACGGCGCAACCCTAGACGACGTGGTCATCGGGGCTGAAGTCAGCATTCTTTACGACGGCGACGAAGATCCTAACCGCAGGCTGCGGAGCCCTGACAACCTCGATTGGGCTGACGATGGCTTCATCTACGTTCAAGAGGACGAAGCAGAAGAAGATAGCCTCACTGGCGAAATCCTGTTTGGCCAAGGTGCGGTCAACACCAACGAAGCCAGCATCCTTCGCCTAGATCCCACCGCAAGCGCTGCTGAGGCGGCTGTTGGCGCAAACATCCTAACAGTGGGTATTGTCGATCGCAGCCAGATTCTCGACCCCAGCATCCCCGACCCCACCACCGCTGTGGATGAGGACTTCGAGTTCGGCGACGACGATGGTATCCCCACTGGGAACGACATTGTGATCACGGGGCTTGACGGCGAGCCCCTAGTGCTCAACGCAGGTGAGTGGGAAACTTCCGGCATTGTGGACGTTTCTAACCTGTTCGACTTTGAGCCCGGCAGCATCTTCCTGTTCGACGTTCAGGCCCACGGTCTAGCAGATCAAGACGCTGAAAACCTGGTGCAAGGTGAACTATCAGCGCTCACCGACGACAACCTGTCTGAAGGCGGTCAGCTTGCGCTCCTGTTAGCGCCTGGGGTCAACCTACCCGCGTTCTTTGAGGGCACCGACGGCGTCGATGTGATTGTCGGCACCGATGGGGACGACACCGTTAACGCTGGTGCGGGTAACGACTTCGTGGTCACGGGCTTGGGCGATGACACCCTCAACGGTGGCGCTGGTGATGATGTCCTGGGCGGCGGCGCTGGCGATGATGTCCTCTCCGGCGACGGCGGCAATGACCTGCTGCGGGGGGCCGCTGGCGCAGACGAGCTTGACGGTCGCTCCGGTAGCGACTTCTTGAGAGGCGGCGCCGGTGCCGACACCCTTACGGGTAATGCCGGTGCCGATACCATCGTTGGCGGTGGCGGTAACGACACTGCCAGCGGCGGCGCCGGGGCTGACACCCTCAGAGGCTCTCAAGGGGGCGACGAACTCAGCGGCGGCGCCGGGGCTGACGCCATCAATGGTGGCCAAGGCAGCGATGAGATGAACGGTGACGGCGGCAACGACATCCTGCGGGGCGGTGCGGGTAACGACACCCTCATCGGCGGCGCCGGTAGCGATATCTACATCGGCGGCCCTGGCAGCGACGTCTTCGCGATTGAAACTGGTCCTGGGTTTGATACGGTTCAAGATTACAGGGATGGTGAAGACCAAATTGGCTTGACCGGCGATCTCACCTTTGGGGCGCTGACCATCAACCAGGTTGGCTCTGACACCAATATCCTCATTGACGGCGATCGCTCGATGCTGCTGCTGGGCGTTACTGCAAGTGATCTGACTTCAGCTGACTTCGTCGCTGTGTAGTTCTAGCTCGCAGATTACCTTCGTTCTATTCCGTGAAAACCAGGGTTGGCCTTGCAGCTTGTGAGGCCAACCCTTTCCTTACGGCGAATTGCTTTATATCCTTTGCGCCAGCGCCAGCGCTTCCTGGTCGCAATACTGGGCGGCCTGAGACTGGCCCAGGTGCGAGTAGCAGGTTGCCAGCCACTCAAATAGCCGCTGCTCAGCGTGAAAATCTCCTAAGATGGTCCACAGCGCCAGCGCCGTCTCTAAACAAGGAACAGCCGCGTCGTACTGCCCATTCTTGTAGAATGCTGCGCCCTCGGTCTGTAGCGCCATTGCCCGGGCGAGCTGCTCGTAAGCATTAGCGGCCTGGGCGGCAGCACTGCGGGGCCATAATAGATTGATGAAGCTCTTCATTTTTATACTCCTCCTCTTAAATCCCTGTTCAACTCAGCAGGACATACTTCTGGATGAAATTGACCTATGGAAGTGACTGCTCAAAATTGACTGCTCAAAATTGGCATCGGCAGTTTCCCCCAATTTCTTCCATAGCTACAAAGCTGGTAGACGTATCTTCTGATGTTGGAGAAAAAATCCAGGAGAGACATGATGTGCACAGCTCCCGTATTGTTGCAAGTTTGGACTAGCGCAGCCCTACCCCTGCTGACGGTGCCTGAAGATATTACGGCGGAGATTGCCCGCTATGTGGAGCTGCAAACCAATAAGGCAGAGGTGTTTGGCGCAGTGGGATGTGGCCTGTGTGAGGTTGGGGCCATACCTCGCGGGCTGCAGTGTATGGAGCGATCGCTTTCGATTTACGTCATGCTGGGGGACACCCTGGGGGAGTGTAAAACGCTAACGCGCATCGGCCAGACCTATCAACGGCTCGATCGCCCTGTAGTAGCCATCTGCCGATTTATGGATGCCTTGACCCTGGGCCGTCAGGCGGGCGATCGCGTGCAAGAGGTGACGATTCTGCAGCTGCTGGCCCAGGCCTATGAGCAAGCAGAAATGCCCTACTCGGCGGCGGATGCCACAGCCCAGGCCGAGCTGCTATCGCACCGTTGCCAATAAGGCTTGATCGCCAGAACCTGCTAGACCGCGGTGGTCGTGATGATGTTTCTGACCTGTGCGTGGGTCAGATTAGGGTTGGCGCTCAGCATCAGCGCCACCGCACCTGACACATGGGGCGCAGCCATGGAGGTGCCGCTGAGGGCAGCATAACCGCCGCCCGGCACAGTGGAAACAATGTCAACCCCTGGAGCCACCACATGGCGGAGCTGGGCGTTAGCCCCGGCACGGTTTGAAAAGTCAGCGAGCCGCTGATTGCGGTCCACCGCGCCTACCGATAGGCCCGACTCAGTGGCAAACTGGGCAGGGAAACCGGGCTGCGCTAGACCGCTATTGCCCGCTGCTGAAACCACAATCGCCCCCTGCTGGGTCGCATAGCGAATTGCCGCATCTATATCTGGGGTGTAGGTGTCCCCCCCAAGGCTGAGGTTGATGACATCCGCCCCGTTGTCAACGGCGTACGAAATTCCGTAGGCGATCGCCGTTGTAGAGCCCACCCCGTCACCGTCTAAAACGCGAATCGGCATAATTTCAGCGCCGTAGGCCACGCCGGTGATGCCCTGACCGTTGTTCTCTGCGGCAATGGTGCCGGCCACATGGGTGCCATGGCCATTGAGATCCATGGGTCGATTATCGCCGCCAATGAAATCCCAGCCGCGGACATCATCCACGTAGCCGTTGCCATCGTCGTCGATGCCGTTGCCCGCAATTTCGTCTCGGTTGCGCCAGATACTCTGGTCTAGGTCCAAATGGTTGAAATCGACGCCTGAGTCAACCACGGCTACAACGACCCCCTCACCAGTGACGCCGCTGGCCCAGACCTCCGGGGCGTTAATCAAGTTGCTGCTCCAGCTCTGCCCGGCATCGGCGATCGCGCTGCCAGTAGCACGATTCGTGCTGGCTACCACCGCTGCCGCTGCGTCAATAAGGCCATAGCCCTCGCTGACGCTGAACTGGGATGAGGCGGTAGGCGTCGCTAATGCGGCGGGCGCGGTGGGCGCAGCGGCTGACATTGAGCCCTGAAAGCGCGTCCGCAGCCGGTAGCGGCCCGTCTCGTCTCTGTCCCGACTGGTGGCTCGAATAATGTAGTCTCTACCGGCTTCCAAATCAAAGGTGAGTCGGGCATTGGTCCCTGACAGCCCCTTATTTCTCGACCTCAAGACGCGCCCCGTCGCCCCATCCACGATCTGCAGGTAAGCATCGAAGTTCTTGGAAAGCAGGTCAACCCGAATGCGCTGGTCGACGTCGCTTGAGATTAAATAGTCGTCTTTCAACCGGCGGCGGCGGGTGGGATTGAGATCGTCCTCTGGGGTAAGCGCCCCCCTGACCACGCGCTTTCGGCCAGAGAGCGGAGTCACCTCGGGTAAAGCCAAGCTCCCTTCCGCCAGCCCTGTGAGCGGATCGTCTGCTGTATTTAAGGCCTTGTAATTTAAGGCTTCGTAAGACGCCACCGGCAGCGCAAACGCGTCGCCCTGAGGCACTGGTTCAGCCCCGCGCTCCCTAACAGCCCAAAGGCCGTCTTCAAAGGGAGCGTTTAGTTCGGTGGGCAAAGCGGACGCGGCTCTGGAAGCGTGCAGCCCATCCAAGGGGTCGCTTCCCCAGGGCTCAGGAGAGGGGTCTAAACTTTGAGTTGGCTCTGTCTCGTGACTCAACGTCCACATATTTATCAATGCCAAGACATTTGCTACAGTCCCATGGTGCTGCAAACCACTCAGACATAGCTGTCGGTTTAGCCTGACATAGCTGTCGTGATATCCCTACAGCGCTACTGAGCTGCACTGTGATGAGTGAGCAGAGCGGCAGGCAGCACCTACCCCTTATTCTCACAAATCATCACGATACACACCTGCTGTGGCAGACAGTACGTCAAGTGCATATGCCGCCTCAAGATTGCTAGGGATGACTGCAGCAAAGAGCATCACTCAAGATTGCACTTATCCCACAAGCAGGTTGGCTGCCGCGATCGCCCGCAGACCGGGTCCAGCGCGGCAAACTAATACCCATAAGCCCTACCGGGGCAGCTGTTCAACTAGGTCGAAGCCATGCGCCTACCCATCCCCTTAATGAGAAGACTAGATCTCCAGCCCCGCAGTCACCGCTCAAGTGAATCAACCCCGCCTGAATTCTGCAGCATTCCGCAGAATATTCCCTGGATGCCGCCAGGACTCTTGATGACGGCGCTAGAGACTAGCCCAGAGGCCGCTCCAGAGGCCGCTAGCAAAGTCGCACAGGAAGCGACTGCAGCCTGCAAAGCCGTGGCAGACTGGCTGTTTCAGCAAGGCAAAGCCCAGTACGACGTGGGGCAGTTTGCTGAGGCGGCGCAGCGCTGGGAGCGATCGCTGCAGATTTACGGGGCGCTGAAGTGCCAGCGCGACGAGGCGGCGACAGTGGGGAATTTGGCCCACGCCTACCGCAATTTAGGGCAGTATCCCCAGGCGATCGCCGCCTACAAGCAGCGGCTAGCAATCGCCCAGCAGAGTCAGGACTGGTCTATGGTGGGCCAAACCTGGAATAATCTGGGGCTGTCCTACAACCGACTAGGGCAGTTCTGGCAGGCGATCGCGGCCTATGGGGAGGCCCTGGTAATTTTTCGGAAGCTGAAGGCGCGCCGCAGCGAAGGCGCCACCCTGGGCAATCTGGGCCTGGTGTATGGCAACCTGGGAGATACCGACAAGGCGATCGCCCTCTACCAGCAGGCCCTAGCCCTGGCCCAAGACACTGGGGACCGGCAGCGGCAGGCCAATGCTCTAGGGAATTTGAGTCTGGTTTACGACAGTCTAGGACGGCCCCAGCAGGCGATCGCGTTTCAGCAGCAGCGACTGGCGGTGCTGCAAGGCTACGGGAAACCGCCGCAGCATCAACATGCGGAAGTTTCCCCATCCCCGTCCATGGCGCTGGCGGTCGCGAGCTGATCGAGTGCTTCCACCCCACCTTTGAGAGAGACCTATGAACTGCGAAGTGAGAGGAGAGGCGGGCGCCTCCTTTCACAAATCACAGGGGTGCGATCGCGTTGCACAGGGGTAAAACGCTTTGTTCGTAGGTGCAATTGCTTTGTGTGACGGATGAAAGCCTTTGTTGACCGCCGCAATCGCGTTGTGCAGGGGTGAAACTCTTTGTTGACCGCTGCAATTCCGCTGTTCATGCGGCTCATTGCTTTGTTCACGGGTGCGATCGCTTTTGTGAGGGGCAATATTTAGTGGGTGGCTGCGATCGGTTTGTTATCAGGGGCGATCGCATCAGCGCTATCCCTGATGAAAAGCAAGATTAGGCGACCGAATAGAACCGCTCAATGGTGCTGAGGAGGTGATGCGCTGAGGATGCCTCTGCGCCAGTCCTGGAACTTAATCTAGGGTGTAATAAACGCCAAAGCATTAGCTCAGAGACATCTCATTAAGATCCTTTAGGATTAAAACAGCAAACCTCACAGCGCTCCTATGGCCTTTATCCATATCCCTAAACCCTGGCAGCTTCCAGAGCGCCACGTTACCCTAGAGGCCGCCTACTGGAACCGTCGCCGCTTTATCAAGAGCGCCATCGGGATGGGAATTGGAGCCTCGGCAGCATCCCTCCTCGGCTGCGATCGCCTCCACACTGACAAAACCGAAACGCTAGCCAGCACCCCCAGCCAAGCTTTGTCAGGTTTGGAAGACCTATCATTTAGCTCAAATCCGGCCTTTACAAACCTCGATCGCCCCTTGACCAGCCGCCAGGTGGCCGCCACCTACAATAACTTCTACGAATTCGGCGGCAACAAGAACATTTGGCAGGCGGCCCAGGCCCTCCCCACCGACCCCTGGACTGTGGAAGTGGCTGGCCTCGTGAACGCGCCCCGCACCTACGACATCGACGAGTTGACGCAAGCCTTTCCCCTCGAAGAGCGCATCTACCGCTTCCGCTGCGTCGAAGCCTGGTCCATGGTAATCCCGTGGATCGGCTTCCCCATGCGATCGCTGCTCGAAGCGGTTGACCCCAAGCCCGAGGCCAAGTTTGTCCGCTTCACCTCTTTCTACGACGAAGCGATTACTCCAGGCCCCAGTTTTACCACCCTATTCTTGCCCTGGCCCTACACCGAAGCTCTGCGAATCGAAGAGATGGCCAATGAGCTGGCGTTCTTCGCGGTCGGAGCCTACGGCCAAACCCTGCCCAAGCAGCACGGTGCGCCGATACGCATGGTGGTGCCCTGGAAGTATGGCTTTAAGGGGGCTAAATCTGTGGTCAAAATTGAGTTTGTGGCAGAGCAGCCCGCCACCTACTGGAACACCATTAGCCCCAACGAATACGCCTTTGAGTCCAACGTGGAACCCGATGTGCCCCACCCCCGCTGGTCCCAGGCGGAGGAGAGGCTAATCGGCCCAGAATCGGAGTTTACGGTGACGCAAGTACCGACGCTGCCCTACAACGGCTATGGGGAATATGTGGCTAGTTTGTACGCCTAAGCGTCTGGAGTTCTCCGTCGCTATCAACAGCGCCCATTCCGAAGGGCATTTGCCCAGGGCTCACTGCGACCCACCACGATGCAGATTTAGCTAATTACGCTCAGCGCACCAGCACCCGCCGAGGCGATCGCCGACAGCAGCGCCGTCAAAAATAGCCACCACGACGCCGCCGCCGCAGCCTTGCGGGTTTCCTCAGCGCGATAGGCCGCTTGACGTTTCACCTGCTCAAGCTTCAACTGGGCCTCCCGCTGCACATACTCCGCCTGCTGCAGCACGCTGTTGCGCGCCCGCTCCACCTGGTCAATCACGCGGTGGGCGTCGGCCTCCGAAATGCGGTCGTTAGAGCTGGCGATCGCCACCAAGGTATCCCGGTTAAACCGGCCCAGGCGAGCCCGCAGGGCGTCAAACCCGGCATTGGGGTCGTCGAATAGGGTACGCACGTCCCGCTTCACGCCCTCATATTCCAGCTCTGGGCGGTCCAGGGAATTGAGGTAGCTGCGCACCTGGGCCAGCAGCCGGCTGACCATGGCGCTAATGCGCTGTTGAATGAGCCGCAGCTGCTGGGCCATCTCATCTTTCACCGACATCACCTGGTTCACCACCTGGTCTGCCTCTTCCCGGGTCATGTCGTCCCGCTGGGCCAGCAGGGCGGCTATGGTGGTGCGGTCCATCTGGGCAAGGCGATCGCTGAGGCTGCTCATGCCGGCCTGGGGCTGGTTCAGCAGCAGCTTGACATCCCGCTTGATGCCTTCGGGGTGTAGCTCTGCCTTATCGGT
>JBHJHJ010000129.1:0-4052 GCA_050330955.1 Elainellaceae cyanobacterium | reverse complement strand
GCGATCGCCAAATCCGTCTCCGTTGCGCCGATGATAGCCTTGACTTTGTCCTCAACCCAGCCATTCATGAAGCAGGTGGATAGCCCTAGGCTCTCCGCTGCAAGGGTAAGCTGCGTGGCCGCAATCATGGCGTCCTTGACGGCATACTCCCGGTTCTTGGCGCCTAGATTCTCTTGAAACTGGGGAATGGCCTTCTTAAAATAGCCCACCGTGCCCTCGTCCCAGGCCCCGCGCTCCATGGCCTCACTGTAGATCTGGTCCATAGTTTCCTCGTCTTTCCAGGCGTAGGGCGCTGCGGCAAAGACAAAGGTTACAGGCGCTTGGGTAATCATTTCCTGGTTGAAAGCGGCTTCGCACAGCGCCTTTTTGGTCTCTTCGTCCTGAACCAAGATGATGCGCCAATCCTGCAGGTTCCAACTGCTGGGCGCGGCGACGGTGAGGTTGACAAGCTGCTTCAGCAGGTCGTCGGGAATGGGGTCACTCTTAAAGGTTTTGATGGAGCGGCGCTCGTAGATAGCGGTGGGCACATCAAGTGGGTTAGTGCGTCGATCTTCGGCAGATTGGGTCATGGGTGTTTCCTTAAGGTGAATTCGCTTCTAAGAAACAAGGTGTTTCTTTTAGGGCTGACCCGGTGCGCTGCGCTGGGTCAGACGCTTAGGATTCTAGACAATTTTGCTAGGCTGCGGCTAAGAATAGCCTCCCCGACCTAGCCTTCGGGATTCGAAAAATGTATAGTTTCGTAATGCAGCGTAGGCCATAGGAGCGACTCCATGCAGACTCAAGACCGCACCGCCGTGAAATTAAGAGAGGCGATCGCCGCGAGCCAGTCCTACCTGCTGGGAGAGCAGCATGACGAGGGCTACTGGTGGTCAGAGCTGGAGTCTAACGTCACTATGGCGGCGGAGGTGGTGCTGCTGCACAAGATTTGGGGCACCGACGGGTCGCGCCCGCTGCACAAGGTGGAGGCCTACCTGCGATCGCAGCAGCGAGACCACGGCGGCTGGGAGCTGTACTACGGCGACGGCGGGCATCTGAGCAACTCGGTGGAGGCCTACCTAGCGCTGCGGCTGCTGGGGGTTCCCGCCTCCGACCCCGCCCTGCTGAAGGCCAAAGATTTTATTCTGGCGCACGGTGGCATCACCAAAACCCGCGTATTCACCAAACTACACCTGGCTCTGGTGGGCTGCTACGACTGGCGCGGCGTGCCCTCCATTCCGCCATGGATTATGCTGCTGCCGCGCTCCTTCCCCATCTACGAAATGTCGAGCTGGGCCCGGGGAAGCACGGTGCCGCTGCTGATTGTGTTCGACCAAAAGCCGGTATTTGTCACCGAGCCTGCCGTGACGGTGGACGAGCTATATGCCGAGGGCCGAGAGAATGCAGCCCTGGGATTCCCCCGCAGCGGCGACTGGACGGACCTGTTTCTGGTGCTCGACAAGCTGTTCAAGCTGTCAGAGCAGTTTAATGTGGTGCCTTTCCGCGATCGCAGCCTCAAAGCCGCCGAGGCCTGGGTGCTCGAGCGGCAGGAGGCCACCGGAGACTGGGGCGGCATCATTCCCGCCATGCTCAATTCTCTGCTGGCGCTGCGCTGTCTGGGCTACGACCCTGACGATCCCTTAGTCAAACGGGGCATTGCGTCGGTGGACCGCTTCGCCATCGAAACCGCCGACCAGTACTCCGTGCAGCCCTGCGTTTCCCCCGTATGGGATACCGCCTGGTGCATTCGCGCCCTGCGGGATTCAGGCCTGCCTGCCGACCATCCCAAGCTGCTGCAGGCGGGGCAGTGGCTGCTGGACCAGCAGATTATCGACTACGGCGACTGGGCGGTGAAAAACAGAGCGGGCCGCCCCGGCGTCTGGGCCTTTGAGTTTGTCAACCGCTGGTACCCCGACGTGGATGACTCGGCCACGGTGGTGATGGCCCTGAGCCAGCTCGACATGCCCGACGAAGCTCTGAAGCGGGGGGCGATCGCCCGCGCGGTGGACTGGATTGCCACCATGCAGTGCCAGCCCGGCGGCTGGGGCGCCTTTGACATCGACAACGACCAGACCTGGCTAAACGCCCTGCCCTACGCCGACCTGAAAGCCATGATTGACCCCAACACCGCCGACGTGACGGCGCGGGTGGTGGAGATGGTGGGGTACTTGGAGAACCTGCCCATGGTGCAATACACGGGCGAGCCCTACGCACACCTGCCGGAGCTGCTGCCCAGCCTGCGGGCTGAGCCAGCGCGACTGACGCGATCGCTCGACTACCTGCTGAAAGAACAGGAGGACGACGGGGCCTGGTTTGGGCGCTGGGGCGTCAACTATATCTACGGCACTAGCGGCGTGCTGGCGGCCTTAGCGCTGGTCACTCCGGAGCGCCATCGCGGGGCGATTGAAAAGGGGGCAAGCTGGCTCGTGAATTGTCAGAACCCTGACGGCGGATGGGGCGAGACCTGCCGTAGCTATGACGACCCAAGCCTGCGCGGCCAAGGAGATAGCACCGCATCGCAGACAGCCTGGGCCCTACTGGGGCTAATTGCTGCGGCGGATGCGACCGAGGAGCCAGCCAAGGAGGCCATGGCCCGGGGCGTAAGCTATCTGGTGGAAACCCAGCTTACGGGCGGACGGTGGAACGAGGACTACTTCACGGGAACAGGCTTTCCGTGTCACTTCTATCTGAAGTACCACATGTACCAACAGTATTTCCCACTGATGGCGCTGGGGCAGTATCGTCAGCGGTGGAATACTTTATAGAAAATTAAACGCCCTCTCCATGAACTGGAAAGGGCGATAGAAATTGCTCATACAAACCCTAGATAGACGCACCCTAAACCAACTCTCTCGATGCTGCTAGGAAAAGATTACTGTCCTAACAAATCAGCACCTTGACTAGAGAGCACCAACGAGCTCATTGCTTGGAAGCGCCGTTAAAGCACCATAGTTGGCCTCAGCCATCAGCTCGTCTGGGTTAGTCTCGGCCTGGCTGCCGATACCGTCAGAGAAGCTGAATAGCTCAGCACCTTGAAGCTCGGTAGCAGCATCACCGCTGGTCGCATCAATCGAGCTGCCGATTTCAACAGCAGGTATCGTGCTCATATCGCTGGTGTCCATCGAAGCTGCGTCAGACTGGAAGCCCGCTTCTGCCATAGCGCGGACAAAATCGCCGCTACTCTGACCCTCAGCGCCAAAGCTGCCCGCAGGTTGACTGCTCTGGCCAAAGGCCTGTCCCCAGTAGTGGTTGTAGTTGACGCTGCCTGTGTCATTCTCTAGGAAGGTGTAGCCAATGCCGATTTCGGTGAAGCTGTCGCTGAGCAGGTTCGCCCGGTGGCCAGGGCTATCAATCCAGCCTTGAACCACTTGCTCCGGCGTTGTCTGCCCGGCAGCGATGTTCTCGCCAACGGCGCGGGGCTCGTATCCGGTCTCCTGGACGCGGTCCAAGATGGAGGAGCCGTCGTTGCCGGTGTGGCTGAAGAAGTCATCTTGAGCCATGTCTTCGACGTGGTCTTGAGCTGCCTCTGTCAGGTTCTCGTTCAGGGCGAGCGGCTCTAGGCCGTTCTTAGCACGGAACTCGTTGGTGAGGGTGAGCACCTCTTGTGTAAAGTCCACACTAGCGTCAGCCGGCTCTGGGGCCGCGATCGCCGGGCTCTCCGCTGCCATTTCGTCTGGGCTGCCTCCATCAAATGATTCCGGCGGCATGGAATCCATCATCTCAGGCACGGGTGCTTCAGTCGTCATCGTGGGCTCAGATGTTGGCTCAGATGTCGGCTCAGACGTCGGCTCAGACATCGGCTCAGATTCGGCAGGGGTATCGACCAAGGTGTACTCAAAGTCCGTGGCTTCGATGGCCTGCCCTGTGCCGCCGTTCTTGCTGTAGGCTGTGGCCTTCAGCGTCACCGTGCCAGCTTCTGGGGCGCGCCCCCCATTGTTCCCTTCGATATCCCCAAACATCGCGTAGGGCTCAACGTTCTCGGTCCGGTTACCCAAGTTGGACTTGAACTTGACGCTCTCCACTAGGTCAGCGTAGATGTGGTCCGGGTTCACCTGAGCCACCACGCTGTACTTCTC
>JBHJHJ010000128.1:0-5685 GCA_050330955.1 Elainellaceae cyanobacterium | reverse complement strand
ACAATCCAGGCGCACACCACGAGCGCGGCAAAAGTGTTGTTTTTCAGCCAAATGATAATCAGGGGAGCGATCGCCACAATGGGCGTCGTCTGCAGGATGACGGCGTAGGGAAAGAAGCTGCGCTCAATCCACTTGCTCTGGGCAAATAGGATAGCGATTAATAACCCTGAGGCGATCGCCATACCAAACGCCGTGACCGTGATCTGTAGCGTAACGACCATGGCCGGAAACAGCGTGTCCCACTCCTCCATCAGCGTTTGCGCCACAAGCAACGGCCCCGGCAGCAGGTAGGGCGGCGTATTGGTGAGACGGACGGCGGCTTCCCAGAGCGCGATCGCTAGCACTCCGATGGACAATGGCGCTAGGACATCGGCAGAAAATACGGATTGCCACGAAAAAGACTGTCGCGACGAGATTGATTTTGCCGCTGAGGATGCCGATCGTTGGTTAGATAGCACAGTTAGAGGATGCAGTGCTTAGGTTGAAGCTGGGCAAGAATGAGGTGGCCCCGCATCCCTGCCCAAGCGCGAGACGCGATCGCCTACAAAACGCCGATATTCGTCAAGCCGAGAATAACGCCAACACCGACGATATGACCAAAACTAGTCACGGCCAGCAGCGCCGGCAGTCCCATGCCCAGAAACAGCGGAGACAGAGGCCCTACATCGGGCTTAGCGATGGTCAGTCGTCCTAGCGCGAAGGCCAGCACATTACAAAGGATCATCACCGCTGCCACATTGAGACCCCAGGAGGGTGTCGGAGGAGGTACGTCGGCGAGAAAAGCAAGATCAATCATGGGCTACATCTCAGTATTGCATGCTCCAATTTTTCCTTAGGCTCTGGGGATTACAACCGCTCTTGTTGCAACAATTAACAATTTTTTTCAGTTCAAACGGGTGCTCGCAATGCCTTATGAAGAGAGAAGCAAGCCCAAAGGGGCCGTACACAGAGTCCATAACAACGTCCTACAACAACTGCCTCAGCGCGACAGCTATGCTCCACTGGTCCTATACCCTCCTGCTGCCTGGTTTAATTTTGATGCTGTGGTCCCAGCGACAAATCAGACAGACCTACCGCACCTACACTGACATTACCTCGTCCCTAGGGCTAACTGGCGCCGAGGTTGCCCATAAGCTGCTAGGCCGGGCCGGGCTACATCGAATTCGCGTGGAAATGGTGATGGGAGAGTTGAGCGATCATTATGACCCGGTGGCCAAAGCCGTACGATTGTCCCAATCCACCTATGGCTCGACATCCTTGGCCGCGGTTGCGATCGCGGCCCACGAGTGCGGTCACGCGCTGCAAGATCGAGAGCGCTATCGATTCATGTCCCTGCGATCGTCGCTTTTGCCAGCAGCTAACATAGGGTCTCAGCTCGGTCCACTGCTCATTGTGCTGGGGATCTTGTTTGCCGCCATGGGGGCTGGCTGGCTGATGCAGATCGGCATCGCTTTATTTACGGCTTCTCTAGCGTTTCACCTCGTTACGCTGCCCGTCGAATTTGATGCCTCCCGCCGGGCCCTGCGCCTGGTGGAGCAGCTCCAGCTTCAGCCCCGTGAACGCGCCGCCGCTGCTCGGGTCCTGCGGGCGGCGGCCTGGACCTATGTGGCCACAGTTGTTTATTCGGCCCTGCAGCTGGCGCAGTTGCTGATCATTGCGCGGGAGCGGTAGCGGGACTATGCTGGCTCACAATAGCGGGCTAAGCTTGGTAGACTGCCTATAGCCACTTGGCTTCAGGTTCCTTCGGTTCAGCACTAAAACTGTCCTCAGCGTCTGACCCACAGGTCAGCCCAGGAAGAAACCTCTGGTTTTTCAGAAGCAAAGTGGCCAACGCGACATGTAATTTTCTAGCAATGGACTGGGCAGCGTGAGCCAAGACAAGATTCCCGTAATTGTGAACGGAGCTACTGGCAAGATGGGCCGGGAGGCCGTCAAGGCCATTGCCCAGGCAGAGGATATGCAGCTTGTCGGAGCCATTAGCCGTCGCCCAGATCTGCAGGGGCAGGACGTGGGAGAGGTGGCGGGCTGCGGTCCTCTGGAGATTCCCCTGTTGGCCGATATGGAAGCCACCTTCGCCTCAGCAACCCAAGAGAAGATTCAGGGGGTGGTGGTGGACTTTACCCACCCAGACGTGGTGTATGACAACGTGCGGGCCGCGATCGCCTACGGGGTGCGCCCCGTGGTAGGGACGACGGGGCTGTCCTCAGCGCAAATTGACGAGCTGGCCCAGTTCGCCGATAAGGCCAGCACGGGTTGCCTAATTATCCCCAACTTTTCCATTGGCGTAGTGCTGATGCAGCAGGCGGCCCTCAGAGCCTCCCAATACTTTGACCATGTGGAAATAATCGAGCTTCACCACAATCAGAAAGCAGACGCTCCCAGCGGCACCGCCATCAAAACGGCGCAGATGCTGGCGGAGATAGGGAAGGCCTATAACCCGCCTCAGGTGGAGGAGACCGAGAAGCTGCCGGGGGCTCGCGGCAGCCTCGCTGAGGAAAACATTCGCATCCACAGCGTTAGGCTACCGGGACTGCTGGCTCACCAAGAAATTCTGTTTGGCGCACCGGGGCAGCTCTATACCCTGCGCCACGACACCAGCGATCGCGCCTGCTATATGCCTGGCGTCCTGCTCGCCATCCGCAAGGTCTGCGGGCTCAAGTCCCTGGTTTACGGGTTAGAGAAAATTCTGTAGGTAGCCCAGTGGGGGCGACACCCTCCTTTGGGCAGTCTTGGCGGCTGGAAAGGTGCTGTAGTCTAAGATCACCGCGTCGCGGTGTATGTGTTTAGCGTCTCGAATTACCCCCTCTAGCTCCCCCTTGCAAAGGGGGAGAACTGAACTTCCCTCCTTTGCAAGGGGGGATTGAGGGGGGTAAGACCAAGGCGTATGGCCTTTATCCCAAAGTCGCTAAACATGTACGTCGCGGTGATCTCAGGTCGCGCTGAAGCGGTTTCGTCCTTACCCTCAATTCTGCTCGCTATGTTGACGTCATCGAACTTTACTGGACTGTTTAGCGATCGCTTTTTCAAAAACTTGATGCCGATTCCGGCCGCTGGAGCAATCCAGATTGGCGACCGGGCCCCGCTGTTTGAGCTGCGTGACGTTACCCACGGGGAGACGCTGCGGCTAAAGGACTATGTCGGTCCAGGCTCAGCTCAGCAGCCTGTGCTGCTCGCCCTCACCCGCATCTTTACCGAAAACCAGTACTGTCCGCTGTGCTATCCCCACATCGTGGCCCTTAGGGAGGCCTCCACCGAGATCAAAACCCGAGGGGTAGCCGTGTGGATGATCACCAGCACTGACTTAGATCAGAGCGTGACGGTGACCCAAGATCTTGGCCTGCCGATGCCCCTTTTGAGCGACCCAAGCTGTCAGGTGTTTCGCGACTATGGTGTCGGGCAGGCCCTGGGAGCCCCGCTGCCGGCGCAGTTTCTGATAGATGGTGCGGGATACGTTCGCTTTCGCCATCTGTTTTCCTTCCTGGAGCCCAACGCCAGTATTGAGCGCACCTACCGCGCCATCGAAAAGCTCTGAAAACCCTGGACCTTAGCGAGAGCGATCGCTCTGAAGTCAAATCAGGCTGGCGCCAGAGCCGGCCCGTATCAAAACAGCTCTAATCAAAACAAGCCTATGGAAAAAATCTTGAAAATACGGAGAGGGAGGGATTCGAACCCTCGGATAGGACTTACGTACCTATCAACAGATTAGCAATCTGCCGCTTTCGTCCACTCAGCCACCTCTCCAGGTGCTAGGCATCGATCATAGCAGCAAATTTTGCTAAAGCGCTAGCGCTACAAAAACTTTTTGATTCCTGGGTTTGTGCGCTCAACAGCGCTGCTTCAGATCACACATCTACGGTTGCCCAAAGGTTGGGGAATGGCGCTGAAATTTGCTACGCTTTTGTGCAAGATTTCCGTTCATAGCAAATATCCTGATGCATCAGGGTATTTGCACGCTCTGCCTCTCAAGACAGAGCCCGTGTAGTAAGCCTGAATATTGACTCAATGCCCTTTGCTTAGCTTTTATCATCATGGCAACTCCAACGCAGCGTATTGCCCTCATCTCGGTTCATGGTGACCCCGCCATCGCCATCGGCAAAGAGGAAGCCGGCGGTCAGAATGTCTACGTGCAGCAAGTGGGTATAGCGCTCAGCCGCCTGGGCTGGCAGGTGGATATGTTCACCCGTCAAACGAGCCAGCAGCCCGCCATCGTCGAGCACACCCCCACCTGCCGCACGATTCGCTTGACTGCAGGACCAGAAGACTTTGTGCCTCGGGACGAGATTTTTTCCTATCTCCCCGAATTCGTTGAGGCGCTGCTTGATTTTCAGCAGGCCCACGGGCGCTACCCCATCGTCCATACGAATTACTGGCTTTCTGCCTGGGTAGGAATGACCTGGAAGCAGCGGCAGAAGGGCCTGGTGCAAGTGCACACCTATCACTCCCTAGGGGCCGTTAAGTACCGCTCAGTCGATGACGTTCCACCGATCGCTGCCACCCGCCTCGAAACCGAAAAGCGGGTTCTAGAGACGGCAGAGCGCACGATTGCCACGAGCCCTCAAGAAGAAGCCGACATGCGATCGCTGGTGTCCTCTGACGGGAACGTGGTCGTAATTCCCTGTGGGACCGACATCGAGCGCTTTGGGCAAGTGTCGCAGCAGGACGCGCGGCAGCAGCTGGGCATTTCCCTAGAGGCGCTGATGGTGTTCTACATCGGCCGCTTCGATCGCCGTAAGGGTATCGAGACCCTGGTGAGGGCCGTTGGCCAGTCGGCCTTTCGAGGCGCCCCCAATCTATATCTGGTGATTGGGGGCGGCAGCCGTCCGGGCCGCAGCGACGGCATTGAGCGCGATCGCATTGAGGGCATTGTGGCAGAGCTGGGGCTGACGGACTGCACCACCTTCCCAGGAAGAATTTCGGACAATGACCTTCCCCTTTACTATGCCGCCGCAGACTTGTGCGTGGTGCCCAGCCACTACGAGCCCTTCGGCCTAGTCGCCATCGAAGCCATGGCTTCCGGCACGCCGGTCGTTGCTAGCCAGGTGGGCGGGCTGCAGTATACCGTCAGTGCCGAGGAGACTGGCCTTTTGGCTCCCCCAAAAGATGCTGAGGCTTTCTCTACGGCGATTGATCGCCTCTTGCATGATCAATCCTGGCGGGAGCAGCTTGGAAAGGCCGCTCGCAAGCGGGTGGAGGAGCACTTTAGCTGGCAAGGGGTGGCCCGGCAGCTCGACCAGCTTTACCGAGAGGTGTCTTCGGCGGCGGTTGTGGCCGATTCCTCCACGCTCTAAAATTTAGGCTTCGCGGTTTTCGCCTGGAGTTTAGACAAAATAAGCAGGAGAGGGGCGATCGCCGTTGAAGCGAGACGCCCCATAGGCAAAGCTGAGAAGTGCTAACCAACCTCAGCTCACCTATGGAAAGTTTGAAGGAACTAAAAGCGTTTCGCAACCGGGCATACAGCCTTCTGGGCAATGGACGAGACGGTTTGTTTGACTTGATGGATGCGGTGCTGACAAGCCGCAGCTTGCCTAGCTTTGCCGAAGTGTCGCTCTCGCCAGCGTTTCAGCGGCAGTGGCCGAGTGTGTACAAAAGCCTGAGCCGCGCAAAACCAGCGGGCGAAGAGCTGATGGGGCTATATCTGGAGCAGCTACCGCAGCAAGAGCAACTGATACTGGCGGGGGACCACAC
>JBHJHJ010000127.1:0-6689 GCA_050330955.1 Elainellaceae cyanobacterium | reverse complement strand
GGGGCAACCCGTGAGTATGTAAGTGGGCGCACTGCTGAACCCCTTGACGCTGTGATATCCGCCGCCGTGACCTCCGATACTGTGATATCCGGCGCTGTGCCATCCGACGCTGTGACGTCCGGCGCTGTGACATCTGATCCCGACGCCCGGTATCACCAGGTCCATCGCTTTGACCTCAGTCAGCTAGAGCCCCAGGTGGCCTGCCCGCCTAAGCCAGACCAGGTGGTAGCGGTCAGCCAGCTCGACGCCGTACCAATTACCCGAGCCTTTGTGGGCTCCTGCACCGGAGGAAAGCTACACGATTTGGCCGAGGCGGCGATCGCCATTAAAGGGCAGCGGGTGGCCGACACCGTAAGCCTGTTTGTAGTGCCTGCTTCTCAGGAAGTGCGGCGGCAGGCGGCGGCGCTGGGCTACCTAGACTGGCTAGAGGCGGCGGGGGCGCAGGTGCTGAAGTCGGGCTGCGGGGCCTGCATCAATGCGGGGCTTGGGGTGCTCGGGCCGCAGGAGGCAGGCATCTACGCCACTAACCGCAACTTTAAGGGCCGCAGCGGCGACCCCACAGCGCGAAATTACCTGGCGTCGCCCCGGACGGTGGCGATTTCAGCGGTGCGTGGGGTGATTAGCGCTTAGGGCGACGCAACTCACCGGGTGGCCACAGGCTCCCGGGTTTCGCCCGCCTCCATTGAGGCACTGATCTTTTTGTAGTTCCAGAGCCCGAAGATAACCCAGAACGCCAGCAGCGCCCCGGTCAACAGCAGGATGGCCACGGGGCCAAAGCGGTTGATCAGCACTGGCGCTGCGCCGGTAAACAGGCCGCCGCCCACAATGGGCTCAAAAAAGAGCTGCTTGTAGCCGAAGCTCTCAAACGCCCCGGTGCGGTCTTTGGGGTCCACCATGCGCATTAGCAGAATGCCTGTGGCTGTGACCCCCATGGACTGGCCCATGTCACCGATGCCCCGCTCGAACCAGTGGGTGGGGATCATGCGGGGCGCAAAGACGATGAAAAAGAGCACGTTCCAGGCAATACCGGCGATCGCCAGCACAGCAAACGCACCGAAGTTGCGGGCGATAATTGACAGACTGAGGGTCGCTAGCGCCGCCACAATTAGGGCATCAAGCGCCACCCCACCAATGCGGATCATCAGCGGACGGCTGATCAGGTACTGCTTGTTGAAGCGCTCTAGCAGAACTTGGACAATGATGCCGCCCACCAGCGCCATGGGAAACAGCGGAATGCCACCCAGCACTTCTAAGCCCTCTCCGCCCTGGTTCCAGGTGACGGATTCAATCAAGACCAACAGCTGTAAAATGACCCAGCCAATGGCGATGGATACCCCGACAAAGCCAAACTGCAGCGTCAGCGGATCCACCAGCAGGCTGCCGAGGTGGCGCTGGCGGCGCTCAGTGATTTCAGGGCTCTCATGCTCAACCGGCACCCGTTCCTGTGCATCCGCTGGAATCGAGTCGTCGAGCTGACTCGCGGCAGTGTGGCCCTTCGTGCGGCCCCAGTTTGCCAGGGCAACCCCGGCGATGATGCCGCTGACGATGCCCACCGTGGCCATGCCGACGGCTAAGTCTGAGCCCTCCTCAAAGCCCAACTCGCTAAACACTTCTGCCATGCCTGCCGCCGTACCGTGGCCGCCTTCGAAGCCAATCTCAATTAAGGCGCCTGCCATCGGGGGGAGACCAAACAAAGGGCCAAGTATTAGAAGGGCCAGCAGCAGTCCGACCACATATTGTCCCCAAGCCAAGGACTGACCAAAAGCCACCTGGGGAGACGCCCGCCGCCAAATTTCACCCGGAGGTGGAATGAATTCTCCTAGGAAGATGGTGGCAAAGACAATGTTAATAAATACCCCCGGAATGGCGGACCATACGTCCAAAATAGGCTGGGGAAATAGGCCGGTACTCAGAAAACCGTCTCCAGTAATGGCCCCCAAAACCCCAGGCCCAAGCAGCAGCGCAATCACGCCTGCAACAATTGAGCTGGGTAGAAATAATGTTTGCAGTATGCCTATTTGCTGACGTACCCAGCGCCCCAGCAGAACTAAAAAACCTAAAATGATGAAAGCCCAAAACACATCTTGAAAGGTGTAAGGCGGCGCGTCTTCTGCGCCCTGTGCCAAAGCTGCTAGCGCTGTTGGTCCAATGATAAGAGCGGCAGTACCGAGAAAAATAGAGCTCCAGCGTTGAGTTCTGAGCTGAAGAGCACGGTTAATATTGCTTATGAGCCACGATCGATTGTGTTGCACCTGTTACTCCTAGAGGAAACGGGCCGTAGCGTTGCCCGAGTTGAGATACGGAAATGCTAAGGGCGATCGCGCCCTGCAGCCGTATCACAGCCGACATTACAGGGAACGGTTACGTTTGGGCAAGCAGGAGGGGTGATTCTTAACCTGTGAGCATCGTCGCCGCTATAGCCAGTGCGATCGCGGCTGATATAGCCATCGCCACAGGTCTTTGTGCACGATGGCTCGCTGCTTCGCTCCAGGTTGTTCAGTTCACCACCAAAAACGTCGTAAGCGAAGTAGCCAGCGCTATATTTACCGGTTTTGACGCTTGAGCGGTCAGTGGCGAGGCCTGTTGTGTCAGCAGCAAGACTTCAGGTGTCGCTCGTGACCCTTTGGGTGTTGGCGGCGAGACTTCAGGTATCGGCGATGAGGGTTGGCGTGTCAGTCGCGAGACGTTGGGGCTCAAATTACAGACTCCTGATAAATACCCGCATCGAGAGACTTAGAGGCGATCGCCTCTGTGGGACTGACAGATGCTGAGGCTGCATCTACCCGCAGAGGGGCTGACCTACCCCGTCAGTCCCTCCGAGGCTAATCCTGTAGAGGTTGAGAAACGAACATGTCCATGCAGCTAGAAAACGACAGGCTCGGTTAATCGTAGGCCAGCTCGTAAGCTTTGTGCTGGCTTTTTTAACTTGCGGTCGGAGTACAAAACCACTACAGGATTAGAAACATTAGCTCAGCGCCGTAGCCCACTCCTTGGCCCAGTTCAGGTTTCGCCGCACATCTTCCATCGTCATCGCCTCAGAATACAGCCGCAGCACAGGCTCCGTGCCGCTGAAGCGGATCAGCAGCCAGCTTCCATCGGCAAGCTGGAACTTATAGCCGTCTATGGTGAGACAGTCCGTAACGGCCTGCCCTGCGACTTCAGTGGGGCGGTTGGTTTCTAGCTCATTCACCAAGCGCGATCGCACCTCCATACTGGCCAGGGGTAAATCGATGCGGTCATAGTCAGAGTGGAAGTTAGTCTTCTCTTGAAGCTGGCGGTACAGATCGCTCAAATCCTGTCCCGACTGCACCACCGCCTCTAGCACGTACATCGCTGAGAGCAGAGCGTCCCGCTCAGGGATATGGTGGCCGTAGCCGATGCCACCGGACTCTTCACCCCCCAGCAGCACTTCAGCGTCGTTCATTCGGTTGGCGATGTACTTGTAGCCGATAGGGGTCTCGTGGACCGGCAGATCGTAGAGGGCCGCCACTTTAGGGAATAGGTTGGAGCCGCTGATAGTCTTTACCAGCTCGCCGCTGTAGCCCCGACGAGTGGCCAAGTGCTCTAGCAAAATGGGAATTAAAATCTGAGAGCTGAGGAAGTTGCCGTCTCCGTCTACGGCGGCGATGCGATCGCTGTCCCCGTCAAACACCAGTCCAACGGCCAAGCCACCGCCATCATGAGCCTTGAGTCTGGGAAGCAGCTCCGGCAGATAGCGGGGGAGCGGCTCTGGGGCACCGCCGCCAAACAGCGGGTCGCGATCGCTATTCAGCTCGTTGATTTCAGTGCCCAAAACGCGCCCGATGCCGCTGGCCGCTGCCCCATGCATTACATCGGCAAATACCGTGAGACGTCCGCTGGCGATCGCCTCGCGGATGGCGTCGATGTTGACCCGCTGCTGAATGATGCCGCAGTAGCTAGGCCAAGGGTCAAACTGCGTCAGCGTACCCGGCGCGCCAATAGCGGCAGGAGGCTTCGCCAGCATCGCCTCAACTTTCTTCGTGACCTCAGGTGGAACCGACCCCCCGAAGCCTGCCTTGATCTTCAGCCCCGAATACGCGCCGGGGTTGTGGCTAGCGGTGATGACAATTGCCCCCAGTGCGCCCTGGTCTTTAGCCGCCCAGCTAAAGGCAGGGGTAGGCGCGTAGCCCTCGGAGAGCACTACGTCGAACCCGGCCTGCTGCACCGCTTGAGCGGCGACTTGAGCAAAGTCTTCAGATAGGAAGCGGCGATCGTAGCCCACAATTACGGTGCGGCTATCGATAGCGTCGCCGTAGGTCTGCTGCAGGGCGTGGGCAGCTAAGGGCGCGACCTGAGCTACACGCTCAAAGGTGAAGTCAGCGGCAATGATGCCGCGCCAGCCATCAGTGCCAAATTTGATTGGTTTACCAATTAGGGCGGCAGGGGAGATAGAAGTAGCCATAAAAATATCGGTTTCAATAACGACAAGATAAGGAGGCAGGACGGTAACGCATGGGGATATCCTAACCCTCACAGTTTATCTGCCCCTCTTTTCAATCGCTAGCGGGGCTAAGCCGGCAACCATAAAGACTGGGTAAAGGCAGATAGGCGCTGCCATATCCGTACAGAATGCGTACCTCAAATAGGGCAAACGCATACAAAAAGTGAGAGGCTCAAGGGGGATGATACAGGAGATAAAGCATGCCCCAAGCTACTGTCGGGTCAGCCCAGCTACTCGAACACTTCCAGAGTTTAGAAGACCCGCGAGCCCAGCATCTTTTA
The DNA here is from genome assembly GCA_050330955.1 of Elainellaceae cyanobacterium. GTDB lineage: Bacteria > Cyanobacteriota > Cyanobacteriia > CAKZMO01 > CAKZMO01 > JBCCAG01. The sequence continues at coordinate 1,946 of JBHJHJ010000127.1, read as the reverse complement.
GAGCACAAGCTACTCGACATCATCGGATTAACGATATGCGCGGTCATCTGCGGGGCAGATACCTGGGTGGACATCGAAAACTATGGCAAGGCGAAAGAGGAGTGGCTCAAAGGATTCCTGGAGTTGGCCAATGGCATTCCCTCCCATGACACGATTGCCAGGTTGTTTGCAGCGCTTAACCCAGAAGCGCTACAGGGGTGCTTTTTGAGCTGGGTGAGGGCAGTGGCACAGCTGTGTGATGGGGAGGTGGTGGCCATTGACGGTAAAACGCTGCGCCACTCCTACGACAGGGGGGGCAGCAAGGGCGCTATCCATATGGTGAGCGCTTGGGCGAGCGAGAATCGGCTGGTCCTCGGCCAGGTGAAGGTTGATGAGAAGTCAAACGAGATTACGGCGATACCCCAACTGCTGGCAGTTCTAGACCTCAATGGCTGTGTTGTAACTATCGATGCTATGGGGGCTCAAAAGGAGATCGCAAAGCAGATTGTAGAAGGCGGCGCAGACTACGTCTTGAGCCTCAAAGGTAATCAGGGCAACATTCACCAGGACGTGCAGCAGCTATTTGAGTGGACTCGCAAAATTGAGTTCAAGGATATTCCCCATGAGTTTCATCAGACAGTCAATGGCGGTCATGGACGCATCGAGATTCGTCGTCACTGGCTACTTGGCGAGGTGGAACACCTGATGGACGCTCACCTATGGCCTGGGCTTAGGCGTGTTGGCCTGGTCGAGTCTGAACGTCGTCTACCTGGAGTGCCGCCTACTATTGAGCAGCGCTACTACCTGGTGAGCTTTGAGGGCGGCGTGGAGCGCTTTGCCCACTGCGTTCGCTCTCACTGGGGCATTGAGAACCAACTTCACTGGGTACTCGATGTAGCCTTTGGGGAAGATGCTTCGCGCATCAGGACTGGCCATGCTCCTGAAAACTTCGCTCTCATCAGGCATGTGGCGCTGAATCTACTGCGTCAAGATACTTCTGCTCGCTGTGGCATTAAGGCTAGGCGTCTCAAGGCTGCTTGGGATGACAGCTACCTCGCCCGTATCCTCGCGGCATGAGTATGCGTTTGCCCTATTCCATGACGCTGCCGCCGGGGCCGCCGCGTAAATCCATGATTGGATCGGGGGCTGGGGCAAGGCTGAGGCTGTGCAGAATGGCGTAGGTGAGCTCAATCTGGCGACCGTCGGGGTCATCGTAGTCCTCCGGCACGGTGAGTATGCCGCAGGTGATGGTTTCGCCCTCGATTTCTCCTGGTGGAACCGCGTCAGGGCAGGGTATTTCGAGGGTGGGATATCTGTCAGCCGTAGCTTGGGCAAGCAGCGTTGCGTCCCTCGCTTCAGCTTGGGTTGGTAGAAAAGCTAAGGGAGAGAGGACTCCGGCTAAGACGAGCAGGGACTTGAGGGAGGTTAATTTCATTGGGCAAGTGGTAATAGACTAAGGGCTAGGGTGAAAACAGTTTTAAGCTTTGACCATGGCCGCAGAGCTTGCTTTAGTTGAATCAAAGCAAGCTTGGGCTGGGTAGAGCCTGGTTTTGGTAGAACCAGAGTGAGCTTGCGTCGAGTGAAAGCCAGCTTCAGTTAAACCGAGCCAAGGATGGGTTGAGGGCAAACTAATTTGGGTTGAATCGAGGTGAGTTTGGGCTGGAACAAAGCCAACTCGGGTTAAACCGAAGTGAGCTTAGGTCGATATGGGGCTGGCTTCGCTGCCAAGAGATGATGGTTCTCATAGAATTTTGAAGGAGCAACGTGACTCAACTACTGGTGCTTGTGGTTTTCGGCAGCTTGGGAATTAGCCAAGAGAGAAACTGGTCTTGCGATCGCGTTTGGATCAGCACTTTGCCCGGCCCGGTCAAATCCACCACAAAGCCCTCCCCGCTAAACAAAAAGGTTTTCATGCCGCCGATGGAGCGGGTTTCAAAGGGCATTGACTCCTGAAAAGCGACCAGATG
>JBHJHJ010000126.1:0-9888 GCA_050330955.1 Elainellaceae cyanobacterium | reverse complement strand
GGCGATCGCAGTACGGAAGTCCTCGTCGGTCGGCTGGGGTACGGGGCAGTATGGGTGCTGGGCACGGTGATTGCCCTAGGCGTAGTGGGGCTGGAGTTCGGAGCACTGCTGGGGGCGCTGGGCCTCACCAGCGTTGCCATCGGCTTTAGCCTCAAAGACGTGCTCAGCAACTACATTTCTGGGGTGATTTTACTGGCGGCGCGGCCCTTTCGCTTGGGGGACCAGGTGGTGATCGATGAGTATGAGGGCACCATCACCCAGATCCAGCTGCGGGCAACAACCATGCGCACCTACGACGGTCGCTTGGTCTACATTCCAAATCAGGAGGTGTTTCAAGCCAGCATCACCAACAACACCGCCTCTCCCCTGCGTCGCAGCTCGGTGATTGTGGGCATCGACTACGATGAGGACATCTCAGAAGCGAAAGCGGTGATTCGCCGGGGCCTAGAGGCCATCAAAGGGGTAGACCCCGATCGCCCCATCGAGGTGCTGGTGAATGAGCTGGCCGCCAGTACGGTGAACCTAGAGATCCGATTTTGGGTGGATTCTCACCGGGGGGAGTTTTTGGAGACCACGTCACTGGTGGCGCAGGACATTAAGGAGTCGCTGGAGCGGGCCGATATCAGCATGCCGACGGAGATTTACACGCTGTCGTTCCGCAACAATAGGCCGATTACGCTGAATGCGATGACCCAGGCCAGAGTCACGGAAGGGGGACCAGAAGGGCAAATTGCGGAAGGGTCTGCGGTAGACGGGCATCAGGGGAGCGTGTCTTAGCGGCCTGCCCGTAATAGCTGCTCTGCCATCACCTTTAGATCTGGAATTAGGGGCGATCGCACCTGCTGCGTCCCCTTAAAAACCGTATCCTCGTACAGCCCTGACAACAGCGCCAGCACGACGACCTGCCTCTGCACTGGGTCGACAATCCAGTATTCAGCAATACCCCGCGCTGCATATTCAGAGCGCTTGTAGCGGTAGTCGCGCTCTATATTCTCGGCGCCAGAGGACACAACTTCTACCACAAGCTCAGGAGACGGCATATCCAACATCACAATGCTGCGGCGACTGCCTGCCAGTTCAGCATCTAGCTCATCGCCCACTACCATCAAATCGGGGATACGCGTCGTGGCCCGAGACCCGCTGACCACAATCTCTGTTCCACGACGCATTCGCTGAATTGGAACAAACTGCAGCAACAGGGACAGGATATACAGCGCGATGACGTTGTTTAGATCACTCTCGGAGGGCACGACGACAAGCTCCCCGTCAACGAGGGTGTAGCGGGTGTCCGTCCCATCGTCGTACTCCAGGTACTCTTTGAGCGTCATGTGCTGGCGCGTTGTCGTCATTAGTGTCAAGGCCAAGCGTCACTTCTTATTTTACTCTTCGAACTGCCAGGGATCTTTGACAAACTCCTCGTCTAGCACCTTCTTGGGCCGCAGCACCAAAATCACCCGGCCTAGCAGCGGCGCGCTGGGCGCTTCGTCGAACCACGCGACTTCAATCTGCTCGCTCTGGGCCACGATGAAATAGCTATCCGGCGTCCACTCGCGGCTCGCCCGGTCCACCACCAGCAGCACGGGCTCCACCGGAGGCGACATTTCCGTGGGGAGGCGATCGCTCTGGGTAATCAGCACCACCGGGTCTTCGGCTAGCAGCAGCACCTGCCACCCAGGCAGGGCCACCCAGGCTGCGGTGCCTGAATGCTTGACAAACTTAAACGGTCCTTCCTCATCCACCACTGGCACCGCCCTAAGATCTGCCACCGTCAGCGGCAGCTGACCCACCACAGGCAGTACGCGGGGCATGTGCTCTTCTGAGTCGAAGCGATAGATGGGCAGTAGGGGGGCTTTGCGCTGGCGCACCACGGCGAAGTCAGTGAGCAGGGCTTCAAGCTGTTTGCGGGCGGTGTCGGAGTCGGCATAGCGCAGCCCGGAGGCAATCAGCCGCGACCTGGCCTGCAGGTCTGACTGCTGACGGGCCAGCTTCCAATAGTAGTGGGCTAGGGCGTCGCCAGGCGCTTGGTCAAAGAAGCCAAAGCCTTCTGGTGGCTTGCTGCGACGACCGTACTCTTTGACGGCTTTGGCAAACTCGTGGGCGGTGGTGGAATCCGCGTTGTGGCGGTAAAGCAGGTGAGCCGTGATGGCTCTCTCGACTTGGTTAAGGATGCGTAGCTCGTAGAGGGCATCGCTGCCGCGAATCTCGAAGCGCGATCGCACTTCAGGAGAGACGTCGGCTGCTTCGAGGGATTTATAGACCTGGGCGGCGACGATAATTTGGTTCTGCTGAATAGGCTCGAACCCGGTGGCCTCAAAGATCTGCTGCGGGCTGTGGCCTGCCTTTTGCAGCTGCTGGCAGGCGATGGCCCAACCAATCCAGTTGCCTTCTTTACGGCGCAGGGCTTGGATGAGGGCATCGGTATCGATACTGCTGTCGATGTTAGCGGTGGGCTGGTGGGGGCTGTCTGCAGGATTTTCAGGGGGAGTCATGAGTTGCCGCGAAGCGTGGGGTAGCCTAAAGAACTTTAACGCGATTTATGTCGATGTTGGAATGGGGGTGCTAATATCGAGATCGTGCTTGGTCCCTATGATGGGTACGAGGCATAATGTTTGACGCGGGGCTATAGCTCAGTTGGTAGAGCGCCTCAATGGCATTGAGGAAGTCAGCGGTTCGAATCCGCTTAGCTCCATTTATCTACAATTTCTTTATGGCGATGGTTGCGTGAGTTCCAGCTACGGTACCCCTCCATGCGCTGAAGCTCTCGCCGGGCAGCCATCTGCTGATTGAAAATGTCTTCTGGGAAGAATACGATGCCCTGCTCACCGAATTGGGGAAGGAGCGCGTCAGCCCCCGCATCAACATATTGATATTGCCATAATGTTTTAGAGCTAGGCTCAGAGGACCAGTTTTTTAGCTGTGTCGAGCTAATCCTAATGCCAAACTTGAGCGTAACGCCAGTGGAGAGATTGTAATTGTGGCCCCAACGGGTAGAGAAACGGGTAATCGCAACTTTAGCTGGTGGTTAATTTTGGCATTTGGAATCGCCAAGCAACGCTAGGTGTGGGGTTTGACTCTTCTACCTGTTTCAGACTACCCAATGGCGCAAAGCGATCGCCGGATATCGCTTGGGTTCAGCAAGCGCGGGGGGAATGAGCTTTCTGCTGAAGCGCAGGAGAAGTTTCCTCCCATTGCACCTAATTTTGTTTTAGAACTGATGTCGCCTCGTGATGATCTAGAGACTGCCCAAGCAAAGATGTATGAGTATCGGGATAACGGGGTGCGATTGGGTTGGTTGTTAAAGACCACCCAGCCGGGGCATTCGCTACAAATGCTCAGACACCTGGTAGAATATCGAAGTTGTAACGCCTCCGAACCTCCTTGAGTCAGTCACTCGACATCCCAAAGGTAGATACATATTTACAGGAGCTGGCAGCAATTCAGCAAACGGGGTCAAAGCGAATTGCGATTCTCGGCTCACGCCACGTTCCGATTACGCATCAAAAGCTGATTGAGCTCATGAGCTTTGCGCTGGTGCAGGCGGGCAATTCAGTACTGACATCGGGCGCTACGGGCACCAATTCTGCCGCGATTCGAGGAGCAATGCAGGCTGATCCCAACCTGTTGACGGTAATTCTGCCCCAAAGCCTCAAGCGACAGCCTCGCGAGTCGCGTAAGCAGCTGGAGGACGTGATTCACCTGGTGGAAAACCCAGACCACGACACCCTGTCGCTGGCTGAGGCGAGCGCTTTGTGCAATCAGGAGATCATCTCCCGATGTCAGCAGCTCATTTGCTTCATGTTTCACGACAGCCATACTCTGATCAAAACCTGCCAGGACGCCGAAGAGCAGCGTAAGGTGGTTACGCCTTTCTTCCTGGATTAGCGGCTTGGCTGTGGCGCCCGGCCGATTGCTCAATACGTTGTCTGGGTGGGGCAGACGGATCTAAGGCTGTAGCATAGAGACTATGCCGTCCGCCATCTTTCTAATCATGCCACCGACGTCAACCGTTCTTCTCTACTGCATTCTCATAGACGCCCTTTTGGTCTACTTCCCGTTCCTAGTGGTAGCTTACGGGCGCGTCAACACCAGCACGCAGATGGACGCTCCCCTGCAGATGTTTGCCACACCCCGGGCCCTCACCAGCAAGCTGCCTCAGTTCGCCCAGCGGGCCACTTGGGCCCACCAAAACTGCTTTGAGGCCTTCATTCTGTTTTCAGCCGCAGCGCTAATGGCCTACGTCACAGGCGTTGACTCTACCTTGGCAACGATCGCTGCCATCGCCCACGTCGCCGCTCGCGCCCTCTATTCGGTGTTCTACATCTTAAATGTGGCGCCGCTGCGATCGCTGATGTTCGGCGTTGGCTCCATTGGAACCTTTACGCTGTTCATTCTGAGCCTGCGCGCTTAAAATCGCTTTTTGTCCTACAACACTGGTACCTGACCTATGGCTTCTTCCTACTCCTTCGATGTCGTCAGCGACTTTGATCGTCAAGAGTTAGTCAACGCTCTCGATCAAGCCCGCCGCGAAATCAAGAGTCGGTACGACCTTAAAAGTACCGACACCAGCCTTGAGCTGGGGGACGACACTATCACCATCACCACTGACAGTGAGTTCACCCTGCAAACGGTGCACGACGTGATGCAGACCAAGGCGGTCAAGCGCAACCTATCCCTGAAAATTTTTGACTATGGCCCCATCGAATCGGCTACGGGCACGCGGGTGCGGCAGGTGGTGACCCTAAAAAAGGGCATTAGCACCGAACTGGCTAAGAAGATTTCTAAGCTGATTCGAGACGAGTTCAACAAGATCCAGGCCTCGATTCAGGGCGACGCCGTTCGGGTCACCAGCAAGTCTAAGGATGACCTGCAGACCGTGATTAACCGGCTCAAGCAGGAGGACTATCCCGTTGCCCTCCAGTTCACAAACTACCGCTAGGCCTGTGTACTGACACAGCGGACTGCGTTTCTGACATCACACCTCCACTGCCCGTCAAACCGGCTACTCAAAAAACACGTAGCCCGCGTCGTCTAACTCAATGCTGCGGACGTTATCAGCCAGGTCCGTAGCGGCCTCGAGGGTAACCTGGAGCTGACCCGGTTCGGTAGCCGCCGTTGCCTGAATTAGGCCAGTGTCAGGGCGATAGAGAAAGATGCTCACCGGCAAAGACAGGTTCTGCAGCACAATATCTGAGTTGGCGGGGAGCGATCGCTGCGCGGTATCGGTCACCACCTGATAGGTGATCGGTGCGCCGATGGTGTTAATCAGCTGGATGCTAAGGCTGCCGCTTTCGGGGCTGACCCGCCCTACCGGCGGCGATCGCAGAAAGTCGAAGGATGGAACCTCAGGTCCCGCTGGCTGGCGCTGTGCCTGAACAGAGGCTGGCGCCCCAGAGCCATCCGCCGCTGCACCCGCGCCTGTAGGGGCAACGATCCACAGCATCGTCAATGCGGCAAGGCAGAGATAAACCGCTAAAGCTTTAAGGGAGCGTGTCATAGGAAACTCCAGATGAGGTGGGCTTGAAGAGCAAGGGCGTCGATGAATCCAGGTCTGAACTTGGACACCTTCTCCATTTAAGGGCGCTGACCCATAGATCAAGCACGCCATGCTGGACAGAATTTTCTGCGGCACCTATGGCGGTAAAGTTTGACGCCGTAGCCAGAGCACTTTAAGGTAATTGGGTGCTAAATTGAAAATGCCAATTAAATCAGCTAATTGATTCGCACAACCGGCGAGTCATGCGATATATTGGTATACCGTCCGCCAATTTGGGCTGCACAGCTCAATTGGCCATAATAAACGGGTCGCTAGCTCAATGGTAGAGTACTCGGCTTTTAACCGATTTGTTCTGGGTTCGAGTCCCAGGCGACCCATAAATTCTGCCTACCTGCCTCCAAGCGATCGGCTCAAGGCATTTCCAGCGCTGCGCCATCATTTTGGCCCTGAGTCCTGATGGCATCGCTTTGGCCCTACCGAACCCCTGGCATTCCCGATCGCCTCTTCGAGCGGCTTCCCGGCATTCCTATGAGCCAGCGGGAAATCCGTCTGCTGCTCATTTCCCATCTGCGGCTCAAATCAGATTCCATCTTTTGGGACATCGGCGCGGGCACCGGCACCATCCCAGTTGAAGTGGGGCTGCTGTGCCCGGATAGCCGCATCATTGCCGTCGAGCGAGACGAAGACGTTGCCCATCTAATTCAGCTCAACTGCGATCGCTTTGGCGTGACTAATGTGCAGGTGGTGCAGGGAAGTGCACCTGACTGCTTTGCAGATTTGCCCGACTCCCCAGACTGCATTTGCATTGAGGGGGGACGGGCGATTAAGGAGATTTTGGTGCAGGCCTGGCGGTATTTGGCCGATGAGGGCCGCATGGTTGCCACCGCCTACAGCCTAGACGAGCTTTACGCCCTCTCAGAGGGGCTATCAGAGCTACATGCGAGGCACATTGAAGTCGTTCAGTCCGCGGTGAACCACCTGGAAACCCGGGGCAACCGCCAGGCGTTTGTCGCCGCTGACCCGGTATTTGTGCTCAGCGGCGAAAAGTTGGACTAGGTTTTTAGGTGAAACAGGCTTGCAGATGTCACACGAGACGGGCTTACTCTCCTGTTACGGAAAGACCTTCCATCCACACCCGCGGACAGATCCCACCGGGGGTGACCTCCGCCTCTGGCTCAACGTGAATGATGGACTTGAGCACCTCACGGATATCCCCTGCGATGGTGGCAGAATCGACGCTGATGCGTTCTCCACCGCGGATGAGCCAGCCGTCGAAGGGAAGCGAGAAAGACCCCTGCAGGGCGTTGACCCCGGCGTGAATCGCACTGAGGTCGTCGATTAGCAGCGTGCCGTCGCTGCTCTCTAGATCAAAGCTGCCCTCCCCAGGCTTACCAAAAACGTGGTAGAAGTTAGAGCCCACGCTCACCTTGGCGCCGATGCCAGCGTTTCCCGTAGGCGTTGCTCCCATTCGTTTGGCGGTGCCAGCGCTGTGGATGAAGCTCGTAAGCACGCCATCGGTCACCAGGGGCACTTGGCGGGTGGGGGTGCCTTCCCCATCAAAGGTCTCTAGGGCGACGTTTTCGGGGTGGCGGGCGTCATCGTTCACCGACAGCAGCGGTGAGGCGATCGCTTTACCGAGGGAGTCTGGTGTGGAGAGGCTCTGCTTATCTAAAATGCGCTGGGCGTTGAACAGGTTAGAAAACGCACCGAACAGGCTCAGGAAAGCCTCTGGGGAGAAAACCACTTGATACTTGCCTGACTTAATCTTCTCGTAGTTGAGGTGGCTGATGGTCTTCTCTGCCGCCTCCTCAAGGCAGCCGTCAATGTCGAGCTTGTCAAAGCTGCGGCTAACACGGTAGGCTCCAGCGCTGCGGGGCTTGCGCCCTTCTTGCTCAGTCTTACTGTAGAGATACAGTGAGGCGTAGGAGCAGGCCTCTTGGCGACGGGCGCCGTTGCTGTTGAGGTAAAACTTCTCCACATCCCGCTGGGACAGGCCGTTGTAGGGTACGCCTGCGATCGCCGGATGAGCATCTAGAAGCTGCTTCTCCGCGCCCACGAGCGTATCAATCAGGCGAGACACTTCCACCTGCGGGGCGGTCTGATTGCCGGGGCTGTCCATCTCAGCCTGGGCCTCAGGGCTAAAGTCAGGAATGTTCTCCTTGGGGCCAAAGGTGCTGGCGGCTTGTGCCGTCTTGAGCGCCAGCTCAAGGCCGGTGGGGTCTACGTCGGTGGTAGATGTGACGCCTAACGTGCCTTCGTCGTTCCAGACGCGTACAATGACGCTGGAGCGGTTGGAGGCTTTCACCTGCTTGGGTTCGCCGTGGTCTACCTGGGCGCTGTTCTCGTCTACGGAAGAGCCGTAAATGTCATATTTTTCGATGCCCATTTGGCGGGCGATGGTTTCGGCGTTGGAGGCAATGTTGTCAACGGTAGGCATGATTTATCGGGGTATTGGGGCGATCGGCCGATTGGCCGCGTAGAGGTTTCGGGTGGTAGGGGCGAATGGCCATTCGCCTTACAAGGATATGGACGGGGCGACCAGCCGATCGCCCTGGCGAGGATACGGATGGGGCGATTACCGGCCACCAATGGTGATGTCGTCCACCTTAATGTGGGGCTGGCCCACCGTGACGTAGACCCTACCGCTAATCGAACCGCAGAACCCCGCCGCCAGGCCCAGATCCTGGGAGCACATGGAAATCTTGTTCATAATCTCCTTCGCCTCCCCAATCAAAATCGCCCCCTTGAGCGGCTTGGTGATCTCGCCATTCTCAATCAAATAGGCCTCATCCACCCCAAAGTTGAATTCGCCTGTGGGGCCAACGCTGCCGCCGCCCATTTTCTTACAGTAGATCCCCTTCTCCACTGAAGCGAACAGATCCTCAACCGAGTAGTCACCCGGCGCGATGTAGGTGTTGCGCATCCGGCTCGCCGCTGCAAAGGCGTAGCTTTGCCGACGACCGCTGCCAGTGCGGGGGTGGCCCGTACGCACCGACCCAGCGCGATCGCTCAGGAAGTTCTTCAGAATGCCGTTTTCGATCAGCAGGGTGCGCTGGGCCGGCATGCCTTCGTCGTCCATATCGATACTGCCAAATTCCTTATCGGAGCGGCCCTCGTCCCATGCGGTCAGGCTCTCGTGGGCAATTTTCTCGCCTTTCTTGTCGGCAAAGGGGGTGGTCTGACGCTCGATTTGCGTGGTCTCTAGCAGGTGCCCGCAAGCCTCATGAAAAATGACGCCGCCAAAGTGGTTGGCCATGATCACCGGGTAGGTGCCCGACTCCACATAGTCGGCGTACAGCATCTTTCCGGCGGATTCCGCAATCTCTTCAGCGGTGCTGGCGGAGTTCCAGGTTCGTAGGAAGGCTGGGTCTCCTGTGCTGCCTAGACGCTTGCCGATGGAGGAGCGGTGATCGCCGTCCGCGCACAGTAGGTTACAGCCCACAGACTGAGTGAGGCGAATGTCGTGGGCGAAGGTGCCGTCGCTAGCCGCCACCAGCACCTCTTGCCAGTCGCGGAAGTAAGACGCCCGGCGGGACTGGATGTGGCTCCCTGTTTTCTCGAGCTGGGCCGTTGAGCGCAGCAGAATATCGCCCATTTCCTCAAATGAGCTAGTGCCCTTCAGCCACTGGTCCTTGCCGTGAACCGCCACATAGTCCCGCAGCAGCTCTAGGTTGGTCTCAGGGACGTAGGAGTTGGGCGCGGGAATGTGCAGTCCCAGAATCGAGAGCGCCTTTTCTAAGGCTGACCTGAGGCCCGTAAAACTCAAGTCGTTAGTGCTGACGTAGCAGTCTCCCTTACCCAAGAAGACTCTCACCCCTGCCCCTGTGGAGAGCTGGGGCGTGATGCTCGTAATGGCGTCTTCTTCAGCCAGGCAGCTAATGTAGTTGACGCGCTCTAGAAAAAATTCAACAAAATCTGCCCCCGCTGCGCGACCCAAACCCAGCAGCGTCGATAGCGGCGATCGCCAAGATTCCCCAAAGCGATCGCGGGGGGTATCGTAGCTCAGGGTAGGCAGTTCTTTAGAAAGAAGGGTGGAGGTCATAGCCTGGGTGGTGTCCTAAAGGAGTTCGAAAGGCAAAATAGCTGCTGGCGTCGTGTCTAGGGCGCCCTGCATCTATTTAGTCTAACAAACTGATTTTGGCCTGACCTTGATAAACCCTGTCCTACGCCCTAACCCATGGCAGGGACACGTACATGCCGTGGTATCTGTTTGGCGTATCGAAGGCCCTCACCCCCGACCCCTATCCCAACTGGTACGTGTTTAGCGTGGTTGTACGGAAATCAACAGCCACGCTGAACGATGCAGGGTCTAGGGTAGAGATCTGACGCCTAGCGACACAAGAGCTTTGGAAAACGCAAGCACACAGCAAATCAAGATACGCCCAGAAGCGATA
>JBHJHJ010000125.1:0-15014 GCA_050330955.1 Elainellaceae cyanobacterium | reverse complement strand
TGGCTCTGGTCCACCAGCCGTCCTGCTTTAATCTCCTGTGCTAGCACCTGAACATCCGTCGCAAACTGCGAATCCTCATCCATCGCCACCTGCAAATAGGCCGCAACCTGGTTCACCTGCTCCGGCGTCATCTTCTCGCCCTGGTCGACCGCCGCCTTCAGCGCCTCCACCCGGGGCTTGCCCCGCAGCTTCGCCCAAATGCGCTTCAGCAGCACATCCATTTTGGCGATCGCCTCAGTGGTAAACTTCTTGGCCAGCTCCCCGGCCCCCGACTCAATAAATTTCTGAAACGCCAGAGTCGCGATCGCACTCGCCGTTAGCGCCGTTGCTGGGTCTGTCATAGCGGCCAGAGAAAGGAATGCTTACAGATCAATTTTGGCGCGATCGCTCTAAAGATGACCAGTCTGCAAAATCAATGAATCCTGCTCAACATTAAGGATCACCCTCTGCGTACTCAAGATCGACGGCTGCACACTCGATACACATCGCTGCACACTAAAGATCGATGCCTGCATACTCAATACACATCGCTGCGTACTCAAGATCGATGCCTGCACACTCAATACGCATCGCTGCGCACTCAAGATCGCGCCATCACATCTAAGTTATCGCGCCTCAATCCTCAATGCGCAGCGATCGCATTCAAATAGTGGACACCCCTTAATTACCATTGGGGTGCAATCCGCATCACTCCCACCCACGGGCAGGTGTGCAGCTGTCTGATGCAGCAGCGGCCCGTGCGCTAGGGCCAACGCCGCGAAGCGATCGCTCCAAATCGCAAGGTGTGATTACTTCGCTTTCCCAAATCCACTCTAAAATAGCGATATCGTGCCCCTGTCCGAGTCGCCCTCCAGCAAAACCCTATGCCTTTCCTGGTCAACCTCCTGATCCTAATTGCGGTTAGCGTCGGGCTAGGCAGCTTGCCCCTCACCGGCTGGATTACGACTTGGCTAACCGGTCAACGACTGGCCCAAGTGGGCACCGGGAACGTCAGCGTCTCAGCGGCCTTTTACCACGGGGGGACTGCCGTGGGCGTCTTGGCCGTGCTGGCGGAAGCGCTCAAAGGCATTGGTGCGGTGCTGCTGGCGCGATCGCTCTTTCCCCAAGAGCCCGCCCTAGAAATCTTTGCCCTAATTCTGCTGGTGGCGGGGCGCTACTGGATGGCCAGAGGCGCCGGGGTGACCAACGTGGTGTGGGGCTACTTTGTCCACGACTGGCGGGTGGCCTTTTTCGTAGGGCTAGTAGGCGGCATCAGCTTCACCATCTTCCGTGAGCAGCAGCGAGGGCGGCTGGTGGTGCTTTGCCTGCTGCCGCTGATGACAATCTTGCTGCACCCCACCGACGGCCTGCGGGGCCTAATGGCCATGAGCCTCAGCGTCCTCATCGGCTGGATTTACTCCCGCATCCCTAGCGATTTGGACTTACCAACTGAAGGTGCCTCGGAGCGTTCGCAGCAGGTGTTCACCTTTTTTCGCGGCGATCGCGCCCTGATTAGCCTTGACGCTCCCCTCTCCGCCGAAAAGGTGGGCAGCAAAGCCGCCACCCTGGCCCAGCTCAAGCAGTGGGGCTACGCCGTGCTGCCGGGGTGGGTGCTGCCGCCGGGGGACGACCCGGCGCCGCTGATTGAGCGCCTCGACCTCACCCCAGACTCTCCGGTGATTGTGCGCTCTTCCGCCATCGGGGAAGACAGCGCCACCGCCACCGCCGCCGGGCAGTACGACTCCATTCTCAACGTCACCAGCCGCGCTGAGCTAAGCGATGCCATTCTGCGGTGCCAAGCCTCCTACAGCCGCCCCGCTGCCAGCCAGTACCGCACCCAGCGCGATTCTGCTGGAGGCGTCCACGGAGGAGACGGGGGCGGCGGCATGGCGGTGCTGGTGCAGCCCCAAATCAGCGGCGTCTTTTCCGGGGTGGCCTTTAGCCGCGACCCCATTGCCCGTCAGGGGGACGCGGTGGTGGTGGAAGCTCTGCCGGGGGACGCCGCTCGCGTGGTCTCCGGCAAGGTGACGCCAGAGACCTACCAGGTGCTGATCACCGAGAACATTACCAACGTGGTGGATGACGCGGGCCAGCCCATTTCTACAGAGCTGGCGCTGCCGGTGGAGGGCAGCGGCGACGTGCCCCACGCCATCGTGCAGCAGGTGGCCTACCTGGCCCGTCAGATCGAGCAGCGCTACCACGGCATCCCCCAAGATATTGAGTGGAGCTACGACGGCCAGCAGATTTGGGTTTTGCAGGCCCGCCCCATCACCACCCTGCTGCCCATCTGGACGCGCCGCATTGCGGCGGAGGTGATTCCGGGCTACATTCGCCCCCTCACCTGGTCCATTAACCGCCCGCTCACCTGCGGGGTATGGGGCGAGCTGTTTACCCTGGTGCTGGGCGATCGCGCCCGCAACCTAGACTTTATGCAGACCGCCACCCTGCACCACTCCGCCGCCTACTTTAACGCGTCTCTACTGGGGGAGATTTTTAGGCGCATGGGCCTGCCCGCCGAGAGTCTGGAGTTCCTCACCCAGGGGGCCAAGTTCACCCGACCGCCTTTGGGGGCGACCCTACGGGCCGTGCCGGGGCTGCTGCGGCTGCTGGGGCGGGAGTGGCTGCTGCGGGAGGACTTTGAGCAAGACTATGAGCAGCGATTTGAGCCCCAGCTTCAGGCCTGGAAGGACCAGCCCCTGGAGCAGTGCCCAGACTTGGCCGTGCTAGAGCGGATCAACGGCATCTTAGAGACGCTGAACCGCGTCACCTACTACAACATTTTGGCGCCCCTGAGCGCCGCCCTCCGGCAGGCGGTGCTCAGGGTCAAGGATGATGAGGTCGACCAAAGCGTTGTGCCCGAAGTAGCTGCCCTGCGATCGCTGCAGCAGCTTGCGGTGAACTGCCGCCACCTCCTGCCTAAAATCGACGCCGACCACTGCTCTACTCCGGTGGTCTTCACCACAATTGCTGAAGATCCTAACGGCGCCGCCATTCTGCGTCAGCTCGACCAGTTCATCGCAGAGTACGGCTACTTGAGCGAAGTCGCCACCGATATTGCCGTTCCGCGCTGGGCCGATGACCCGCGTCCGGTGCGGGACCTGTTTGCGCGCTTCGTCTGCAGCCTCCCGGAGGATGAAGTGCCCCGCGCCGATGTCCCTGTGAAAGATCCCTCGCCAGGCTTACAGCAGTCCTGGCTGTCCCAGCGGGTCCAGTCCCGACTGAATCTCAAGGCCAAGGTCGCAGCGGTGTATAATCAGTTTCTGGCGGAGTTGCGGTGGAGTGTTTTGGCGCTGGAACAGCGCTGGCGAGACCGAAGCTTGCTTGAGCAAGAGGGGGACATCTTTTTTCTGACGCTGGATGAGCTAAAGCAGCTCGTTACGCAGCCTGAGGCCCCCAGCGTTTCTCAGCTACCGGCTCAGATTGAGGGGCGGCGATCGCAGTGGCAGGCCGATCAAACCAGCGCCAGCCCGGCCCAGCTGGTCTACGGAAACGACCCGCCGAAGCTGAGTTCGGTTAACGTAGTGAAGTGGTCCGAGCAGGGGCTGACCACGCTATACGGCATCGGGGCTAGTCCAGGTCAGGCAGTGGGGCGGGTGCAGGTGCTCAAGACGCTGACATCCCCCGTTCAAGTCAATCGGGAGACTATCCTCGTTGTTCCTTATACCGATGCCGGCTGGGCTCCCGTGCTAGCTCAGGCCGGCGGTATTGTGGCGCAGGTGGGCGGGCGGCTCTCCCACGGGGCCATTATTGCCCGGGAGTACCAAATCCCAGCCGTGATGAACGTGTCCAATGCTTTAGAGCAGCTCAAGGATGGCCAGCGAATTCAAATCGACGGCCAGCAGGGAACGGTAGTGATAGTTTAGTGTTACCGACTGATTGACGACTGTGATTATTTTCGATTTTGATGGGACAATTGCAGACTCTTTAGAGGCGCTGGTGACGGCATCTAACCGTCTTGCTCGGGAGTTTAACTACGCTGAAATTAGCTACGACCAGGTTCGGGAGCTTCAGACCCTAAGCTCGCGGCAAATCATTCAGAAGTCGAAGATATCGATCTACAAGGTTCCGTTTCTCATCAAGCGGCTCCGCGCTGAAATGGGGCAAGAGATCAAAACCATCAAACCCATTTGCGGCGTTGACCAGGCGCTGATGGAGCTTAAATCCTTGGGCTATCCTCTGGGGATTGTCACCTCTAACTCGACTGAAAACGTGGCCGAGTTTCTCAAATATCACCGGCTGGACGGGGTGTTTGACTTTACCCATTCAGCCACAACCCTATTCGGCAAGCATCGAATTCTGAGGCGCATCATCCGAGAGCGCCAGCTCAATCGGGAAGCGACCCTCTACGTGGGAGATGAAACCCGGGATATCGAGTCTGCCAAGCGAATTCCCATCAGCGTCATTGCGGTGAGCTGGGGATACAACTCAAAAGACATTCTGCAGCAGCACCACCCCGATGCCCTGGTCAATCACCCCAGCGCGCTGGCCGCGGCGGTGCAGCAGCTCACTCCGCGGACTTAGGGCCGTGGCTGGCGCGGTATCCATTGACCTGCAGCCAATTTTAGATTGGTTTGATCGTCAACGCTGGCAGCCGCTGCCGTTTCAGCAGCAGACGTGGCACGCCTACCTTTCTGGCCATAGCGGCCTGATTCAGGTGCCCACCGGCTCAGGCAAAACCTACGGCGCCGTGATGGGACCCATGGCCCGTATGCTGCAGCATCCCGGCGCGGGCCTGCGGCTGCTCTATATCACCCCGCTGCGGGCCCTCTCCCGCGACATCGAGCAGTCGCTGCTGCGGCCCATCGGAGATATGGGGTGGCCTATTACCGTGCAGTCCCGCACCGGTGACACCTCATCGGCGCGGAAGGCGCGGCAGATGAAGGCCATGCCCCACGTGCTGATCACCACTCCGGAGTCCCTGACGGTGATGCTGTCTTATAAGGGCGCACGGGACAACTTCGCGGCCCTAGACACGGTGGTGCTGGACGAGTGGCACGAGCTGCTGAGCACCAAGCGCGGCACCCAGCTTGAGCTGTGTCTGTCTTACCTGCGGCACCTTCGCCCCAATCTACAAACCTGGGCCATCTCCGCTACCCTGGGGAACCTGGAGGAAGCGGCCCAGGTGGCGGTGGGGCCGGGGGAGCCGATGATTATCCAGTCCAATCTGCAGCGGGAAACCGTGATTCGCAGCGTCCTGCCCCACAGCGTGGATACCTTTCCCTGGGCGGGGCATCTGGGTCTGCGGATGTTTCAGGAGCTGGTGGACGCCCTGGATATTGAGGCCTCCACCCTGATTTTCACCAATACCCGCTCCCAGGCAGAGCGCTGGTACCAGGCGCTGCAGTACGCCCTACCGGACCACGGCGATCGCATTGCCCTCCACCACGGCTCAGTGGACGCCAAGGAGCGCACGGCCATTGAGGACGGGGTGAAGACGGGGGAGATCAAGTGGGTGGTGTGCACCTCGTCGCTGGATTTGGGGGTGGACTTCCAGCCCGTGGAGCGGGTGGTGCAGGTGGGCAGCGCTAAAAACCTGGCGCGGCTGCTGCAGCGGGCGGGGCGATCGGCCCACGTGCCGGAGGGGCGATCGGAGCTGGTGTTTTTGCCCACCAACGCGCTGGAGCTGCTGGAAATCTCCGCCTTTCGCCGGGGGCTGGCGGCGGGGGCGATTGAGTCGCGTCGGCCTTTGCGTTGCCCCTACGACGTGCTGGTGCAGCATTTGGTCACCCTGGCCTGCGGGGACGGGTTTGAGGCGGAGGCGGTGCTGGGACAGGTGCGGCAAACGGCGGCCTTCGCGGCTCTGAGTGACGAAGACTTTGACTGGATTTTGACCTTCATTGAGCAGGGGGGCAAGTGCCTCAGCGCCTACCCCCACTACCGCAAGGTGGTGCAGGAGGGCGATCGCTACCGCATTGCCGACCCCAAGCTGGCCCGCATGCACCGCCTCAGCATCGGCACCATTACCTCCAATCCGCTGGTGCGCATCGCCTACACCAACCGTAAGGCGATCGGCACCGTGGAGGAAAACTTCGTCTCGCGGCTGAAGCCGGGGGATGTATTCTTCTTTGCCGGGCGGCAGCTCGAGTTTTGGCGCATGCGGGACATGGTGGTCTACGTGCGCAACACCCGCCGCAAGTCCACGGTCACCCCCACCTGGCGGGGGGGCACCCTGGCCTTTTCCCCTACCCTCAGCACCTACCTACGGCAGGAAATCGACGCGGCCCGCGACAACCCTTTAGCCAACGACGAGCTGGAGTGTGTGTCCCCCATCCTAGAAACCCAGGCCTACCTCTCCCACCTGCCGGCGAAAAGCGAGCTGCTGATCGAAACCTGCAAAACCCGTGAGGGTCAGCACCTCTATGTGTTTCCTTTAGAAGGGCGGGCGGTGCACGAAGGTCTGGGTTTTTTGTGGGGCTACCGCTTTGCCCAGCAGCAGCAGGCCACCTTCACCATTTCGGTGAACGACTACGGCTTTGAGATTTTGGCGCCCAAGGGATACCCGTTCCAAGCGCTATTTAGCGAGCAGTTCTTCGACCGCAGCACTCTGCAGGCCGACCTCAAAGACGCCCTCAACATCTCAGAGCTGACCCAGCGGCGCTTTCGCGGCATTGCCCAGGTAGCGGGGCTGGTGTTCAAGGGCTACCCCTCCTCTCGTAAAACGGTGAGCCAGCTTCAGGTAAGTTCGTCCCTGCTATATGAGGTGTTTTGCAAGTACGAGCCGGACAATCTGCTGCTGCGGCAGGCGGAGCAGGAGGTGTTGAGTCAGCAGCTCGACGTGGACCGCCTCGCCCAGACTTTGGCGCAGCTGCAAAACTTTAAGCGGGTGTGGCAAGCAACCCGTCGCCCGTCGCCGCTGGCGTTTCCGCTGCTGGTGGAGCGGTTAAATTCGCGGCTCTCGAATGAGACCTTGATGCAGCGGATTGCGCGGATGAAGCAGCAGTGGGACGACTAGGGTGATCGCTCGCGCTGTCAAGACTGCCGCGGCCAGCAAAGCTCAGCCACCTGTTCGGGCTGCAGCGGTTGACTAAACAGGTAGCCTTGCATGACGGTGCACCCCATGGATTTCAGAATATCGGCCTGGGCCGACGTCTCTACCCCTTCGGCCACCACCGCTAGCTTCAGCGCTTTCGCGAGGGCAATAATAGCCGCTGCAATAGCTTGGTCAGGGGAATTCTGACCTAATTCGCTGATTAAGGAGCGATCGATTTTGATGCCGTGGAGGGGGAGCTGCTTTAATCGAGCAAACTCGGAGTAGCCCGTACCAAAATCGTCGAGGGTAATCTTCACGCCCTGTCTGGCGATCGCCTTGAGCGTATTTTGAGTCGTTCTAAGGCGGTTGATTGCGGTGGCTTCAGTCATCTCAATCTCTAAAAAGGCTGGGTTGTAGCTCGTAGCCTTGAGCATCTCTTCGATCAAACTCGCATACTCAAGCTGCTGAAACTGTACGGGTGAGCTATTAATGGCAACCACAGGACCCGTGCCATCTACCTTCCAGCTTTGGGCCTGAGCAATGGCCTCTTCGAGGACCCATTTTCCCAGGTCGAAGGCTAGGTTACTCGACTCCGCTAGCGCAATGAATGACGCGGGGGGGAGTAAACCCAGCTGGGGGTGCTGCCAGCGGATTAGCGCTTCTAAGCCGACAACTTTTCGGGTGAGGTAGTTGATTTGGGGCTGAAAGTACAGCTTCAGCTCGCGCTCTTTGAGGGCCTGACGCAGGTTCGACTCTAAGTTCAAACGAACCACCTGGTTGAGGGAAAGGTCGGTATTGTACAGCCGGTAGCTGCAGCGTCCGGCTCGCTTGACTTCGTAGAGGGCCGCATCGGCAGCGCGCAGGAGCGATCGCGCGCTTTGACCATTAGGAGAAAACACGACGCCGCCCAAGCTGGCGCTGACTCTCAAGGTGCGACCTGAAACACGAAACATAAACTGGGTAAGGTGAGATAGAACGCGCTCGCAGATGTGTTCAGCCACCCCGATGTCCCTGACGGGCTCCAGTATCAAGGCAAACTCATCTCCGCCCCACCGATAGACGACATCCTGCTCGCGGAGACAAGAGCGGATTTGCTGGGCCACTGATTGCAGCAGACTGTCTCCTGCAGGATGACCATAGGTGTCGTTCACCTGCTTGAATCCATCGAGGTCGAGTAAAATTAGGGCAACTTTCGCTGGACTATAGGCTGGCTTTGCTAAAACTTGGTCCAGGTGTGCGTCAAAGCTGCTTCTGTTTGGCAACCCGGTCAAAGAGTCGTGGAACGCAAGATAGCAAAAGCTATCAATAGACGTGCTTTGTCTCGATATCTCTGAGACTTGCCAAAGCAAATTGACATTGCGTCTGGCTCCCTGCACAACCTGGGTTGCAACCAGCGTAACGGCGGCCTTGAAGGGTTGTATATTACAGGGCTGGAAGGTAAGCTCAAGCGCGTGGGTTTTGCCCCAATTTGATAGGTTTGAGCAACTCGCCTGGGCCAAGACGTTATGCACAATTGCGCGCGATTCAGCAGAGAGGTAAGGCAGCAGCGTTTTTCCTGTAATGAACTGCTCAGGCATATTGAGCCGAAGCGCCATCGCTGCGTTGGCCGTCAGGATTCGCCCAGAGCTATCAGTTACAAGGTAGCCATCCGAAGCCAGGCCCAGTAAATTCTGAAAGTTTTCCTTTTCAAGCTTAAGCTGCTGATACGCCTTCTGTAAGGCACGGTGCGCTTGCCTTAGATCTTGATAGCGGCCTCGCGAAGTGCTCATAGCTCTAGAAACCCCGCCTAGCTTAAAAAGGTTGCCTGTTTCGTTTACGCTTGCCAGCCACGTACCAACTCAATATTACGCGCGAAGCACGCTTAAATTTTCTGCGATTTGAAAATTCTTAGAAAGATGAATTTACTGCTAATGTGCTTACAGTCAATTCATTCCGTAGCGTCGCAATTCATAGGTAGACCCCATGTTAAACCTCGTCTAGATTGAGAACTGAAGCTTTCCCTTTGCGGAAAGCTTCAGTTCTCAAAGTGGTTTCGGTTTATTAGGTGGGTAGCCATAATTAAACGAAAGGGAGAGCGAGCCCCGCTGGGGGCCGCTCCCCCTGACAGTTACGTTTAATGACGGCGCTCTCCTGAGGTGTAAGCTAGAACTCTCAAAACGCTGTTCTCTTTTCTAGGAAGGCTCAAGCTGAGGTTTATGGCCGCAAAGTTGCCCGAATCAGAGCCGACGCAACCCAGGCTGCCCGAAATCGCACCGCCCGACCTTGCGCTGCCGGATATTGCGCCACCGGATATTGCGCTGCCAGATATTGCGCTGCCAGATATTGCGCCACCCAACTTATCCCAGCCTGAATCCCCCAGTCCCAGCTGGCTACCAGTGCTGAAGCGGGAGGTGTGGATTTTGTCGGCGGGGCAGCTGTTGCTGTTCATGGGCCAAGGGGTGACGCTGGTCTACGCCTCGATTTACTTCGTCAATGAGCTGGGTTTCTCCCCGGCTCAGGTGGGGCTAGCCCAGGGCAGCATGGGCCTCTCGGGCTTCCTTGGCCGGTTCTGGGCCGGCAACGCGGTAGACTCGCAGCGGCTAGGGCGACGGGGCACCTTGCTGCTAGCGGCGGCGATCGCCGCGGTGGGGAGTCTGGTGCTTGCCTTTGCCCAAACCCTGCCCCTATTGGTGTTGGGAAACCTGCTGCTGGGGCTCGGCACCAGCCTCTACTGGCCCGCCACGATGACGGTAATCACCGATCTCACCGCTGCGGAACAGCGCACCGACGCCATGGCCCTCACCCGCCTGGCAGATAACCTCGGTCTGGGCTTAGGTGCCCTGATTGCAGGGCAGTACGTTGCCACGGCGGGGAGCTACCAGGTTCTATTTATGGGTAAGAGTGCCGCCTACGCTGTTTTCGGGGCCATCGTCGCCCTGGCCATTGCCGAAACCCGCCCCGCCTCAGTCAAGTCGCATCCACTGCTGTCCGCTTGGGGAGAGGCTTTGGGCGATCGCCGCCTGCTCATTTACCTGTGCGCTAATCTATTCTTCACCACCTACACTGCCCAGCTCAGCACAACCCTGCCGCTCTACCTCACTGGCATTCCGGCCTCTCCCTTTTCTGAGCGGGCCATCAGCTATTTCTTTGGGGGCCACGCCCTGCTTAAGATTCTGCTGCAGCTGCCCGTCCTTCGCCTCCTCAAATCGGTTTCCTACGCCAGTGCCCTGCTGGTTTCCCTGGGGCTTTGGAGCAGCAGTTTCCTTCTGATTGGCCTTTTGGGAATAGCGCCCTGGGGGCTTTGGAGCTTAATCATCACCGCCTTCTCCCTGATTGCGATCGCTGAGATCCTCTACGGCCCTTCCGCTTCAGCGCTGGTGGCAGATATGGCCCCTGCCGCCCGGCGGGGGATCTACTTCTCCTTGGACTCGGAGTGCTGGGCCATTGGCTTTCTAGTGGGCCCGGCGTTAGGGGGCTGGGCCTTGAATCAGGCTCAGCTCGCTTCGGCCCTAGCGCCTGCTCACATCGTGCAGCCGCTGCAGTTTCTCCTACTGCAAGGCGCAGGGCTTTGGCTGGCCTTGATGGCCAGTGCGGCGATCGCCGCCGTGATTTTGAAGCAGCTTCAGCGCCAGCTTGCCATGAGTCAGGCGCAGTAGGTCAGCGGCCACACATCCGTCAGATGCGGCGGCGGCTGGTGTGTGAATCGCCGGCCTGCAAATATTTGTTTAGGATGTATCTCAAAGCAGATGATCCCAAACCCGATTCACCGTATGCTGAGCTGTGGCAGCGGCGGAAAGATTGGCTTAGCCCAATGCACCGATCTATGCACGGTGGCTCGCGCGGAGAGACCCTGAAGCTGACCTGCTCAGAGGCCGTCCGAAGGCCGTCCGTACGCGGCGATGTTGACTCACAGCGTCATCGCCCTCGTGGATGCTTTTCGCTGTTGAGATATGGCAAATGGACTGACGAGTTAGGACATTTGTGCGCTCTGTTGCCAGCAAATCGTAAGGCTTCCAGCCAAAAATTTTGTTCTAAGCGACAGGGCCAAAGCAATAGTAGGTGTAATTTAGGTTAGGAGACAACTCATATGCCAATTAATTTACGAGAAGACGTTGCCTACATCCTGCTGAAGAAGATTAACGCAGGAGACAAAACGGCAGAGGGGAAGCACAAGGTCGAACTGTCAGAAACCGACTTCACGGGGCGGGCAGTAACCACTTCGGATTTGCTGGGTCACTTAGACTACCTCAACCAAAAAGGCTACATCGACGCGCAGTTTTCAGGCAATGCCTACGCCACTCAAGAAGATGTGCCCGACTTAGTTGACCCAGACCAAGTTGAAGCTCGCGTCGCCAACACCTTTGGTGCGCCAGATGGTCCCTTACCCCATCTGATCGAATTCGAAAAGGCAGAGCTGACGGATCGGGGACGCCGTCTACTAGAGAAGATGGACGCTAATCCACCTGAGGCCCTAGAAAAGGGTCCCACGACTCCCATCGCCACTAAGGATATGCCCTTTCTTGAGAAAATCATGGTCAAGGGCGAGCTAGAGGATATCTTCGACGCCAGAGATATCACCGAGGTGGTGTACCGCGTCATGCGAGACATGATGACCACCGAAGCCGCTGATCGAGTGGCCGCTGAGCTCAAAGGTAAGCCTGCAGATAAGGCTACCGATGATAAGGCACTACAAAACGAAATTTCTGAGCTTTGGAAAGACACCAACCCTATCGTGGGCTTCCTCAGCCGAATTCGTCCGCCGTTCCAGCAGGGTTCTGGCTTCTTTGGCGTTGACGACAGCGACTTCATTTTTCGCGTTGCTAACGAGTCTAGTATGCAGCGCAGCGCCGAGCCTGAGCGGGTGATTAAAGCGGTGTTCTCTGCCACGAAAGAGGAGATCTCTCAGGATCGAATTCAAGAGATTGCGGGCTGTCTTCCGGGTAAAGTGCGCGAACTTTGGGAAGCGGCGTAGGCTTAGAGGCGATTTAGTGTCGCTTCATTTGAATCAGCTTGTGGGGACATGGCGCTGCCATGTCCTTTTTTTTGCGCTTCTTTTAGCTCAAAATGACTAAAATATTTTTAATCTAATAAAAGCAGACTTGCAAGCGGCAAGCTTATTCAAATATGAGGAATAAAAATGATCTCAACCCAGCATTCTGGTAGTAACATTTCCGCCGATGGAATGCCTTCCCGCGACATGATTACTCAGCTACGCTTAGTTGAGTCAGCGCTTGCTTCTCAGGAAACCCAGCTTGCTGCAGCGCTCAGCACCGTGCGGCAAAAGCGACAAAGTCTGCAAACGGTGATTCAAATGTTTACCGAGCCAGAAGATGCTGACCTGCCGCTGACTGAAGCGGCGATCGCGGCTGGCGTTGAGTCAGATTCAGCTCAAAAGAACGGCACCCTCAATGGACAGACCAAGGGCGAAAACGCCGTAGACCAGCAGGACAGCGGTCAGGGTTTACCAGAGCCGTTTTCTGAGCAACCTGCCCTACAGTCTGGAACACCCGCAGATGAGCCCGAAGCCTCAGCCAAAGCTGAGCCAAAGCTGAGCAAGCCCTCCCGTCGCCGTAAGCGCGTCACCCAAAGCGCTAAGCGGAAAACTAAGGTCACCGTAGCCCCTTGGCAGTTTCATGTTAGAGCGGAGTATCAGGATATCTCTTTGCCCAAGGCCGTGCGTAACGTGCTGCAGGAGTCGCCCGACGAGGTCGTGGAAATTTCTGATATTATCGCTAGAATCTTTGTCTCCGACATTCCCGAGGAGGCCCATGCCAGCGCTCGCGATCGCCTCTCGAATGTCCTATCTGTGGGGCTAAAGAAGGCGCATTGGTACCGGGGGAAGACGGGACACTACAGCATTTCTGAAGCGGTCGCTAAGGCGAGCCGGTCTTAAGGTGGCAAGACAAACTTACTAGTAAGACAGCTCCGTCCTAAATCTCAGGCTAGAGACGTGGCTTAAAATGAGAGGGCAATTTCCAAACCTCTTGACCGGCTAGAGATATCTAGACGTGTCGTCGAGAGGCCCTCTCCCATGACTCACAATATCCCAGCTCAGTCTGACTCGAATGGCAGTCCTGGTCACGGCGCTTTAGAACGTACTGTCGTAGACCCATTTGACGAATCTCCCCGTCGCTCCTCTAATCAAGGATGGTGGTCTGGGAAAGCGGGGATAGTGATGGGACTCGGCATAGGTGTTTTAATTGGCGCGGTTGGTGCGGTCGGCGTCGGACAGCGTAGCGCCTCCCCCGATACAGAAACGGGCGCGGTTGAGAATATCGCTGAGACTTCAAGCGAGCCCGCTGCCGCCCAGGCTGTAACTGTCTCAGAGGCCGCGCTGACGCCGGTTAGCCGTGTTTTAGAGGCCACAGGCACCATAGAAGCTTACGACCTGCTGCCGATTTTGCCGCGGGTCTCGGGGCTCCAGGTGCAGCAGGTTCTTGTAGATGAGGGCGATCGCGTCTCGGCAGGGCAGGTGCTGGCGGTGCTGGACCAGTCGGTGCTGCGGGCGGAGATAGCGGAAGCGCAGGCGGATTTAGAGGCCGCGCAAGCGAGGGTGCAGCAGCAGGAAGCAGCCGTGGCGCAGGCGCAGGCGCGGGTTGTCGAGGCGCAAGCTCAAGTGGCCCGCTACGAACGCTTGGCCTCGGACGGTGCCATTAGCGATGAGGAGCTTGAGACTCGTGACACCGCCGCCGTCACGGCCCAAGAAGACGTGCGGCTGGCACAGGCCAACCTCAGCAGCGCCAGCGCCGACGTGCGCAGCCAGCAGGCCCAGGTGCAGCAGCTCCAGGCTCAGCTTGAACAAACCGAGGTGAGGGCCCCTGCTGACGGATTAGTGGCAGAGCGCAATGCGCGGGTGGGCAACGTCACCGCTAACAGCACCCAGCTCTTTTCCATCATTCGCGATCGCCTGCTGGAGCTGCAGGTTCCCGTTCCCGAAACCCAGCTTCCCCAGGTGAGCCCGGGCGCGCCAGTGACCATTACCTCAGACGCCGACCCCCGAATTCAGATTCAAGGCCAGGTGCGCGAGATTGCCCCCCTGATTGACCCGGAAACCCGTGAGGCGACGGTTGCCATCGACCTGCCCCCGTCTGACCTGCTGCGCCCGGGAATGTTCCTCCGGGCCACCATCACCACTGCCACGGCGTCAGGGGTGACGGTGCCGGCCCAGGCGGTGGTTCCTCAGTCCGACGGGCAAGCGACGGTTTATCGCATTCAGGGAGACCGGGTGGAGGCCGTTACGGTTGCCCTGGGCGAACTAATGGACAGCGCTGACCCCGCCCAGGCGCGTATTGAAATTGAGCAGGGTCTGGCGCCGGGCGATCGCGTCGTGGTGGAGGGCGCAGGCTACGTCAGCGACGGCGATGCGGTGGACATCGTTTCCGATATCGTCTCCAACTAGCGCGGTATTTTTAGCGCGGTATTTTTAGCGCGATGTTTCAAACTCCCCACTTCCAGACCGACCTTTGTATCCCCTAATTTCCCAATGCCATGAGCCTCTCCGCCTGGTCCATCCGCAAACCCGTCCCCACCCTGGTCCTGTTTTTGGTCCTCACCCTGGCCGGCTGGCTGGGGTTCACCCAGCTGGGCATCGACAATACGCCCAACATCGATATCCCGGCGGTGCGGATTACGGTGACCCAGCAGGGGGCCGGGCCAGTAGAGCTGGAGTCCCAGGTGACCAAGACCATTGAGGATGCGGTGGCGGGTATTGGCAACATTGACGACCTCACCTCCACGGTCAACGACGGTGTCTCCACCACACTGGTCAATTTCGAACTGGGCACCGACAGCGATCGCGCCACCAACGACGTCCGCAACGCGATCGCCCAGGTTCGCCAAGATTTGCCCTCCGACATCAACGACCCCATTGTGCAGCGGCTGGAGTTTGCCGGTGGCCCTATCATGACCTACGCCGTCAGGTCTGAGGTGCGCTCAGTAGAAGAACTGAGCGATTTGGTGGACCGCACCATCAGCCGCGCCCTGCTCGACGTCACGGGCGTGGCCCGGGTGCGGCGCATTGGTGGGGTAGACCGGGAGATTCGGGTAGACCTCAACCCCCAGCGGCTGCAGGCGTTAGGCATCACCG
>JBHJHJ010000124.1:0-4073 GCA_050330955.1 Elainellaceae cyanobacterium | reverse complement strand
CTCTACCGCATTCTGGTCAGCCGCGCCCAGCAGCGTCCCCGCGCCGCCCTTTATCCCTTTGGGCTGCGATCGCCGATTCCAGCGTTTCCCCTACCTCTGCAGCCGGAGGACGCCGAAGTGGTGCTGGACCTGCAGCCGCTGTTGAATCAAGTGTATGAGCGGGCGGGGTATGACTTGGTTATCTCCTACACTCAGGAGCCGATACCACCTTTAACTGAGGAAGATGCGACTTGGGCTAACCAACTGGTGTCAGGGAAGTAGTGCTGGCCTTGAACTGCTTAAAGCGTAAGCTCTAGCCAATTCAGGTTGCTGCCTACTGGTCATCAGCGACAAAGTTCTGGCAACAGCAGAAGCAGTCCTTAGAATCAAGCCGTGAGTTCTCATCAGCAGCACCGCCGGTTTTCACTTGAAGCGAATCAGCGCTGATCAGCTTCAAGTGAGTTCTCCTGGGTAGCTAGGCCCGTCTTCCTCAGTGCTAGCCTCTAGATCTCGGCAAGACTAGAGGCTACATTTTACGCTCAAGCGCTCTCCCAAGCTACTTCCGGACAAAACTGAAGCGATCGCTTGAAGTCTTTTAGAGCATTGGTTTAAGCTTCTATAGCCTTGCAGCCATCGAAGATAGATTTGGCGATCGCTATGTCTATTCTGAACACAAGCCAAGTATTTGAACCGTAGACGCAACTTAACTTATCCAAAATAAAAAAGGAGACATCACTCAATGGCAAGAGCCAAGCGAACGTCCACCGTACTGCAAAAAGCGGAGCGCCGCGCTGCCGGGATGGAATCTATTGATGCCAATCTCAACTTAGGGAATGGCATGACTCTCGCCTCCTTTCAGGCAGAAATTGATCAGCTTCGGGAGCAGCAGCACACCTATAACCGATTGCTGTCTACGGTCGACAACGTCTATAACGAGATGCTAGCCATCGAGAAGCGCCTTGCAGAAACCTCTGAGCGGATGCTCAGCGCAGTCGCTGGTGTCTATGGGCGTAAAAGTTCTGAGTACGAGATGGCAGGGGGGACCCGGCGCCCCGAACGGCGGCGGTCGAGCCCATCGGCTGAGGAGGCTCAGCCTGTGGTTTAGGTTTCAGGCTAATCCCTAAGTTGGACTGGAATGCGATCGCATATAGCAGGGTGGGCACTGCCCACCCTTGTCTATAGTCTGAATCGCCTCTACTGCTTCACGATCGCTCCAAAGTCTGCCAGGACCCGCGCATGGTTGCGCAGCAGCCCCAGCAGCGTCAGCCGGTTGCGGCGCACCGCCGGGTCATCCGCCATCACCAGCACGCTGTCCGGCCCGTCAAAGAACTGACTCACCACCGGAGCGATTTCCCCCAGCGCCGCCACCAGCGCCCCGTAGTCTCGGCTGGCCTGGGCCTGCTGGGTTTTGGGCACCAGAGTCACCAGGGCGTCGTAGAAGGCCTGCTCCGAGTCTTGCTCAAATAGCTTCGGGTCGATGACTTCCGCCGGGTCGAGGGGGGCGGTGCCAAAGTCAGACTGGGCCGCTAGCCGAGAGGCACGGTTCACCGTTTCGTAAATGCCCTCCAGGGTGCCGTTGGCGCGAATCTGCTGCAGGAACTGGGCGCGATCGCGCACGTCTAGCAGGTCGCCTAGTGCCCGCTCGGCATACTCTAGGTCTCCCTCCCCTAGCACCGCGTTGATCAGGTCGTAGTCGATGCCCATCTCGCTTAAGAGGGTCTGCAGCCGCTGCTGAAAGAACGCTTCGAGCTGGGTCTGGAGCGAGGCAGCGTCGCCTTCTTTGATGGAATTGCTTTGGGTAAAGCGGGCGATCGCATCGGTAAGGAGCTGCCGGAGGTTGAGGCCCAGGTTGCCTGCCCAGATGATGCTGACCACCGCGTTGGCGGCGCGGCGCAGGGCAAAGGGGTCGGAGGAGCCGGAGGGAATCATGCCCAGGCTAAAGATGCTCACTAGGGTGTCGATGCGGTCCGCCAGCCCCACCACCTGGCCCGCCAGGGTTTGGGACATGTCGTCGGCGGCGCCACGGGGCAGGTAGTGCTCAAAGATGGCCGTGGCCACCGCTTCGTCTTCACCACAGGCCAGGGCATACTTTTGCCCCATCACCCCCTGCAGCTCGGGGAATTCCCCCACCATCTGGGTCACCAGGTCAGCTTTACACAGCAGCGCCCCCCGCTGGATGTGGGATTTGGCGGGCTCTTCCACCCCAAGCTGGGCTACAATCAGGTCTGCCACTGCTACAATGCGCCCCACCTTCTGACGCACGGAGCCGATGTCTTGCTGAAAGGTCACTGCCTCAAGCTGGGGCAGGTAAGCCTCTAGGGGCTGCTTGCGGTCGAGGTCAAAGAAGAACTTGCCGTCGGACAGCCGCGCCCGAATCACTCGCTCGTTGCCCGCCGCAATCACCTTGGCTTTTTTCGGGTCGCCGTTAGAGATGGTGATGAAGTAGGGCAGCAGGGTATTTGAAGCCTCATCCGCCAGCACGGGGAAGTAGCGCTGGTGGCTCTCCATTTCGGTGATGCTCACCTCTGAGGGCACTTCCAAAAACTCGGCGGCGAAGCTGCCTACTACGGCGGTGGGGGTTTCCACCAGGTTCACCACTTCATCCAGCAGCTCTGGCGCGATGCGGGCAACACCGCCTAGGTCTTTTGCAGCCTGCTTGGTCTGGGCCACGATAGCGGTGCGGCGGCGCTCGGGGTCCACTTCAATGTGGGCCTGCCGCAGGGCCGCGAGGTAATCGTCGGCGTGGGTGATCTCAATCGCGCCGGGGGAGAGCACCCGGTGACCATAGGAGCGGCGATCGCTGTGGACCACTTCGGAGCTGTTTTCCAGGGTAATGGGCAGCACCTGGTCATTTAGCAGGGGAATCAGCCAGCGAATGGGGCGAGGAAAGCGCAGGTCGCCGTCCCCCCAGCGCATAAACCGCTTGCCCTCCAGACCGAGAACCCACTCGGGAATCTGCTCGGTGAGCACCTCAGCCGCGCTGCGCCCGGCAATTTTCTGAGTGACGTAGACAAACGAGCCCTTGTCGGTGTCCCGCACCTCTAGGTCCGCCACCGTAGCCCCCCGCGATCGCGCAAAGCCTTCGGCGGCTTTGGTGGCCTTGCCGTTCTTAAACGCCGCCTGGGCCGGGGGACCCTTCACCTCTTCAGTGCGGTCGGGCTGTCGGTCGGGAAGGCCCTCTAACAGCAGCACCAGCCGCCGGGGAGTGCCGTAAATCTGTATCGCCTCGGGTTCGAGAAACGCCTCCGACAGCGCCGCTGGAATGCGCGATCGCCACTGGGCAAACGCCGTATCGAGGAACCCAGCGGGAAGCTCCTCTGTGCCAACCTCAAGTAAAAACGTCGCCATGGTCACGCGTGCAAATACCAAGCTCAAAATAACCCCATCTGCTGACCGTGTCTACAGAACCGGAAAAGACCTGGAGGAGGGGACATCCCGCAGCGCTGTCCTCCAGCAGACCTTTTCCCAATGGGTAGAGCTACACTGGATAAAGTGTTAGACACAGCGCTAGCACGAATTTCACAACTCGACCTAAACTCAAGATTCAGACACATGACGCAGTTTCGCCCCGCTTCATCCCAGAGGTCCCAACAGCGGTCCCAGCGGTTTCGCCCCCGTCGGGCCTCGATTGCTGCAGGACTGGTCACCTTCACCTGGATGCTGCTGCAGACCGTCTCTATTCCTGCGATCGCCCAGAGCACCAGCACAGAGGAAGATGAGCTGAGCTACAGCGAACTGCTAGAGAAGATCGACTCGGGGGATGTGACTCGGCTTGAGGTTAACCCGTCGGGCACGGCCAACGTTGAGCTGCGGGGGGAAGAAGAGTCTCAAGACGTGATCCTGTTTGAGGGCCAAAACCAAGAGCTGATTGAGCGCGCCAGGTCCCGGGATGTGGAAATTGAGGTGGAGCCCACTGCCGATACCTCGGCGATCGCCTGGCTGCTGACCAATCTGCTGGTGGCGTTTTTGGTGATTAGCGTCCTGATGCTGCTGCTGCGCCGCTCGGCCAACGCGTCAGGGCAGGCGATGAACTTCGGTAAGTCGCGGGCCCGCTTTCAGATGGAGGCCAAAACCGGCGTCAATTTCAGCGACGT
>JBHJHJ010000123.1:0-30211 GCA_050330955.1 Elainellaceae cyanobacterium | reverse complement strand
TTGGCCACCTGACCAACGTAGACATTCTGGCCGCCGCTATCGACGCTGCCAAATAGGCCGATGGGGGAGGCGTGCTCGCTAATAAGGGCAATTCGTTTCGTCATGGGAAATTCAGGAACGGGTTAGGGGCATTAGAGATGGGCGGGCAGCGATCGCCTCCTGAAAGGCTGTCGTCCAGTCGTGGGCAAATCGCTTGAGGCCAAATCGCTTTAGGGCCTGCTGACGCGCCCCCTCTCCCAGCCGCCGCGCTAGCTCAGCATCCTCCAGCAAGGCCTGCATGTGCGCTATCAACCGCTCCACTGAGCTATCCACATAGCCCGAGACACCGTTTTCCACGACCGTCACTATCTCGGTGGTCGCCAGCCCCTCCTCCGGCAGTCCTGCCATCATCGCCTCGCACACCGATAGACCCAAGCTGGTGTATCGCACGGGGTGAAAATAGAAGCGGTAGCGGGCCATAAACTCGGGGAGCTGGGCGTGGGGAATTTCGCCTAGGCCGCCCATAGATACAGCGTCCATGCCCACCAGATCGAGCGGCACTTGTTCACGCACCTGCTCAAATACGTCTCGCCCCAGCCGCCGCCCGCGGGTGCGCAGCCCGTTGGCTACCACAATGCCCTTGGGCAGCTCACCTGAGTAAGTCGACTGTCCCCCGCTATAGGGGTCAGGGACAGCGTGTTCAATCACCCGCGTGGGCGATCGCCCGCTGTCCCACATGAGGTTGTTGAAGTGCGTCACATGGATCACCCACACCTCAGGATCGTCAACCCCGTGGCGGGTGTCGGTGGGGTGCTCCCGGGGGGGGTCGTGCTCCAGGAAGAGGCGGGGCAGGCGGCGCTGCTCCTCAGATAAGATTTCGTGCTGATCTTCGCGGTAGTTTTTAGCGGATTGAAAAAGGATGCAGTCGAAATCCATGTCCCGCACCTGGTCGGCGGGTATGTCGTGGACGTTGGCGCCCCAAGGAAAATTGGGCAGCCGCCCGCCGTAGCCCTCTGGCTTACCGGGCTTCACCGGCAGATAAAATGCGTGGGGGGACTGGGTGAGAGAGTAGAGGTAGCTGCCGTGGACGTGCCAGGTGAGGATGCGTAGGGGCTGCATAGGGTTCAGCGGTTAAACTACTTGGGGCAGGATCTGTAGATGTGGGTGAGGCTGGTTGAGGCCTAGTGGTGTGTTTGGCGGCGTATCCGGCGGCGGCAGCGTGAGCGACAGCACCCCGCCACCAAACTCCTGGGACTGGCCAATGCGAATGGGAATTTTGGCGAGGTAGCACAGATAGCCGGCTGCATAAGGAGATTGGCCGGGGGCGGTAAGGATGAGGGCGGCGTCAAAGCCGTGGCGCTGAAGCTGCGGGATGAGCTG
Organism: Elainellaceae cyanobacterium; assembly: GCA_050330955.1. GTDB lineage: Bacteria > Cyanobacteriota > Cyanobacteriia > CAKZMO01 > CAKZMO01 > JBCCAG01. The sequence goes on along the minus strand of JBHJHJ010000123.1, from coordinate 28,852 downwards.
CGGGGCTGTGTAGCGATCGCCGCCGTAGACCCAGCTCGCCACGCCAGACTCAGTTTGGGGGCATTGGGCCCTTAGCAGCGCCACCTCTGCCTCAAGACGTGACGCCACTGCATCCCGCGCCGCTTCACCTGAAGACGCTAGCGCCACCACCAGCAGCCGCTTCACTCTGGTCCAGTCAATCGTTTGATGAGCTTCAGGCATAGGCCACCTCCTGAAGCAATCTTTGGCAGTGGGTGAGCACGGCGTTAACCGTCTTCTCTCCGGTATGGCTCACGGCCCGATGGAGCTGAGTATTTAAGGGCGCCCAGCGGCGCAGGTCCGAATTTGAGAACACCACCACGCTCGGCACCCGCAGCGCCGCCGCCAGATGCGAAACCCCCGTATCGTTGCACACCAGCAGTGCTGACCGGTTCAGCAGCGCTGCTAGCGCCCCCAAATCGGTGCGCCCCGCCAGATTTAGAGCAGAATACTGGAGCTGATGCGCCACAGTCTCAGCGATCGCCCCCTCCGACGCCGACCCCGTTAACACCACAGCATAGCCCTGCTCACCCAAGGCATTCCCCACCGCCGCAAAGGCCTCAGGCGACCAGCGGCGATCGCTTGTGCTAGCCCCGGGATGGAGGCAAACATAGGGCGAGCGCAGACCAACCTCACCAGCTAGGGCTTGGCAAGACTCTAGCTCGGCCACCGAGACGGGGAACTCCAGGGCGTTGCCCTGGTTGGGGATGCCTAAGAACGCCAGCAGGTTTAGGTAGCGCTCAACTTCGGGTGCGGCATCTGGGTACGGGAAAAAGCGATCGCCGGGGCAATATTCACCGGAGCGGTAGAACCCCGCCGTCTGTTTCGCGCCCAGCAGCAGCGTAAAGGGGTTGGAGTAGAGGCCGCTACCGTGCATTTGTAGAGCCAGGTCATAGCGCGGCGATCGCACCTGCTGCAGGAAGGGCAGCAGCGGCTCCGGGCCTTGCCAACCTTCGGGGATGCCGGGGTAGCCGGGGAAGGGAGTCAGCGCGTCAACATAGGCGCTAAATCGATCGACTAACGGCTGCGTCTGCGGCAGGCCGACTAATGTGATGTGCGCTTGGGGATAGGCGTTTCTTAGCGATCGCAGGGCTGGAACAATACACAAAAAATCTCCCAGTCCGGGCAGGGCCCGCACAATGGCAATGCGCGGCGCAGCGGGTAGGGCGAGCTGAGTGAGGGGGGTGTTCATAGGAGGTATTGTAGTGAGGCGGCCCGGGCAATTCATTGGGCAGTTGTTCAAAGAACAGGCGTTCTGGTTATGCCGCTATTGGGCAGTTGCACAAAGGGGGCTTTCCGAAGCGTCGTCAGGCTAACTAGTCCTTAGGCCGACCCACCCACAGACGCGGCCTCGCCGGTTGACGGCTCAGCCGCGCCCACAGCGCCTCATAGGCCGCCGCCATCACTTTGGCGCTCATGGCCTGGACGGCAACCTGCCGCCCCTGCGCCCCCAGCCGCGCCGCCACCTCAGGCTCCCGAATCTGTCGCAGCGCTGCCACTAAACCCACCACGTCATCCTTCTCCACCAGCAGCCCCGTCTCTCCGTGACGTACCGCCTCCGCTACGCTGCCTACCCGGGTCGCAACCACGGGCCGCGCCGCCAGCATCGCCTCCACAATTGCCAGCGGGAAGCCCTCTGAGCGGGAGGGCTGGGCCACGACGTCAACCTGGGGTAAAAAGTCTTGAGGATCGACCCAGCCGGGCATTGAGACGCGAGCGGCTACGCCCAAATCCTGCGCCATTTGCTCTAGGTGCGATCGCCACCCCCCTTCTCCCAAGATTGTTAGCTTCGCATCGGGAATTTGAGCGATCGCCCGCAGCAGCAGATCGTGCCCTTTCATCGGGTCTAATCGCCCCACGCTGGCTACCCGCAGTGGCCCTGTTAACGTCTTAGCGGGCGGGACGGCGTGGGGCGATCGATCCGGGACGCCGTTGGGGATCGAGAGCACCGAACCACGCCCTAGGGCATAAAAGTCTTCCATCAGTCGCGCCGCGCCGCGCCCCACCGACACGTGGGCATCTACCCGCAGGGACAAAAACCGGGTTCGCAGCAGGGTGACGAGATCCGTCGTCCTTAGGGGAAGCTGGTCAACCCGCACTACCCGCGCCGGCGTACACAGGGCAGCAGCTAGGGCGATCGCCCCTGCCCAAGGGGTGCAGAGGTTGAGGTGGATGATGTCGGGGTTCAGGCGGCGGAAGGTGTCCCAGTGCTCCCAGAAAGGCAGCGGCCCTTTTCCCACAACAACGCTCTCTGCCGCTCGCTCGGCCCGGCGGGAGGCGATGGCTTCCACCACTGACTGGCTCACCCCCACAACGGTCACCTTGGCCGAGGTCAACGCCACCAGATGTCCGGCGCTAATCTCTGCCCCGCCGACGCCCGCTGCATCGGTGTAGATGACAATATGACTCGTAGGGTTATCCCGATCACTCATCGTGGGGCTGCGTCAAGGCCCGCAACAGTAGGGCCAGCCGAATTTGTACGGCGTCGTCAAACCGGCGAGGGTTGAGCCCGGTGAGCGAGCTGATTTTATCTAAGCGATAGCTGAGGGTGTTGCGATGGATAGAGAGCCGCTTGGCGGTGCTCGACGGGCAGCAGTCTTCCTCAAAAAAGACGGTGAGCACCTTCAGCAGATCGCAATCAGAATCGAGGGGGCTTAGTAGATGGGTGGCCAGCTCTACCTTGGTCTGCTCATCGGCAATGCAGGTGAAGGCGGCAATGCCCAGCCGGTCTAAGCAGTACACCTGGTTAGGACCGCTGAGGCGCCGCCCCAAAGACAGCGCTACCCGAGCGTCTTCGTAGGAGTGGGCCAGCCCCGTCAAACCGGGATGATAGCGCCCGATGCCGATGCTGATGGCTGCGCCAGTGTCTGCCCGCAGCCGCTGCAAAAGCCCGTCCCCTGCACGCGTTAGCGCCGTGATATCAGACCAAGACGCGCTGGCGGGTTGGGAGGGGCCTTCGAGGGTCCAGTGCTCCAGGTTCTTGGAGTTGCTGGCCTTGAGAACGACGATTTGACCGTTGCCAAGATCGGCGCAGATGGTGTCGTCCGGCAGGTGGAAGAAGCCCACGATGCTGTCGATGATGGTGCGGGTGTGGCGATACTGGTAGAGGTCGATCACATCAGTAGACAGCGTGACCTCGGGGCGAAAGCTGCTGGCTGTGTCGATCAAAATCACGGCGCGGGGCGGCGTGAGGTTTAGCGTTAAAAACTTGGCCTGCCGCAAAATTGTGTCTTCGTCGGGAATGCGGTTGTGGAGCAGGTCGGCAATAAATTCGTGGGCCAGCGATCGCCGCTGGGCAGTCTGGTTGAGGGAGGTCACCTGACTGATCACCAGCTCTACCAGCGCTTTGGTGAGCCGGGGGGAAATGGACTCACCCTGAGGCTGACTGACCACCACTTCACCGAGATGATTGTCGAGGTTGAGGGGAATTCGAAGACACTGGGCCACCGACGCGCCCACAGACAGGGCGCTGCTGCAGACTGCCTCAGCTCGGCTACTGGCCACCACTTTGTTTTGCTGACCGCGAACCCAGACCGGAACATCGAGTAGGTCTGAGACGCGGTGGGCGATCGCCCGAGCAATTTGGGATGACGTAGATTGAGCGGGGCTAGGGGAAACCGTATGCATCAATAACACGCAGTGGAAAGACCTAATGGCAGTAGCGTGCTCTGAGGTAAGGCGACCTGTTCGAGCTAGAGCAACGCTACTGAGATATGGTGTTAGCCATGGAGTCGTTGAGAGCAGTTTTTGAAGCGCGGTTTTAGGACGCAGTTTGGGGCATCAGCAATTCTTATCGGCCTACAGTTTCTGTCAGTGGCAATGAACCCGTCATCTTTCTAAGGAAATAAGACATTTTGCTGCTTCAAGGTGCGTAGGCAATTGAACTTAGCGACTTATACCTATTAACCCGTGAACGACTTGTCCCGTCTGTCCGTATCCGACAAAGCCCTGCTGATCCACGATCGCCTCTGTGAGGTCTACGGCTGCCCTATTCCCTACTTCCACAACCTCGACCCCTTGAGCGAGCTGGTGTCGGCGTTGCTCTCCCACCGGACCCGCAACGCTGATTCGGGGCGAGCGTTTAAGCAGCTTAGGCAAGCTTTTTCGAGCTGGGAAGCGGTGCGGGATGGGGATGTGGGCGCAGTGCAACAGGCGATCGCCCCCTGCACCTGGCCTGAGCAAAAAGCTCCCCGCCTGCAGCAGGTGCTGCGCGGCGTGACCGAGCGGCGGGGAGAGCTGTCGCTGGATTTTTTAGCCGAGCTGCCGGTGCCTGAGGCGAGGGCTTGGCTCGAAGCGCTGCCCGGCGTGGGGCCAAAAACAAGCGCCGCGGTGTTGTGCTTCAGTACGCTGCGGCGTCCGGCGCTGCCGGTAGACAGCCATCACCATCGGGTGGCGGTGAGAACGGGGCTGATTGAGCCGAAGGTTGCGGTGGGGCCGTCGCATCAGATCTTGGCGGCGCAGCTCCCCGAAGATTGGAGCGCCCAGCAGGTGTATGACAACCATGAGGTACTGATGCTCCACGGGCAGAAGTGCTGCTACTACCGCAATCCAGCCTGCGATCGCTGCGCCATCTTGGATTTGTGTCTCTTTGGAAGAGCCTGAGTGGCTAGCCACAAGTAGATGTTGGGGTTCGCTCCTCTGAAAGCGTCGCTTGTTTGTGACTCCTTACTTACGAGAGAAGGGCCTGATAGAGATCGACGTGCTGAACGGCAATCGCCTCCCAAGAGAATTGGCGGGCGAAGTCAAGCCCGGCCTGGCGCAGGCAATCGCGCTGGCTGGGCGCTTCGAGCAGGGAGGCGATCGCGGCGCTCAATGCGCTGGGCTGCTTGGGGGGAACAAGCCGCAGCAGATCATCCGTGAGGTTTGGGTCCGGCGGACTAGAGGCGGTGGCGACGGTGGGCAGGCCGTGAGCCAGCAGCGCCAGCAGCGAGCCGCTTTTGAGGGTGACGCCGTGGTTAAACGGCAGAACCCCCATATCTGCGGCCAGAAGATGGGCGGATACGGCTTCAGCCTCAAGGTAGCCCGTGAAAGCCACGTGGTCGGCCAGTCCTGCATCTCGCGCTAGTCCGTGCAGCCGCTCCCAGTACCAGTCGGCCTCATCCCCCAGGGCTAAGCTGCGCACCCCACCCAGAATCAGCAGTCTCGCCTGCGGGCACCGCTGCTGTACCTGCTGAAACGCGCTCAGCAGGGTTTCTAGACCCTTGGTGGGGTGGAGAAAGCCGAAGAAGGCAGCGACTTTGGCGTCCTGGGGCCAGCTCAAGCGCGATCGCAGCGATGACCTCAGTCCGCCCTGATTCATTTCAGCCGCTGCCGCAACGCCGACGTTAGCGGCAATGGGAATGAAGCGCGGGGAGTGGTGGGGCAAGCGATCCCGTAGGACGTCCGCCGCTTCAGGATTAGTGACAATGCTAGCCTGGGCTCCCGTAATCAAAAAGCCGTCTTCTCGGTCCCACCAGCCGCGTCGCTGTCCGGACTGCTTTAGCCACTCCAGCGGTTGGGCCGGGAGCCATTTGGGCTGCCATTCCCACCAGCCGTACTCGTGCAGGGTCACCACCAGCGGGGGCTGATAGCCCAGGGCGCGCAGCAGTGGGGGCAGGAGAAAAAGCGATCGCTCAAAGCGGTAGCTCCCCGCCGCGTGCTGGATGTGGAGGATGTCTGTGGGGGTGGCGAGAATGACGCGAACCAGGGGGAGAAGCTGGGGCAGCGACCAATCTTTGACGGCGCCTTTGATGTTAACGTTCGAGCGATCGCCTAGGTTATTGGCGGCTTCATGGGTAGTGAGCACGGTGGTGTAAATGTCTCGTCGATACAGCGCTTGGCGCAGTCGTTGGGTGTAGTGAGCAACGCCGCAGCGCTGGGGCTGGTAGGTGCCAGCGATCAGAGTAACGTGCATTCTAAAAGCAGCGCGTAGGGGACTGACTCCTTGCATATCATTTGAGCGCTAGAGCTGACCTCCTTCGAGGTAGGGAGGGTTGCTAACGCACTGGTCCCAAACGCTGGTAAGTTAGGGAGCGACGCGCTTGATGTAGGAGAGGGAGCCATGCCACCACGCCGCAACATCGCCCTTGTAATTGCCGGAGGGGCCTCTCTGGGCAGCTACGAAGCCGGAGTCATGACAGAGCTGCTGTATGCGCTGGAATACCTCAACCGCACCCGCAAGCCCAACGAGCCCGAATACGTCATTGACGTCATCACTGGCGGGTCCGCCGGGGCGCTGACCGCTGCCCTCACTGCGCGCATCATGATGTACGACACCAAAGCGCGATCGCGGCTTTATGAGGCTTGGGTGGAGCGCATCGACATTGTAGAACTGATGCGCCGCGCCCCCGGCAACGCCATCCTCTCCAAAGAGGTCATTCGTTCCTTGGCTCAAGAGCTTATCGTAGACGGCACCGGAGAGGTTGCGAACCGCACCGACGTGGCCTCCTTCGCCCCCCGAGCCCTACGCCTAGGCCTCAGCCTCAGCAACATGAACGGCATTGACTACGCCCTACCGGCGCTGTCCTCGGCTATGGCCACAGGCCGACGCGATCGCCCCCCTCTTTCCCAACCTCACCCTCCTCACCCAAAACGACGCCACCGAAAACGCCCTCAAACAGATGGGCGCCCCCAGCATCCTCCACATCGCCACCCATGGCTTCTTCCTTGAAGATGCGGAATTCGTGCCGCCACCAGATCCTCGAGGCATCACCCTGGAACCCACCGTTTCCAGTACCCGCCCCGCTAGTCGCCCCATCAACAACGAAAACCCCCTCCTGCGCTCCGGCCTCGCCCTCGCCGGCTTCACCCCCCGCCAAAGCGGCAGCGAAGACGGCGTCCTCACCGCCCTCGAAGCCTCCCAGCTCGACCTCTACGGCACCGACCTGGTTGTGCTCTCCGCCTGCGACACGGGCCTTGGGGACGTGGCCAACGGCGAAGGGGTCTACGGACTGCGCCGCGCCTTTGTGATTGCCGGGGCCGAAAGCCTGTTGATGAGTCTGTGGCAGGTGAGCGACAACGGCACCGCCGAGCTAATGACCCGCTACTACCAGCGGCTGCAAGCGGGGCAGGGCCGCAGCGAAGCGCTACGGGAGACGCAGCTAGAGCTGATGCAGACGCCGGAGTACGCGCATCCCTACTACTGGGCCTCGTTTATCTTCTCGGGGGATTGGCGATCGCTGGGGAGCTGAAACAGGCTATTCTTCGGGTTTTACCGTGGGTAACGGCACCCTTCGGAAATAATCAAACCCTTAAACCCAGAACAGGCACTGCTAACACTCAATCACGTTAACCGCCAGCCCCCCCCGAGCCGTCTCCTTATACTTCTCATGCATATCCGCCCCCGTATCACGCATCGCCCTAATCACGTGATCTAGGTGAACGCAGTGCTGCCCGTCCCCCTTCAGCGCCATACGAGCCGCATTGATGGCCTTCATCGCCCCTATGGCGTTGCGCTCAATGCAGGGCACCTGCACCAGCCCCCCGATGGGGTCACAGGTGAGGCCCAAGTTATGCTCCATGCCAATCTCCGCCGCATTCTCCACCTGCTCTGGCGTCCCTCCCAATACCTCCGCTAGGGCCCCCGCCGCCATCGAGCAGGCCACCCCCACCTCCCCCTGACAGCCCACGTCCGCCCCCGAAATCGACGCGTTTTCCTTATAGAGGATGGCGATCGCCCCCGCCACCAGCAAAAAGCGCACCACGCCGTCGTCGCTTGCCCCGGGGCAAAACCGCCGGTAGTAGTGCAGCACCGCCGGAACGATGCCAGCCGCGCCGTTGGTGGGTGCCGTCACCACCCGTCCCCCCGCCGCGTTTTCTTCATTCACCGCCAGCGCATATAGGTTCACCCAATCCAACACGGCGAGGGATTCAGATTCAGCCGCTTTGGACCGGCTGCTGAGGCAGCGATAGAGCTCGGCGGCCCGGCGCTTTACCCGCAGCCCCCCCGGCAGCGTCCCCTCGCTGCGGCAGCCCCGCGCCACGCAGGCCTGCATCACGCCCCAAAGCTGCAGCAGCTCGGTCCGAATCGCCGCCTCCGATCGCCAACTCTTTTCGTGGGCCAGCATCACCTCACTGATGGAGCAGCGATCGCGCTGGCAAAGGTGCAGCAGCTCCCTGCCGCTCCTGAAAGGGAGAGGGGCGGGCTCACCCAGTTGATTTTGTTCAATGCTGGCGGCAGCCTTATCTACGACAAAACCGCCGCCAACGGAATAGTATGTCTGTGACTTGAGGATGGCGCCTGCCGAGTCAAAGGCGGTAAACACCATGCCGTTGGGGTGAAACGGCAGCGGCTTCCAGTGAAAGTTGAGGTCCTCAGCTTCCGTAAAGCGAACGGCGCGCTTGCGCAGCAGCCACAGCGATCCCGTGGTGCGGATGCGCTGCAGGTGCCCAGCCATTAGGTCGGGGTGCACCGCCTCGGGGGTTTCCCCCTCTAGCCCCAGCAGCACAGCGCGATCGCTGCCGTGGCCTCGACCCGTGGCCCCCAGAGAGCCGTGGAGGTCGGCTCGAATGCGGTGAACCTGGGAGAGCAGTTCATCGGTAGCGAGCCCCTGGGCAAAGCGCCGTGCGGCTTTCATTGGCCCGACGGTGTGGGAGCTAGAGGGGCCGATGCCCACCTTAAAGATGTCGAAGACGCTGAGGGTCATGATGGAAAGTTGGGAGGAAAGGTTAAGGCATCCGGCTGCTCAAATTGTTGGCCCGAGAGGGCACCTCAGCCGTCTCGCCCTGGTAGACCAAGCCCACGCCAAGGGCCGTGACCACTAAGCCAATGCCGTCCTGCCAAAAGAGGCGATCGCCAAACACCAAGAAGCCCAGCACCAGGGTGACGGGCGGCGACAGATACATCAGGCTGGAGACCCGCGTCGCGGTGCGGTATTCCAGCAGCTTCAGCATCAGGCCGTAGGCGCCTAAGGAGAGCACTAGGGCCAGCCAGAGCAGGGCGAAAATAAACGGGGCGGTCCACTGCACTTGGAGGCCCTCCCACGCAGCCAGGGGGTAGAGGGCGATCGCTGACGCTGCCGCCTGGACAAATAGGCTGGGAATGACGGGTAGGGTGAGGCCGTCTTGACGGCGGTTGATGTGGCGCTGGTAGAGGGTCGCCAGGGTGAGGCTGATGGTAGAGACAAAGGGCAAGCCGTAACCGAGCCAGGAGACGTCGGTCTGGGCCCCAATCTTTGCCGCAATCACCACCACTACCCCAATTAAGCCAACCGCCATACCCACCCACTGCATAGGGGAGACCGGTTCCCCCAAGAGCGGCCCCGACAGGACGCTGGTGGCCATGGGCTGAAGCGCCGTGATCAAGGCCACAATCCACAGGGACACCCCCAGGTCGATCGCGCCTAAGACGGCGCTGAGCCAGATGGCGTGAGCCAAAAGCCCGACGATGGCGGAGCGACCCACCGCAGCCCAGCTTTTGAAGCGAAGCTGCCTGCGGTAGCGCAGCCACAACCCCAGCAGCAGCGTGACGAAGACGTAGCGAATAAACAGCAGCGTGAATGTGCCGGTGTAGGGCAGGCCATATTTTGCACCGATGAAGCCTGAACTCCACAGCAGGACGAATAGCAGTTCTAGGGCGATGATTCTCATGGCATTAGTCCTCTGTTGACAAGACTTACGCAAAGAGAGTATTTCTTGTGCGTCTTTTGATACCCCGACCTCCGGTCACCCCCTTTATAAGGGGGTTGGGGGGATCTCTGCGCTGTATCTAGCAGCAAGAATATCTTTTGTGCAGTTCTTCTATGTAAATAGCGTTACAAGAGCTTCTCTCTAACAGTAGCCCCCAGCCGCTGCCCAAAATATTCTACGCTCACCGCCGTTCCTGCCGCGGCATAGCCTAGCGGCAAATAAGCATAGGCCACGCAGCGCCCCAGGCTATAGCCATAGCCCGCGCTGGTGACATAGCCCAGCACCTTGCCGTCCTCGGCCAGCACCGGCTCCTTACCCATCACCACCGCCGCCGGGTCGTCCAGGGTCAAGTAGCAGAGCTTGCGGCTGGCGTACTCCTGACGCCGCAGCAGCGCCGCTTTACCGATGAAGTCTTCCTTGTCCGGCTTCACCGCAAAGCCCAGACCCGCCTCATAGGGGTCGGTCTCCGTGTGGATATCGCTGCCCCACAGCATCATCCCCTTCTCCAGCCGCAGGGTCTCAAAGGCCCCCAGGCCAGCGGCGATGATGCCGTAGTCCTGGCCCGCGTCCCACAGCAAGTCCCACAGCATCAGCCCCGACTCCGTGTGGGCGTAGATCTCCCAGCCGTCTTCGCCGACGTAGGAGACCCGGGAGGCGAGGACGGGGATGGTGCCGATGTAGAAAGACTGATGGGTGAAGAACTTAAAGGCGGCCTTCGAGACATCGGTGGAGGTTAAGGGACTCAGCACTGCTGGAGCCTGGGGACCCCACAGCCCCACGCAGCAGTAGTTCGATGAAACGTCCTGGATTTGGACCGAGCCATCCTCTGGCAGGTGACTCCGCATCCAGGCCAGATCGTGGCCGTGCACCGAGCCGCCGGTCACCACCCAGTATTTCTCGGGTCCGAGGCGGCTCACCGTCAGATCGCACTTGATGCCGCCATTGGTATCCAACATGGCAGTGTAGATCACCTTGCCCACGGGCTTATCGACGTTGTTGGCGCAGAGATTTTGCAGGTAGGCCACTACCCCAGGCCCCGTGACCTCGAACTTGGCAAAGGGTGTGAGGTCGTATAGGGCAACGCGATCGCGAGTCGCCAAATGCTCCGCCCTCTGAATTGGCGACCAGTTGCGGGCCTCCCACCCCTGCCGCTGGGGAATGATGTAGTCTTCCAGCAGGGCGACGTTAGCCTTAAACCACTGGGGCCGCTCCCACCCGGCGCTGAAGAAGAACTGCGCTCCGAGATCCTTCAGCCGCGGGTAGAAGGGACTGACCCTCAGCTCCCTTGAATGGGTTTGCTGGTCTAGGGGGTGGATGATGTCGTACACCTCGTCGTACTGCTGCGCCCCAGCTCGGGTGATGTAGTCGGCGCTCTGGCACACCAGCGGGAAGCGGTGGATGTCGGCCTCGTGCAGGTCGAAGCTGGTGACGCCATTGGTCAGCAGATCCGCCACCACCTTGCCGACGCCGCCCCCGTGGGTCACCCACACCGCTTCCGCCACCCAAAAGCCTTTTGCCTTGCTGGATTCCCCAATCACTGGGCCAGCGTCGGGGGTGAAGGAGAACATGCCGTTGATCTTGTAGGTCAGCTCGGCGTTGGCGAGGGCGGGAAAGAGTTCCTTGGTGGATTTCCAGGCCGGGACAAAATGCTCTTCGGTAAACGGCTTCACCGACGGCATCACGGGCGCTTCAGCGTAGGGCAGGATATTGTCCGGGTCCACCAAAAGGGGATCGTGTTGGTAGGACCCGATACCCCAGCAGTCCTGGTGCTGGCGGAAGTACATGGCGTGGTCCTGGTGGCGGATAATGGGCAGCTCCACCTCGCTTGCCGCAGCGGCGAGATCGGGAATGGGGCCGGTTTTCACGTACTGGTGCTGCACGGGCGTCAGGGGAATCACTTCCCCCACCATGCGGCCAATGCGCGGTCCCCAAATTCCGGCGCACACCAGAACCTTTGGCGTTTCGATGCGGCCTTTGTCGGTGACCACGGCCCTGACGCTCCCCGCCACCACCTCGATATCCGTAACGGTTGTTTCCCCGTAAAATTCCGCGGCACCTGCCCCCTGAGCCTCGTTGGCCATCGCCTCTGCGGCTCGCAGCGCCTTGGCAATACCGTCGCTGGGCACGTAGTAGCCGCCCAATACCTTGCCCTCGTCAATCAGAGGCACCTTGGCCTTCACCTCTTCTGGCGAGAGCAAACAGGCCCCCTCGATTCCCCAAGACTTGGCCCAGCCTAGCTTGCGCTTTAGCTCCTGCAGTCGGGCTTCAGTGTAGGCCACCTCGACGCCGCCCACTGGGTAGTAGGCCGGGCCTTCGTCGGTACTCAGCTGGCTGTAAAGCTCGACGGTGTATTGGGCGAGCTGAGTCATGGTCTTGGATGGATTGGTCTGAAACACCAGACCGGGGGCGTGGGAGGTGGAGCCGCCGGTGGCGAATAGCGGCCCTTGCTCGACGACGAGCATATCTTTCCAGCCCAGCTTGGCTAGGTGGTAGGCGACGCTGCAGCCGACGATGCCGGCACCGATGATGACGACGGAGGCGTTGGGTTTCATGGTTTTGGGTGTGGGGATTTTGGAAGATTGATGGGACTATGACTGAGGCCCAAAAAAATTTCGTTGAGTCGATTTAGCGTAGGGATCCCCCCTGCCCCCCTTACAAAGGCTACGGTGTATACACAAGTCGGTCTTACCCCCTCTAACTCCCCCTTAGAAAGGGGGAGAACCCAGGTTTCCCCACTTTCTAAGGGGGGACTAAGGGGGGTAAAGCGACATTTAGGACTCATAGCCAAGATGTGTGTACACGGTAGCCTTACAAAGGGGGATGCCGGAAGGCGGGGGGATTGCAACAGGTGTTAGCGGGGCAACAATTATGAATTAACCATCTGCGCCACCTTTTGCTGAAAGCGATACACCGGCTGCTCCAGCGCAGGGGAAAAGCAGCCGCCGTCAAAGCTGGGCGATCGCCGTCCCGCCTGCATACGCTCAATCATTTCGATGTCTTCGTCGTTGGTCAGCTTCCAGAGGTCAATGGGCAGGTGGCGCAGGGCTTCATTTTCCGGTGCCATAGCTGCATCGCCCACAAAGTAAAACACCATCCGCTCTGCAGTCCGGTCGTGGCTCAGGGGGTTAGCTAGAAACACCAAAAAGTAATCGGGATGGACCCCCAGCATTAGGTTTGGGAACACGGTGATATACTCTGCAATGGTTTGTTTATTCAACGCCGCTAACCCGGGGAACTGGGGCAGCGATCGCCCCTCAACCACCCCGCTCTTGTACAGCAGGCTCCCCTGGCCGACGTGGGTGTCGCCGATGTCAAAGCCGAAGTGGTCTTCCATGCGGGAGCAGCCGTTGAGCGAGGGGTGAACCCAGCTCAGGTGGTAGCTTTCCGAGAAGTTTTCCACCGCCAGCTTCCAGTTGGCGTTGCACGCTAGCGTGACCTCTTTGGGCTCGCGGCGCAGCAGCTCAAGATCATAGCCGGCCCATCGATCAATCGCGGGTTTGAGGTAGTCCGCTAGGGGCGGAGCATCCCCCGACAGATTGACAAAAACTAGATCTAGCCACTGTTCGCAGCGGATGGGAACGAGACCTTTGTCGATGCGATCGAATCCCGCATAAGTGTTTTGGTAATAGCCCCCAAAGTGGGGCGTATTTTTGAGAGTGCCGTCTAGCTTGTAGGTCCAAGAGTGGTAGGGGCAGCGGAGACTGCCCTGCACATTACAAGACTGGCTGACAAGCTGCAGTCCCCGGTGGCGGCAGACATTGTGAAAAGCCCGCAGCTTTCTCCGCTCAGACGGCCCGTCTTGTGGCCGGCGATCGCGCACTAAGACAATGGGAATACCCGCCACTTCGGTAGGATAAATGTCGCCGGGGTTGGGCAGGTCGGACGCTAGTCCGACGCAAACCCAGGACTGGCTAAACACCGTCTGCCGCTCCCGTTCAAAGTAGCGATCGCTGCTGTAGGCCTCCGCCGGTAAACCGCGCTGCGGCGAGGACAGATGAGGCGGTGGGGACGAGGGGAAATTGAGTTCTGATGTCTGATGAGAGCTGCGCGCTGTAGAGACATAAGAACGAGTGGCAACGGTATTTTGAGGATTCACACTGCACCTCGTTGAGCAGGTAACGACGATAAGCCAACTGAAGGAAACCGGTTTGAGTCGCTGATTTCGAGCGAAACCGCTATCAGGAAATCTGCCTCGGCGGGCTGCAAGTGCTCCGCCGAGGCTGACGACTTAAACCGATGGATGCTATGGCTTTAAACTTGTAATTACAAGTTATGGATTAAGAGCGTAAAGCTCGCGCATGACTCAAAAATGTCTTCTGTTTGACAATTTTTAAATCTCCTTAAAAAACCTATTTAAATCTATAGGTATTCAGCAAGCAGCTCGGAAAGGGCTAAGCAAATTGCGATATCGGTGCCCATTTTCCTAGAGGCGTGAAGCGCTGGATTGCTGATGTCGTTTAGCTATGGCTACGCACTTATGCAGAACCAATCTATTGTGAAGAATTAACGTTACAAGACATGTCGTAACAACGGTATCGCTGAAGACAGATGCCTGCCAGCTCCCGGCTTACGCTAATTGCCTATACGTGCAGAACTTGCATTCCTTCAGGTTTTCCCACAGAGTGGTTCACAGGTGTACCGCTGACGTTGCTGCTGTCTGCAAGCAGGCGTAACGTCCATCGGTTTAGCTTACAAAGTGCTATTTATCTGGAGCAAGCATTATCCATGACTCATCAAGATCCTGTCGCTCAGGGGCAAGATGCCTTTGGGCCACAGAGCGTTTCTCGCAGTGGACGTCAGCCGGGCGATCGCAACATTACCCGCTTTGGCTTTGACTTCCACCCCGAGGTGTTTTTGGTCTCCGCCGGACTCATTCTCCTGTTCGTTATTGTCACATTAGTCTTCCAAGAGCCTGCGGAAACGGCCTTTGGCGCCATTCAGACCTTCATTGCCAACGCCATGGGCTGGTTTCTGATTCTCGCCGTTAGCCTCTATCTGGGAATAGCCGTCATTCTGGCCTTCAGCAAGTTTGGCAAAATTCGCTTAGGCGGCCAAAACGCTAAGCCCGATTTCCCCACCTTCGCCTGGATCGCCATGCTGATCAGCGCGGGCATGGGCATCGGCCTGATGTTTTGGAGCGTGGCAGAGCCCATCTTTCACTTTCAATCCCCGCCCGCTCTGCTGGGGACCATCGAGCCCATGTCCCAAGATGCGGCGCAGCAGGCTTTGGGCATCACCTTCTTTCACTGGGGCCTCCACGCTTGGGGCATCTACGCTCTGGTAGGCTTAGCGCTGGCCTTCTTTGCCTTCAACTGGGGCCTACCCCTGACCATTCGGTCGGTGTTCTATCCCCTCTTGGGCGATCGTATCTATGGCTGGCCCGGTAACGCCATTGACATTTTGGCCGTGGCCTCTACGCTGTTTGGCTTAGCCACGTCCCTCGGCTTTGGCGTGCAGCAGGTCAACGCCGGATTCAACTTCTTGGCGGGCTTGCCGATCAGCGTTCCGGTTCAGGTGGGTCTAATCGCCATCATCACCGGCTTTGCCACCGCGTCGGTGGTTTCTGGCCTAGACGCGGGCGTCCGCCGTCTGAGCGAGCTGAACATGATTTTGGCCGCTGTTTTGATGACCTTTGTGCTGCTGGTGGGGCCGACGCTGTTCATCCTAGGCACTTTTGTGCAGGTGACGGGGTACTACGTGGCTTCGCTGCCCACCCTCAGCTTTTGGACCGAGACCTTCAGCGAGGGCGCCTGGCAGAATAGCTGGACCGTCTTTTACTGGGGCTGGTGGATCTCCTGGTCCCCTTTTGTAGGCATCTTCATTGCCCGCGTCTCCAAAGGGCGCACCGTGCGCGAGTTCATTCTAGGCGTGCTGCTGCTGCCCTCTATACTCACTTTCCTGTGGATGTCTGTATTTGGCGGCACGGCCATGTCCATGGAGTTGGGTGAGCTGCAGGGCACGATTAGCGGCGCCGTGGATGAGAACGTGGCAACGGCTCTGTTCGTCATGCTGCAGCAGCTTCCCCTGACGGCCATCACCTCTTTTGTGGGCATTGTCCTGGTTGTGGTCTTCTTTGTCACCTCGTCAGATTCAGGCTCCCTGGTCGTAGACAGCCTTACCTCCGGCGGCAAGCTCGATTCCCCAGTTCCCCAGCGGGTGTTCTGGGCAGTGACTGAGGGCGTTGTGGCGGCAGTCCTGCTGCTGGGCGGGGGCCTGCAGGCGCTGCAAACGGCGGCGATTACCACGGGGTTACCCTTTGCGGTTGTGCTGCTGGTAATGTGCTACAGCCTTTACCGGGGCCTAAGCCAGGAGCTAGCGATGATTGAAAGCGGGAAGCTGGCGGCGCGGGAAACAATGCCTGAAGAGGCGATCGCCCGGTAGACGGTCGGTCTGTAGCGCTTGCATAGCAACTCAAGAGGGGGCATTCAGCATGGGTCAACATTTTGATGCGATTGTGGTGGGGGCAGGAGGCGTGGGCAGCGCTGCGGCCTACTATCTCAGCAAGGCGGGGCAGCGCGTCCTGCTGCTAGAGCAGTTTGAGGTCAATCACCAAAAGGGCAGCTCCTACGGCTACTCTCGCGTAATCCGTTACACCTACGACAATCCCATCTATGTTGACCTGATGCGGGAAGCCTATCCCCTGTGGTTTGCCCTGCAGGAAGCCGCTGGCGAGCAGCTCTACGTCAAGACCGGCGGCCTAGACTTTGGCTTCCCAGACGTAGACACCTTCAAGGCGCTCAAAGGCAGCATGGATGCTGCAGGTCTAGACTACGAGCACCTCAGTCGGGCCGAGATTTCCCGGCGCTACCCGCAGTTCGCCCTCGAAGACGGCATGGAAGGCCTGTTCCACGCTGACTCGGGGCTGCTGCGGGCCTCGCGCTGCGTCTTGGCCCATCTGCGGCTCGCTCAAGCGCAAGGGGCCATAATCCTAGACCAGACCCCTGTGATTAAAATCACGCCCTCATCCAGTGTCGTCGAAGTGCAAACCGCGACAGAAACCTTCAGCGGCGATCGCCTGGTGCTCACCACCGGGAGCTGGGCCAAAGGTCTGCTGGCGGAGCAGGGCATCGATCTGCCGCTGAAGATCATGCCCTGCCAGCTCGGCTTCTACCAGCCCGACTCACCTGCCGACTTCACCCCCGGGCGCTTCCCCGTATTCTTTGCCCACATGAACGGCGACTACGGCGAAATGCCCTACGGCATTCCCCACGAAGACCCCAGCCTGGGCGTCAAGATTACCACCTTCTACGGCTGGCCCACGGTCACCACCCCCGGCGAGGTGGACTACACCCCCAGCCAAGACTGGACCGAGCGCATTCGCCGCTTTGCCCAGCAGTACATTCCAGGGGCCGCAGGGCCGCTGCTCAGCACCCGCCGCTGCCTCTATACCCTGACGCCGGATAAAGATTTCATCGTGGACCAGCATCCGAACTTCCCCCACGTGGTCATCGGGGCAGGCTTCTCAGGGCACGGGTTCAAGTTCACGACGCTGTTGGGCAAGATGCTGGCGGATTTGGCGGTGGCGGGCCGCACGCCCCACGATACCAGCCTATTCAAGGTAACGCGGTTTCAGCCGGTGGGGGCGATCGCGTAGGGACACGGCCCTGCCATGTCCTTTCGAAATGCATCGCCGTAGCCCAACGCCCTGTTTCCCAAGTACGATGTCTAAGGTAATTTCCGAAGATGGCGTCATTATCTATGGTTCCGAGCGGACAGAGCGCCGACCCTCCGCTGCATATCACTATTTCAGAAAAGCTCAGGGCGGAGATTGAAGCAGGGCGGTACGAAGCGGGAGAGCGCCTCCCCAGCGAATTTGATCTGGGAGAAACCTTCGGCGTCAGCCGCACCACCATTCGGCGGGCGATCGCCAACCTCACTCAGCAGGGCTTTGTGACCACCCAGCGGGGCAAAGGCATCTTTGTGAGCGGTCGCCAGAAGATCAGCTTCTCGATGTCGAACCCGCTGATGCAGTTTGACGTTGCCCTCAAGAATCAAGGCTACGTGGGACGGGTGCAATCTCTAAGATTCCAGCGGATTGAAGCGTCGCCTGATCTGCAGCGGAAGCTGGCGCTACCAGATTCTAACGTGCAGGTTTACTGGCAGGAGAAAATCATCTACGCCGGTGATTCCCCCATCGCGCTAGAGGTGGACTATTTTCCTGAACAGTTGGGGGAGGCTTTGGCCCAGCAGCTTCAGCAGGGCTTCACTTACAGCACGCTGACCAAGAATGGTATTGCCCTCAGCGCGTCGAAAGTGACCTTAGAGGCGGTGCCAGCGACGTATACGCTGAGTGAATATCTGGCGGTGCCGCTAGGAATGCCCCTGCTGGTCTTTAGCTACGTGGCCTATGGGAGGGACGAGAGCGGGAGCGCTCAGAGCGAAAGCCTTGTGCGCAAACCCGTCGTTTGCGGCAGGACGCTATCTCGTTCAGATTGGACGCGCTACGCCTCTGAGTGCGAACTGTAGCGCTGAATGCCCTTCCCATGCCAATTCTGGCGAGCCGCTTATTTCTACGGGACTAGGGTAGCGCTGACCAACAGCTGCGTATAAGCGTGCTGCGGGTCGTCTAGCACCTGATCCATTAGACCCGACTCCACTACCTGTCCCTGCTGCATCACCATCAACCGGTCTGCGAGCAGCCGCACCACGCCAATGTCGTGGGTGACCAAAATCACGCTTAAATCGAGCGACTGCACCAGGGAGCGAATTAAATCCAGCAGCCGCGCCTGCACCGACACGTCTAGCCCCCCCGTCGGCTCGTCCATCAGCACCAGTCGGGGCTGGGTCACTAGAATGCGGGCAAGCTGCAGCCGCTGCTGCATCCCGCCGGAGAAGGTGCTGGGCAAATCGTCGATGCGGGCGGTTGGAATCTCGACTTGGTCGAGCCAGCGAGCGGCCTCAGCGCGGATGTGGCCATAGTGCCGCACCCCCACGTCCAGCAGGCGCTCCCCGATATTGGCCCCCGCTGTCACCCGCATTCGCAGCCCGTCGCGGGGGGTCTGCTGCACAAAGCCCCACTCGGTGCGCATCAGTCGGCGGTGCTGGGGGTCGGGGAGGCCGCGCAAATCGAGCCAGCTGCCCGCGCGATCGCGGTAGCGCAGGATGCCGCCGTCGAGGGGAACCTGTCTGGCGAGGCTCTGCAGCAGGGTGGTTTTCCCTGAGCCCGACTCGCCGATAATGCCCAGCACCTGGCCGGGGTAGAGGTCGAAGGAGACGCGATCGCAGGCGAGGCGATCGCCGTAGGCTTTCGTTAGGTTGTGAACGTCGAGAATGGGCTGCATGGACTGCATCACTACACCCTATTGCTAAACTTTGGCCAAGGTCACCGATTGGGGCTGGTCCTGGTATTTTCCGCGCCGCTTCTCGTAGCTCACCTCGCAGGGCTCCCCCTCAAAAAATAGCAGCTGCACGATGCCTTCCCCGGCGTAAATCCGGCAGTCGGCGCTAGAGGAGTTGGAGAACTCCAGGGTCAAATGGCCCCGCCACGCCGCCTCTGCCGGGGTCAGATTGGCAATGATGCCGCAGCGGGCGTAGGTGCTTTTGCCGATGCAGATCACGCTGATATTTTCAGGGATGCTCAGGTGCTCTAGGGCAACCCCTAGCCCGTAAGAGTGGGCGGGCAAGATGAAGAACTCCCCCTGTTCGTCTTGGTGCAGCTCGGTTTGCACCAGGTTGGCGGGGTTAAAGCACTTTGGATCCACGACCGTACCGGGAATGTGGCGGAAGATGCGAAACTCTGAGGGGGAGAGCCGGATGTCGTAGCCGTAGGACGAGAGGCCGTAGCTGATGACAGGCCTCATTTCCCCAGGGACGGCGTCAGATGAAAGCCGCCGCACAAGGGCGGGCTCAAACGGACTAATCATCCCCGATTCAGCCATTTTGGTAATCCAGGCATCATTTTTAATCATGGTAAAAACCCCGATGTGGGTTGGTGTACTGTCCGTAGCGAGTTGGTCAGGCTAAAGGCGGCTTTTGACAAAACTGCCCATCATGGCCTTAATTGAGATCCCTCTAGATCCCCGGGCTAAGCGCGGTGGTTGCGTCGGAGCTGGGTTACCTGGTCTGCCACCTGCAAAATGGCGTCAGGCACCTCTGGACCAGTCAATATGACGTCTACATGGGGCGGTCGCTGCTTCAAGAATATGAGGACTTCGTCTGTGGAGACAAGATTGAATTTGATTGCCAGGCTGAGCTCGTCGAGTACCACTAGGGAGTAGCGGCCCTGCCGCACAACGGACTGCGTGTGACCCCAGAGATCCCGCAGCGCATTGAGGTCATCAGCCTCAACCGTTTTATCGGGTTGAAGCGTGTCGATGCGCCTGGTGAGGTCACAGCGGAGCCAGTCTAGGTTCTGGCCGAGCTGAACGGGGTGCTTTGGCCCCTGGGCAATTCCCCCTTTGAGAAACTGCACAACGAGAACCGATGTGCCTTGCCCTGCGGCCCGCAGCGCTTGGGCCATGACGTCTGTGAAGAAGCTGCGGTAGGCCGAAGTGAAAACCTGAATTTGACCGTCAATCACGTGGAGATGACGCGGGGTGGGGGAGCGCAAGCAAGAGAGCTGGGAGACCATCGTGTGCCTGTAGAAATGACGATAACTCAAATTGAGCCAGTGCGTTAAGCCCGTGCAGGAGGCGTTGGAGATGCGGAAGACCTGGCCGTTACCACAATCCTGCAGAGGGAGGAAGCGTATTGCAAATGTAGCGTTTATTTGCCAAGCTTTAGCGGGGCTTAACGCTATATCTATTAAAGCCTATGGTACAACGCTGTCAACGTAGGACCGCCGTGGGTGTTCAGAGGCGCGATCGCCAGATGACCGCAACCCAGATGACCGCAACTCAGATGACCGCAATATTGGTCCTGCAGGTCAGGGATCTGCAAACCCCTTGAGGGTGGGTTTTGGCCAGCGTACAGCCGATTCACCTCCCCCAATCCTTAAGCGGGCCTTAAAAGCTCACCAATTATCCCCCCCACTAGGATTGAATTTGTTCGGAAAGTGAAGTTCTATAAACCGTGGACAGACGGCGCGTCAGCTTAAGCTTTCGTAATATTTACGATCTACGCCTCTTCGGCCCCGCTTAATTTGTGCCCCCTCCAGCGCCGTCGTTACATTACAGCGGAGAAATTGCTCCGGCGATGGCGGTCCGCTCTACCTATAATCAATCTAGAGAAGCTAATGAGAACATTGTTTGGATTCCGGTGCAGTATGTCCCGCATGGTTGCGATCGCTATCGGTCTGGCCGGGCTAGCAGCGGGCTGTGCTCAGTCAGATTCTGAAGTCGCGCCTCAAGCCGACTCCACCGACTCAACGGAGACCGGAACCCTTGAATTTCGCGCCAACGGTGAAGACTTTGTGCGTCAAGGTTTTGTCAGCAAAGACGGCTGGCAGATTGACTTCGAGCACTTGTACGTGACGCTGTTTGACCTCAAAGCGTATCAAACCGATTCCGCCTACGACCCTGATGTGGATAAAGAAATTAGCGCTAGCCCGGCGGCTCAGGTTTCGAAAGAGACCACGGTGGACTTAGCCGAAGGAGATGAGGAGGCTGCTCCAGTCCTCGTCGAGTCTGTCACGGCACCTGCGGGCCAGTATGACGCCCTCTCATGGAATATGGCGCCTGCCACCTCTGGGCCATCCGAGGGCAGTACGCTGATGATGGTGGGAACCGCTGCCAAGGACGGTGAAACGATTCCGTTTACCCTGCGGCTCGATCCGGAGTACACCTACACCTGTGGTGAGTTCGTGGGTGACGCCCGCAAAGGGATTCTGCAATCGGGGGAGCAGGCCGATGTCGAAGCCACGTTCCACTTTGACCACGTCTTTGGCGATGGCGACGCCCCAGCGGATGACTCCATCAATACCGGGGCAGTGGGCTTTGAGCCGTTTGCCGCTCTAGCGAGCAATGGGGAACTAGATGTTGATCAAGCGGAGCTAGAGCAGGCCCTGTCGCCCCAGGACTACAGCACCCTAGAAGAGGCCCTAGTGGGCCTAGGCCACGTGGGTGAAGGCCACTGCGCTGAAGCGTCGGCACAGCACACCCACCAGGAAAGCTAGGGTCAAATTCAATCCATGCTCAGCAAATTTACAATTAGACGCTGCGCCATCCACTTATCTGGGAGTTTGCTGGGGGCGCTAATTACCGCGTCCCTCAGCGGGCAGGCGGCGATCGCCCATGGGGTGGACCTGGTGGTTGAACCGGCCCAGTCCCTCCAGGTCAAAGCGGCTTACGATTCGGGTGAGCCGATGACCGACGCTGCCGTGGTGATCTATGCGCCAGACAACCCTGAAGAACCCTGGGCCACCGGAACTACGGACGAGCAGGGCTACTTTACCTTTGTCCCTGACCGCGCCCTCGCCGGGAACTGGGACATTCAGGTGAGGCAGGCAGGCCATGGCGACATTGTGTCAGTGCCCGTCTCGGCGGACTCTGACCGCCTGGGAGAACCCGTGACCGCTGCCCAGCTGACCTCGCCCCTGCAGAAAGGCCTGATGATTGGCTCGGTCTTCTGGGGCTGCCTGGGGACTGCGCTATTTTTCTCAACTCGAACGCGACACTCGAACCCAGAAACTTAAAGAATGCACATTCCCGACGGAATTCTCCCTGCTCAAGTCTGCGCTGCGGGCTATGCGATCGCCACCCCTGTCGCCTGGTACGCCCTACGGAAAATTAACCGCCAGGATGACCCGACTTCAGGCATTCCCAAAGCCTCTCTGCTGACCGCTGCCTTCTTCGTTGCTTCCTCCATCCACATCCCCCTTCCTCCTGTCAGCGTCCACCTGGTGTTTAACGGGCTGCTGGGGGCCGTGCTGGGCTACTATGCCTTC
Organism: Elainellaceae cyanobacterium; assembly: GCA_050330955.1. Lineage (GTDB taxonomy): Bacteria > Cyanobacteriota > Cyanobacteriia > CAKZMO01 > CAKZMO01 > JBCCAG01. The sequence goes on along the minus strand of JBHJHJ010000123.1, from coordinate 6,405 downwards.
CCGGCCATTTTGGTGGGACTGTTCTTTCAGGCGGTGATGCTGGGCCACGGCGGGCTGACGACCCTAGGGGTTGACGCCGTGATGATGGGGGTGCCTGCCCTGGTGGCTTATCGAGTGTTTACCCTCCGCCATAGGCTACGTAGATCCCTCAGCGAACGCTTAGCTGACGGGCTCTGTGGCTTTTTGGCCGGCGCCATTGGTTTGGGGCTAGCGGCCCTGATCTTCTTTGCCCTGATTGTCACCACGATCCCAGCCGGGTTTGACACCGTGACCGAGCAGCGGGCGATCTACGGCCTGACCATAGCCCACATTCCCTTGGCGCTGCTAGAGGGTGGCTTCACCGCCATATTGGTGCTGTTTTTGCAGCGCACTAAGCCAGAAATGCTGCAGGACTACCGCCCCTATCCCCGGTGCGATCTCAACCAGGCCCGGGTGACTAAGGGGTAAAATTTTGGATCTCAAAACTCAACATGCAAATTCAAATCGACGCCCATGCCCACCTCGACTCTTGGATTCACCGCTGGGATCCCCGCTACAAGCTGGTGGCGATCGCCTGCTTAATTTTTGCCTTTGCTTGGGTGGAGAGTCTGTGGCTGCTGCCGCTGATGGTGGTGATTACGGTGGGGCTCTACCGCGCCTCAAGGCTGCCCCTTTCGTTTCTGCGCCAGCGGCTGCGCTACCCCGGCATTTTTCTGCTGGGGATTGTGGTACTGCTGCCCTGGCAGGCAGGGGAGACAGTGCTGTGGCAGGGGGGCGGACTGTCCCTGCGACAGGAGGGCTTGGTGGCCGTGGTGCTGATTGCCTGCCGCTTCCTGTGCATTATTACTGCCGGGCTGGTGCTGCTGGGCACCATGACCTTTTTGACCACCATCAAAGCCATGCGATCGCTGGGGTTACCCAGGGTGCTGTCGGATATGACCCTGCTCACCTATCGCTATTTGTTCGAGGTTACCGATAACCTGCTGACCATGCAGCGGGCCATGCGGCTGCGGGGATTTCCCTCTGGGGCTGCCCGCAAGCATACCCACGAGCGCGCCCACAGGCACAGTCACCACCGCCTTTCCCTACGAGATATCAACCGCTTGGCATCCCTGACTGGAACGCTGTTTATCCGCAGCTACGAGCAGTCTGAGCGTATTTACAATGCCATGAAGCTGCGGGGCTACGGCAGCCGCGACTACTCCCCGGCTACAGGCCTATTTTCGACTGCCAACGCCGAGTTAACCCACAGGTGGAGCCTGGTGACAACGGTGACGACTGTTGCGCTGGCCGCGGTTTTAGTGGGTCTAGAGATTTCGTTTTAGCCGGCTTTTACAGGTATTGCTTTTGTCTTTATACTCTCTTGCCTCTATGACTCAGTCTGATTCCATTGCTCCGTCAGAGCCGACATCTCAGACCCTATCTAAATCGTCCACCGCCGCGATCGCCGCTCAAGATCTGTGGTTTTCCTACCCAGAGCATCCCCCGATTCTGAAGTCGCTTTCGGTGATGGTGAGCGCGGGGGAGCGCGTCGGCGTAATCGGCCCCAACGGAGCGGGTAAGACAACGTTTTTTATGTCTCTCTGCGGCATTTTGACGCCCACCGGGGGAGAAGTTCTCCTGTTTGATAAACCTGTGAAAACAGGCGTGTTTCGCCCTGAGATCGGGCTGGTGTTTCAGAACCCCAACGACCAGCTCTTTTGCGCAACTGTGCGGGAAGATGTGGCCTTCGGCCCTGAGAATATGGGCCTTGCCCCCGAGGAAGTGGCCCCCCGCATTCACGACGCCCTGCGGATCACGGGGATGGCCGACTACATTGACCGTAACCCCCACCACCTCTCTGGCGGGGAAAAGCGCATGGTGGCGATCGCAGCGGTGCTGGCTATGCAGCCGCGGCTGGTAATCTACGACGAGCCGTCTGCTAGCCTTGACATGAGGGCGCGGCGGCGGCTGATCCAGTTTCTTCAGCGGGCCCCGGAAACGATGCTGATTTCGTCCCACGACCTGGAGTTTTTGCTGGAGGTGTGCGACCGGGTGCTGCTGCTCGACGACGGGCAGATTATCGCGGATGGCGACCCAAGGGAGATTATGGGGAATAGCGAACTGATGCTGGCCCACGGCCTAGAGAAGCCCCATTCCCTAGTGCCCCACGTCGACCCTCACCATGACTAACGCCTCCCCTAGTCAGTGACCCGTTCGATTAGCGCCGAGTCGTCGTTCCTAAGGGAAAGTGAATCGCGTTTGAATTTTCCGGCTTATTCTCTTCAATCAGTTCGCGGGCGCTGAGGACGTTATCTTCGAGGGTGAAGATAAGCGTGGGCTCTTCTGAAATGTCGATGGCGTCCCGCTGAGTGCCCAGTAGATCTGAGGTAGATGCGGTAGCGGGTTGGGTTACTAAAGCATCGCTGGGGCTGGTGTCTGCCGCGGTACTGTTGTCCGATGTGGGCTCAGAGGCGACCGCGTTGGGGGCAAACGCAAGCGTGGTGACTAAGCCTAGGCCAATGGCGGACGCGGCGGCGGCAACGGTACGGTGAAGGATCGTGCGGTGAATTAAAGAATGCAGCTCGATAGATAGCATGGCTTGGAAGGTGTGAGGTGGTTGACGAAAGCAATCTGGAACTACTGATTACGATAGTGAAATAGTCTGAGTTAGTTATGAGAATAAATTGAGCTTTGCTGACGCGTCATCGGCCCCAAGTTGCAAATGGACAGGGCTATTCTCTAGGGATAGCCTTAATTAAATGTAATAGCTACAGCGGTAATTTATCTCTTGATTAAACTATAGCCGCTTTGCTCTGGACGCTTTGATTCGGTATCGAAAATTACCTGCCCAAAGTAAGCAACGCTAGTACTTTGCGGTCTAAGCGTCGTCGTCGCTAAAGCTAACTGTGACAAATTTTCTGCGTTCATTTCGTAATAGAAAACACGCAATTGAATTAGGCCAACATTTTTTAATATTTCCTCATGGCTCTGAGGCCATGGTCTTGTTCACCCAAACGTGCGCTGAACTAGACTGGGACTAACGAGAGAGTCCTCCCTAGAATGTCCGCTCCGTGGTAAAGATGGAGATGGCGATCGCACACAACCTGACATGCTTCGAGCCCTATTCACTTTTTGCCTCAGCCTGATCACGGCTTTTGGTCCTGCTGCTGCTGGCTGGGCCTACATTGCAGATGACGTCGACCTCCTGCTAGACACCAAAGAATGTCCCGTGTGTATCTTGACTGACGCCGACTTGGCAGGCGCCAACTTAGCGGGCGCTGACGTTAAGATTGCTGAACTTTCCAATGCCAACTTGAGCCATGCAGACCTTACTGGAGCCGACCTCTACGCCACTAATTTAGTCGGAGCCAATCTACGCCAGGCGCAGCTCGCAAAGGCTAATCTAGGACAAGCCAACCTGACCCGAGCAAACCTACAGGGTGCCCAGCTGACTGCAGCGTTTTTGAGTCAGGCCAATCTCACTGAAGCGAATTTGACGGGCGCTGACCTAGAAGACGCGGCCTGGGCTGGGGCGCTGCTGCGGCAGACCGACCTCACTGAAGCCAACCTGCTTGGCACAACGCTGCGGGGCATCAATATCCAGCAGGCGGTTCTGTGTCATACGGTTATGCCCAGCGGCGACATCTCTAATCGGGACTGCCCCTAAGCCCTGCAGTCCCCTACCTTTCAATGACTTATCTTTGAGCGCGCTTTGCCCAGTAGAGCCATGACCCCAGTTCAAAACATTCTGCACGCGCGCGCCCGCCTGGGTGAGGGCCCAATTTGGGACGAGGTCTCATCGCGGCTCTACTGGGTGGACATCTACAACCACCGGGTCCATTGGCTAGACCCAGCCACTCAGGAAACCCAGTTCTACGACGTCGGCCAGACCGTCGGGGCGATCGCCCCCACCACCGCCGGACGGCTGATTATGGCGCGGCGGCATCAGCTGGCGTTCCTAGATCCCCAGACGGGGCGCATAGACCCCATTCGAGACGTTGAGGCAGACCGGCCCCACAACCGCTTCAACGACGGCAAGTGCGACACCAGCGGGCGCTTTTGGTTTGGATCGATGTGCAATAGCGGCCCCCACGGCAGCCTCTACCGGTACGATCCAGACGGCACGCTACACACCATGGAAACCGGGCTCACCATTTCAAACGGCTTGGGCTGGAGCCCAGACCAGCGGCGGTTTTACCTGGCGGATTCGCCGCTGCAGAAAATTTACGTCTACGACTACGACGCGGCCAGCGGGGCGATCGCCAACCGCAGGGTCCATGTCGACCTGACGGCGGAGTCTTGCTACCCGGACGGCCTCACCGTGGACGCCGAAGGCTGTCTGTGGGTAGCCCTGTGGGACGGCTGGCGGGTGCAGCGTTTCGACCCTGAGGGGCAGCCCATGGGCAAAGTTCCGATGCCGGTACAGCGCCCCACCTCCTGCAACTTTGGCGGCCCAGACCTGCAGACCCTCTATATCACCAGCGCCTCAGTGGGCCTCAGTGAAGCTGAGATTGAGCAGAGCTTCTTCTCCGGAGACCTGTTTGCTCTGGAGCCTGGCGTGCGAGGCCTGCCGTTGACGCCGTTTCGCGACAAGCTATGAGTCGGCGATCTGCCCCAGGCATTGGGTTTTTGGCCCTGCTGGGCTTGGGGCTGATCGTCGTTGGCATTGGCTGGCTCCCCGCCGACTTGGACCGAAGCTCGGGCGATCGCGCCCCCGTGATGCTGGATGGCCAAGAAATTTTGTATCTAGAGGGCATCGACGACTTCTCGGCCCAGGTGCGGGCCGACATCACGGGGGATTTGCTGTCAGAGGCCGTCGCCACCCGAGCCGCAGAGGACTCCCCCAGACCACTGCGGGTGTGGCTGTCCCAGCGCAGCGGCCTGATTACGCTCCGGCTCCAGGGCCGCCACCTGCTGACCGTTACCGACGCCGATGCGGTTATGGGGGTGGGCGATCGCGAGCAGGCCAGGGTTTGGGCCACCCAGCTCGAAACCGCCCTCAACCGCGCCCTTGAGCAGCGATCGCAGCCCTACCGGCGGCGGGCGCTAGTGCGCTGCCTGGTGGCGATCGCCCTGGTGGTTGCGGCTTCCCTGGGCATTGGCGCGTGGCAGCGGCGGCTGACGCGCTCGAGGCAGCGCGGCGCCGTGGGGCTGTGGGCTTTGAAAATCGCTATGGCGGTGCTGCAGGTGGGGCTGTGGGCCGCTGCCCTGTTCTACATCACCGGACAGTTCCCGGAGGTGCGCATCTGGCGGTATCGGGTGCTGGGGGTGCTAGAGCGCACCTTCACTGAGCCCCTCTTTACCCTGGAGGGCGAGGGCTACTCCCTGATAGACACGCTGAATCTGCTGGCTTTGGCCGTGGGGCTGTGGCTGCTGGTGAGGGCGCTGACCCTGTTTCTCACCGCGCAGCTCAGCTCGGAGAAAGAGCAGCACAGCCTTCAGGGGGCGCTGGCGGTGTTCTTGCAGATTGCCCTCACGGCACTGGGGCTCATTATCCTGCTCCAGGCGGCGGGCATCGACATCAGCGCCCTAGCGATCGTGGCCAGCGTTTTAGGAGTGGGCATCGGCTTTGGTCTGCAGAACGTGGCCAATAACTTCATTAGCGGCGTGATTATTTTGCTAGAGCGCCCCATTCAAGCCGGAGACTTTGTCAATCTGGGGGATCTAGTGGGCACCGTGGAGCGTATCGGAGCCCGCAGCACCGAAATTCGCACCCTGGACCTAGTCACCATCATCGTGCCCAATTCAGAGTTCATCGAAAGTAAGGTGGTGAACTGGAGCCACGGTCACCCGGTCTCGCGGCTGCACATTCCCCTAGGCGTCGCCTACGGCACCCGGATTAAGCTGCTGCGCAAAGCGGCCTTAGAAGCGGCCCATACCCACCCCGAGGTGCTGCGCTATCCCAAACCGCAGCTCTGGTTTCGCGGCTTTGGCGACAGCTCCCTCGACTTTGACCTGCTGGTGTGGGTGCGGGAGCCACGCCACCAGTTCCAGGTGCGCAGCGACCTCTATTACCTGCTGGAGGCCAACCTGCGGCGCCACAAGATTGAAATTCCATTTCCGCAAAGGGACATTCACCTGCGATCGCCCCAGCTTGACGACATTCGGGCCACCCTATCCCAGGAGGCGGTGGGGCACCTGCCTCCTGTCGAGGCCACCCTCGACGACGCCATTCCCACCGATTTGCTGGCGGACCTCTCAGATTTAGCGGACTGCACCCTGCTGATTCAGCAGCAGGAGAGCCTGTCAGATTTGGAATTGCGGGATCTGTCCCGCGAGATGCGCGGCAGCGGCGGCGTCGATCGTCGCGATCGCCGCTACCGCCTACGGCTGTACGAACGCTGTTTCGTGGGCAATGAGGCGGTGACCTGGATGGCGAATACCCAAAAAACCACCCGAGAGCAGGCGGTGGCCATTGGTCAGCAGCTGGTGGAGCGCTGCATT